>JBKJQB010000084.1:0-3684 GCA_046594105.1 Thermoanaerobaculia bacterium
CGCGACAAGCAACCGCTCTTGTCGGATTGATCGACCACCGGCGCTGTGCCTGGTGCGCTGGTGGTGGTGGAAAAACTCAAGGCGAAGGGCCCAGCGAGCGCACCGCCGGCGATGTCCCGGAGGCTCTGCCCGAGGGTGAGCGTGTATCGGCGACCGGCCGGCAGCGGAACCTGCGGCGCGAAGGCGATGGAGTCGCGATCGACGAAGACGCTGCCGGTGATGGTCTGCCCGCTGTCGTCCGACAAGGAGATCGCTCCGCGGGCTGTCGATCCATCGACTGGGTTGGACAGGAGCAGCACGAGTACCAGTCCGGAATCCACCGCCGATCCCGGTTCCGGGAAGGTCTTCAACACCCGCAGCGGCCCGCCCATGCGCAAGACGCGAATCGACGCGCTGGCGAACTTGCCCGCCGGCGTGGTCACCCGCGCGACCACCGGCATCGAAATGGCCGATCCCGAAAACGGAACGCTGGTGGCGAAGTGGAGCGAGGGATCGACCGCCGACTCGATGCCGTTCACGCGAACGATCGACGCGACGATCGGGCTGAGCGTGCCGCTACTCGTGCTGTTGATCGTGCCGTTGATGGTGCCCATGATCGTGGGCAGCGCCTGGTCCGCGCGATAGGCGCTGTTGTCCGCCGGACTGCTGATCGAGATCGCCGGTGCGCCGGCGACGTTGATCACATCGCCAGAGGCGCGCGCCGTTGCGGAGGCGCGATTGCGGACTGTGACCGTGATCGTGGTGGTCGCTCCCGGCGTCAGCGCCACACCGGTTGCGACAAAGGTTCCGCTGGTATCGCTCCACGGATGAACCGCCACCGGCCAGGACCCACCGCCTGCACTGACCGCCAGCGTGGCGGGATCGGCATCGCCGTATCTGCCGCTGACATCGATCGACGACGCGCCAGTCTCCGTTCCTGGCAATGGCGAGGTCAGAAGGATCTGCGGCATCGCGCTCGCCACCACCACATTCACGCTGGCCACACCCACCCGCCCACCGCCCGTCCTGCCTCGAGCGGTAATGCTGTTCAATCCCGCGGAGAGAAGGACGTTCGGAACGGTGAACGCGCCGTTGACCGGAGTGAAGGAAATACCGCCGACATCACCGGCAACGACCTCCGGACCGACCGTTCCGCTCACCGCCACTGTCGAGCCGGTGATGACGGCGTCCCGCGCTGGAGTGTTGATAGTGATCGACGGCGAGCCGCTCTCCCGGATCAGCGTGAGCGTGACCGGAGGATCGGCCGTCGCCGCTCCACTCGAGTCGGCACAAGCGACGGTGACCTGATTCGCACCGTCCCGCTCGAGGCTGAGCGATGCCGCGAACGATCCGGCGGCGAGCTGGGCCCGCGCACCGTTGACCAGCACCGCGCTCGCTCCAGCGGCGCGGCCCGAAAGCTTGATGGCATTGGCGGTGACCACCGCGCGATCGGGCGGATCGAAGTCCGTCAGGCGGCAGGGCGAGCCGCCCGATCCCGAGCCGGTGAAGAACGAGCGTTCGATGCGGGTCTCGTTGCCCGCCGCATCGCGAGCCAATGCCACCAGCGCGTGCGCACCGCTGCGAAGCGCGGGAAGCGGCGCGATCCCGGCGCTTCCGTCCATGATCAACGTGGTGGTCACCGCCTGCGCGTCGGTGGCCTGGAGCGTGATCGACGGCGAGTCGGCGAAGTGAGCGCCGGCCACCAGGTCGGTGCCGTTCGCCAGAACTCGCAGGATGGGCGGCGTGAAGTCGGCAGTCACATGGATGGTGATCCCGCGCGCGGGCGCGACCGCCGTCGTCCCGGCCGTCATCACGACCGCCGTGATCGCGTTGTCCCCTTCCTCCAGGATCAGGTTCTCGCGGCGGAACGCGCCGGTTGCATCGACCGGGAGCTCCATCGCGTTGATCAGCACCTTCGTCCCGAGGCGCACGGTGAGCACCTGACCGGCGACGGTGATCGACGGATGGTTGGTCACGCTGCGGTCGGCGGGCGTGAGCAGAATCAGGCCTGACCCGCCACCGCTGCGCGTCACCTCCACCGATGCCGTCCCCAGATTTCCTGCGCGGTCGGCGGCGGTCGCGTTCAGCCGGTTGTTCCCGATCTCCAGCGCCGCCGTCGATGCAAACGAGCCATCGCCACCGACGCTCACCGCTGCACCATTGATGGTCAGCCCCGCGAGATCGCCTCCGGTGGCGACTCCACGCACCTCGACCGACTCCGCGTCAGTCACCGCACCGGCAGCCGGACTGCTGATGCTCACCACAGGCGGAATGGTGTCGATGCTGAACGATCGCGTCGTCGCAGCTGAGGTGTGGCCGAAGGAATCCGACGCCGTGGCCACGATGGTGTGCGGGCCTTCCGCGCTGATCTCGCTGCCCGAGGCAAAGGGAGCGCCGTCGAGAGTGGCGGCAAGCTTCGCGCTGCTTTCATTCGAACGGATGGCCGGATGGATCGCATGATTGAACAGCGCGCCGGAGCTGATCGGCACATCGCTCTCGAGGATCTCCACGAGCGGCACAGAAGACTTCAGCCGGAACGACAGCGCCTGCCGCGTGATGTTGCCGGCGGTGTCGGTGAGGATCAGCAAGAAGCGGTTGCTCCCCTCGACAAGCGGAGCGCCCGCGAGGGAGAACGCGCGTCCGCTCACGGTGCCGGCGGTTGCGCTTCCATCGAGAGAGACCGACTGCAGATCATCGGCATCGACCGTCCCCCGAATCCCGTTGCCCGCCTCCCCCACCGTACTCCCCTCGAGCGGATCGAGCGAGGCAATCTTCAACGCCGTCGTATCGATGGCGAACGAGAGGGAGGTTTCCGGCGATGCGTTGCCGGCGCAATCACGCGCGGTCGCGATCACGGCGTACCTGCCCTCCGCCTGCAGTAGCGCGCCCGGCGCGTAGGCCTGCCCGTTCACGCTCATGGCCACTCGCGCGGAAGCGTCCGCGTCGATGGCACGAGCCTGAATCGCTACCGAATGATGGAACGCGCCACCGGCGAACGGCCGCCCATCCATCGTGAGTTCCAGCGTTGGCGCGGTGCGATCGACCGTGATGGGAATCGTGGAGGTGGTCAGATGGCCGAGCGCATCGCGCGCCTCGATCGTGAGAACCACTGAGCCTTCGGCCGGCAGCGGCAGCGACGCCTCCCAGCGCTGGCCGGCGTCGGGAACGACCGCGAGCGCCGCTCCTCCCGCCGACACCGACAGCGACGCGAGGTGAGGATCAGCAACCGTTCCGCGGATGGAGAGTTGCGCAGAGTTGGTGCACGTCCCCGCGAGCGGCGACGCGACGACCAGCTCCGGCGCGCGCGTGTCGAGGTTCACCACGAGCGTGGCCTGCGCCTCGAGGCCCTCCGCCGTTCCTCTTGCGATGAGTTCATTGCGCCCTTCGACCAGCGCGACGCCGGCGAGCGAGAAGGTGCCGGTCGAACGATCCAGCTCTGCGGCGCGGCCGTTGATGGTGATGGTTTGAGCATTGCCGGAAATGCCGCGCACTGTGATCAGCGGAGTGCAGAGCGATGCGGTGGCGGCCACCTTCCGCCTCGACCAGACGCCGATCGCTCTGCGCTTCACGGAGCCGCCGCCCGACGCCCTAGTCTCCACTCCGCTGATCACGGTGCGCGGCGTTTCCGGCAATGCGCAGACGATCACCATCAACGGCCGTGCCGCAGAGCTGGATCGTTCGACCGGCACCTTCTCGCTCGCCGGC
>JBKJQB010000213.1:0-6191 GCA_046594105.1 Thermoanaerobaculia bacterium
CGCAACGAAGCATCGTCAATCGTCCCTCCGGGACTCGTCTGGGGGTGCCACTCAAGTCCCAGGACTGAAGTCCTGGGCTAAGGTCAATCGCGCCTCCGGCGCTTTGCCTCCGCGCCCGTCAGCTTCCCGTTCATCACCCTCTCACCGGCGCACCGCGCCGTCTCTTGGCTCTGGATGACGGCTCGAGATTTCTTCACAAGCTCTCAGGATGCGGACTGGCGTGACCGAAAGGTTCACCCGCCCCTCCCCTTTCCAACCCGCTTTCTACGTTACGATCCGCATCCCGAACACCGAACGAAGGAGACTTATGTTTCGACTACGAATGCTCGCGCTCTGCATGCTGCTGATTCCGTCGATGGCGTCCGCTGCTCCCACAAAAACGACCGCCGGTCCCGGCGACGTCCTCCCCTTCAAGGCCTCCGAGAAGACCCTTCCAAATGGCTTGAAGGTCATCGTCGTGCCCACCGGTTTCCCCAACATCGTGGCCCTGTACATCCCGGTACAAACCGGGTCGCGCAACGAGATCGAGCCGGGCAAGTCGGGGTTCGCGCACTTCTTCGAGCACATGATGTCGCGGGGGACGCCGCTTTATCCGCCCGATAAATACAACGAGGTCATCACCAAGGCCGGCGCCCGCGAGAACGCCAACACCAGCGACGACCGCACGGTCTACCACATCGCCTTCGCCAAAGAGGACCTGCCCAAGATCATGGAGATCTACGCCGATCGCTTCCAGAACCTGGCCTACCCGGAGCCGGCGTTCAAGACGGAGGCGAACGCGGTCCTCGGTGAGTACAACAAGAACAGCGCGAATCCGATCCGCAAGCTCCTGGAAGTCCAGCGCGATGCCGCCTTCACCACGCACACCTACAAGCACACCACGATGGGCTTCATCAAAGACATCGAGGACATGCCAAACCAGTACGCCTACTCCAAGGAGTTCTTCTCGCGCTGGTACCGCCCCGAGTACACCACCATCATCGTCACCGGCGACGTCAAGGCCGCCGAGGTCTTCCCCCTGGTCGAAAAGTACTGGGGCCAGTGGAAGCGTGGCAGCTACAAGGCGGAGATCCCGCCGGAGCCAGCCTCCACCAAGCCGGTGTACGCGCACGTGCCCTGGACCTCGCAGACGCTTCCGTGGGTCACCGTGGCCTTCCGAGGACCGGCGTTCTCGGATGTGAAGAAAGACTCCGCGGCCATGTCCACGCTGCTCGATCTGCAGTTCGGTGAGACCTCCTCGATCTACAAAAAGCTGGTCGAGGATGAGCAGAAGGTCGATCAGCTGTTCGTGTTCGACGATCCGCACGTCGACCCGGAGCTCTACACCGTTTTCGCGCGGGTGAAGAAGATCGAAGACGCTGTGGATGTGCGCAACCAGATCCTGAGCACCTTCGCCGCCTCGCGAGATCGGATGGAGTCGGCCGAGCGGGTGGCCAACGCAAAAGACTATGCCCGCTACTCGCTGGTCCGCTCGCTGGACAACAGTGAGGCGGTCGCCGAGAACCTCGCGGAGTTCGTCAAATTTCACCGCTCCTTCGGGACGCTGAACAACTACTACCGCGTGCAGGCATCGCTCACGCCGAAGGACCTGCAGGACACCGCGCGGAAATACTTCACCGACAACAACCTGGTGGTGACCACGCTGTCCAGAGACGCCATGCCGGCGTCGATGTCTTCCCTGCCGAAGCTCTCCACCTTGAACGGCACGACCGGCACGATTGCAACGAACCGCATCACCGCGGACCGGGAGACTTCCTCCGCGCGGGTGATCGAGCAGAAATCGATCATCCCGCAGGTGCAGGTGCGCCTGCTCTTCAATGCCGGCTCGGCGTCCGATCCGGCCGGCAAGGAAGGGCTGGCGCGCATGGCCGCGTCCATGATCACTGAAAGCGGATCGAAGGCCACGCCCATCGATGAGATCCGCAAGGCTCTCTATCCCATCGCTGGAAGCTTCGACAGCGGCGTGGACAAGGACATGACCACGCTGATCGCTTCCATCCACCGCGACAACTGGAAGAAATTCTTCGATGTGGTGATGCCCCAGCTCCTCGACCCCGGCTTCCGGGCCGAGGATTTCAAACGCGTGCAGGATGCGCAACTCAATGCGTTGCGGGAGAACCTGCGCAGCAACAACGAGGAAGAGCTCGGAAAAGAAGAGCTTATGAATCGCATCTACGCCGGAACGCCCTACGGCCACACGGTGCTGGGCACCATCGCCGGGATCGAGTCGATCACCCTCGAGGATGTGAAGGCATTCATCGCGCAGCACTACACGCAGGGCAATCTGGTCATCGGGATCTCCGGCGACTATCCCGCTGCGATGCTGACCGCGGTGAAGGCGGGGACGGGGAAGCTTCCCGCCGGCACGGTCGTCGCGGGTGGGTTGAAGAGCCTTCCGAAGATCGAAGGTCGCGCCGCCAGCGGCCTGCAGGTGGAGATCATCCAGAAGGAAACGCGCGCCACCGCGATGTCCTTCGGGTCGCCGCTGCCAATCACCCGCGCCAGCGGAGCGGAATTCGCCGCCCTCAACGTGGCCCGCGCCTGGCTCGGCGAGCATCGCATGTCCCAGGGCCGTCTCTTCCAGCGCCTGCGCGAGATTCGCGGCCTCAACTACGGCGACTACGCCTACATCGAGTTCTTCGCCAATCCCGGAGGGCAGTTCTTCCCCCGTCCGAACACCGCCCGCCGGGCCCAGGCCTTCGAGATCTGGATCCGCCCGGTGGTCCCGGCCAACGCCCACATGGCCATGCGCATCGCGCTTTACGAATTGAACAAGGTGGTCTCGGAGGGGCTGAGCGAGGAGGAGTTCCAGAACAGCCGTCAGTACCTGATGAAGAACTCCTACGTGATGACCTCCACTCAGGGCGAGCAACTCGGCTACGCGCTCGACTCCTGGTGGTATGGCATTCCGGAGTACACCTCATACATGCGCGGCCTCTATTCGACGCTGACGAGGAACGACGTGAACCAGGCGCTCAAGAAGTATCTCTCTCCCGCCAATCTCCATGTGGTCATCGTGACCAAAGACGCGCAGGGCCTGCGCGACGCGCTGATCGCCGACGCGCCGTCGGCGATCAAGTACGAATCCCCGAAGACCGACGACATCCTGGCGGAAGACAAGGTGATCGGCGCCTGGAAGCTGAACCTCAAACCGGAGAACGTCACCATCGTCCCGGTCGAGCAGGTGTTCGCGAAGTAGATCGGAAACGAGCGAATTAAAAAGGGCGGCGAAAGCCGCCCTTTTTTTGAGCGAAGCGAACGTAACGCCGGCATCCTTGCCGGCCGTGGGATGCCGGCGCTACGAATAGAAGCCGCGGGGACGGCGAAGGACCTGCAACGACTGGGGCCCCACTCGGCCGCAGCCCGATGATTGCAGATCCTTCACTTCCCACCCGCCTCCCACGCCGTTCAGGATGACGAGTAGGTTTCTGGTTTCTGGTTTCTCCCCTCCCCACCGGCCTCGGCAGCAGCCTTGCAGGTCCGCGCTTCGATGCGTCTCCGAATCCTTCTCTTCCTTTCTTTCGCCCTGGCCGCCTCGTCTCTTTCCGCGCAGCAGTGGCATGTCTTCGATCGAGGGGCGGCGTTCGCAACCTTCGTCACACAGACGGGTCCTCTGAAGCCGGAGAACCGCTTTTTCTCGACGAACTGGCTGTCTGGCGGAGCCGAGCGCAACTACGGCGCCTTCTCCGTGACGTTCCGAGGACGGGTCTCGCTCGAACCGCTGACCGTTCCGGCGGATGGCTATCCGCAACTGTTGCAGTACGTGTCTCCGGAGAGCGGCGGTCCGTTGGTCGACCACATGCGGGCGCACGATCTGATCGAAGAAGCGGCGGTGCAGGTGGGGTGGAAAGCGCTTCGCCTCTACGTGGCACCGGTCGGCGAGGTGCCCCTGGGAGCCACGCCCTACGCCCAGCGTGAGTCCGCCAGCGACTTCGCCGAGGCACCGTTCTCCTACGACGTCCAGGAGTCGTTCCATGTGGGGACGCGGGTCCTTGTCGGAGGCGTCACCAGCGCACCGGTCGACTTTGAGGCCGGCGTTTTTCATAGTTCTCAGACCACCGGCCGCCACGCCACCATCGAAGACGGCCCCGTCGATTCCTGGAGTGCCAGGGTCACCTTCCGCCCCGCACCTCACTGGTCGATTGACGCCTCCCACGGAAGCCTCGGCGACGCCAAACAGAAAGTCACCAGCGGCTCGCTCTCCTACGAGAGCCCCCATGTGGTGACGTCCGCCATCTGGACGAAGCGCCAGCCCTTTACCGCCTACAGCCTCGAGGTGGTCCTGCGCGGAAGCCGGAACGCCTTCATGGCCCGCGCGGAGTCGACCGACCGCCCCGCCGGTACGATCTACACGCAGGCACGCCGCGCCACCAACGTCACGATCGGCGATGTGGTCGACGTCTACCGGCGCGGAAGACTGCGCACCGGCCTCGGCGTGAACATCGACTACCAGACCAGCACCGGCGAGCTGCAGCACCGCTACGGCCACAAGCCGCAGTCGATCTACACGTTCGTACGCCTGCGGGCAGACTAAGCGACCTCGTCATCCTGAAGCCGCGCGGACGGCGAAGGATCTGCAACGTCGCGGGTCTTGACGCCTCGGACCACGGTTCATTGGAAGCCTCGGACAGGGCGACCGCTTCTAAGAAACTGCCGAACGTTTCAGTCCCGTAGGGACGATTGAGCGGTAGCCCAGGACTTCAGTCCTGGTCTGAGGGAACATTCGCAGTGAGCCCCGGACTTCGCCTCCTCCACCTCACCCATCCCAGGACTGAAGTCCTGGGCTAGTGCTCAATCGCCCCTCCGGGGCTTGGTGCCGCGCTGAATCGGAGCACTCTCCCGCTTCTCCCCATCAATTGCTACGCCTGCGCGGCCGAGAGGCGAAATCGTGGCGGACGCTTAGCGAGCCAACGCCGCCGGCCGTGCCGGTACAATCCGCCCGTGTCCTACTCCGTGACCACTCTCGATGGCGATCCGAAGCCGCGACGGCTTCCGGCCCGCGAGCTCGATGCGATCGAGGTCCGGATCCTCGGCAGCCTGATGGAGAAGCAGCTCACCACGCCGGAGACCTATCCGCTGACCGTGAACTCGCTGGTGACGGCGTGCAACCAGAAGTCGAATCGCGAGCCGGTCACGGAGTTCGGCGAGAGCGAAGTGCAGCACGGCCTGGACCGGCTTCAGGAAGAACGACTGGTGTGGAAAGTCCTGAGCAGCCGGGCCACCCGCTGGGATCACAACGCCGATCGCGAATGGCAGCTGGACCGGGCCGCCAAAGCGCTGATCACGCTGCTGTTCCTGCGCGGCCCGCAGACGTTTGGCGAATTGCGCGGCCGCAGCGATCGCCTGCATTCGTTCGAAACGATCGCCGACGTGGAGGCGACGATGCAGCGACTGGGCGGCTCCGATTCACCAATGGTGCGAGAGCTTCCCCGCCGCCCCGGCCAGAAGGAGACGCGCTGGATGCATCTCCTTTCGGGGCAGGTCGCCCTTGAGGCAGCTGCCGTCATGCCTTCTTCCAATCCTTCTTCAAGCCCTTCGGAACCGATGTCTACGCGCGTCCAGCGACTCGAGGAGCAGGTCGCGCAGCTGATGCAGGAGCTACGCGAGCTGAAGGCTAAGCTCGGCGAGTAGGGCATCGCATTCCGACGGGCGGCGCGGGAACGCGAGCACCCGCCGGCAAGGATGCCGGCGGACCGGCCGGCTGGAAGCCGGCGTTCCGATGCTGCGACCGAAATGCTGCGACGATTCGGCGTCCGGGATCAGCGCGTGTGCGCGTGGTCGTGATCGTGGCCGTGCTCGTGGGTGTGACCTTCCATCCCTGACTCGACCTGGGCCACGATCGCACGGGCCAGCTCACGAAACGCCGCAGCGGCCGGCGACGTCGGCTCGAGCACCACGATCGGCGCGCCAGTGTCGCCGCCGATCACCACTTTCGGATCGATCGGCACTTCGCCCAGGAAGGGGACGCCGAGCATCTCGGCAGTGCGACGTCCGCCGCCGTGGCCGAAGATCTCTTCCCGCTCGCCGCAGTGGCGGCAGATGAAGTAGCTCATGTTCTCCACGATGCCCATCACCGGCACATTGACTTTGCGGAACATGGCCAGGCCTTTGCGCGCGTCGATCAGGGCGACGTCCTGCGGCGTGGTCACGATCACGGCGCCGGTCAGCGGTACCTTCTGGGTCATGGTGAG
>JBKJQB010000247.1:0-8551 GCA_046594105.1 Thermoanaerobaculia bacterium
CGGGGAGAAGGACTCTCGATGGAAGAGCACGGCCTTCCGACGGTTTCTTGGAAGCTGGTGATCGGTGCGTCGCATCGTTGAGTGGGAGGTGAACGTCGCTCCCCAGCAACCTCCCCCTTTACCGTGGAGTGCCGCCGCGACAGAATGCGCGCGTCGCGCACCCGTCGCGCCGCCCAATAGGAGAAACTCCATGCGTCCACGTTTTCTGCTCGCGGCCCTTCTGCTCGTTTCCTCCGTCGCTTCCGCCGCTCCCATCAAACTCCGCGTCGACGCCACAGGGGCGCCTTCGAACCGGTTGCTCGCCCACCTGACCATTCCCGCGACTCCCGGGCCGATGACGCTGGAGTATCCGAAGTGGATTCCTGGAGAGCACGGACCGACCGGACCGATTGCCGGCCTGACCGGCATGCGCATCAGCGCCAGCGGTACGCCCATCCTCTGGCATCGCGATCCGGTCGATCTGTTCGCGATCCATCTCGATGTTCCTGCGAACGCGACCTCAGTGGACGTCGACCTGGAGTATCTCGCCCCCGCTCCCGGTGCAAACTTCACCGCGGGTGCCTCCACTTCCCCCCGCCTGGCCCTCCTGAGCTGGAACACGGTGCTTCTGTATCCCCTCGGCAGCGGCAGCGACTCACTCCAGTTCGAAGCGTCGCTGCGCATCCCTCAGGGCTGGAAGTACGCCACCGCTCTGGAGACGAAATCGAGCGGCGAAGACTTAAAGTTCGAGACCGTCTCCCTCACCACGCTCGTGGATTCGCCGGTCCAGATGAGCGCTGAGCTGAAAAAGATCGACATCCCCAGTTCGACCGGTCTGCGCCACACGCTGAACCTGGCCTCCGAGAGCGCCGCCGCATTGGTCACGCCCCCGGAGTTCCCGCAGCAGTACAGCCGTCTGGTCGAGGAGACCACCGCGCTGTTCGGCGCCAACCACTACCGTCACTACGACTGGCTCTTCACGCTGAGCGAGCAGGTGGCGCACTTCGGGCTGGAGCATCATGAGTCGAGCGACGATCGCGTCGGCGAGTCCACCATGCGCGAGGACGCTTCGCGCAAGTGGGTCTCCACGCTGCTGGCCCATGAATTCGTTCACTCGTGGAACGGCAAGTACCGCCGCCCGGCAGGGCTGGCCACCGGAAACTTCGACCAGCCGATGCATGGTGAGCTGCTCTGGGTCTACGAAGGCCTGACCAACTATCTGGGTGGCCTGCTCCCGGTGCGGAGCGGTCTGCTGACGGCGGAGGACTACCGCGAGCACCTCGCGTCAACCGCGGCCGCCATGACCCAGCACACCGGCAGGACCTGGCGTCCGCTGGCCGACACTGCGGTCGCCGCGCAGCTGTTGTACGAGAGTCCGAACGCTGGATCCTCGTCACGCCGCAGCGTCGATTTTTATCCCGAAGGAACGTTGATCTGGCTCGACGTCGACATGACCATCCGCTCTCTGACCGGCGGAAAGCGCTCTCTCGACGAGTTCTGTCGCGCGTTCTTCGGCGGTGTCAGCGGTCATCCCGAGCTCAAGCCGTACACGTTGGACGATGTGGTGGCCGCGCTGAACGCCGTGGCCCCGCACGACTGGAAAGGCTTTCTCAACCAGCGACTCAACTCGATGGATGCGCGCCCGCCGCTCGGCGGCATCGAGGGGAGCGGCTGGCGGCTGGTGTACACGGACAAGAGCAACACGGCCATCGCACCGGAAGAGACCTCCGGAAAGAACGTGAACGTGATGGCTTCCCTCGGGTTGACCGTGAAAGAAAATGGAAGCGTCGCGGACGTGATCGCCGAAAGCGCTGCCGCGAAGGCCGGCATCACACCCGGCTCGAAACTCGTGGCGATCAACGGACGCAGATTCTCAACCCGGGAGCTCCGTGACGCTTTGAAGAGCTCGATGCTGACGCAGTCGCCGATCGAGTTGATCGTCGAGAGCGGCGAATACTTCACCACGAACCGGATCGACTATCACGGCGGCGAGAAATACCCGCACCTCGAGAGGATCGCCGGCTCGCCAGACCTGCTCGAACAGCTGGTCAAGCCGATCGCCAGGGCGGCGAAGAAAAAATAGCCGGTGTGCTTTGAGTGGATCGCCAGCGGGGAGGCGCATTCACGAAAAAGGGCGCGGATCGACCGCGCCCTTTTTGAACGACTGGGAAGCCGGTTTAGTCCTTGTGCATGCGGCGATGGCGACGGGTCTTGGTGGTGGTCGTCGTCTCGCTGCTCGGTGCGGGCATCGGCGCGGGCTCGACCACCGGTTCCGGAGCAGGGGCCGGCATCGGGGCCGGTTCGGCCATCGGCATCGG
The DNA here is from genome assembly GCA_046594105.1 of Thermoanaerobaculia bacterium. GTDB lineage: Bacteria > Acidobacteriota > Thermoanaerobaculia > Gp7-AA8 > Gp7-AA8 > JBDSGC01. The sequence goes on from JBKJQB010000247.1 coordinate 2,298, forward strand.
CGCGGGCATTGGAGCAGGAGCGGGTTCCATCGCCGGCATGGGAGCCGGCATGGGAGCTGGTTCGGACACCGCGGTGCTCGCCGACTGCGTGACGGTCACATCGGACTTCGACTTCCCGGGGATGATGTTGACGTTGGTGTTCAGTCCCGTTCCACCGCTGTTGCCGGCGCCGCCCGCGGAGCTGCTGGTGTATGCGTTCCCGCTGTTATCGACTTTGGCGGGACCGGACACGATGGCAGGAGCGGACTTGTCCACGGTGCCCTGGGCGTTGCTGGGGGCGGGAGCGGTTCCTACGACCTGATCGCTTGATGCAGGGTTGGCGGCCGCTTCCGTGCGGACATGGCCGTAATCGTCGGCCGTTTTGGGATTGTGGGCGCAGGCGGTGAGGGCGATGGCGAGTGTCGCCGCGCTGAGGCCCACCCCTGCTTTCCTGAGAAGTATTTCTGCTTTCATCTGCTGACTCCTTATGCCAGTTGTGCCGTGAATGGCACTCTCTCAACAGCAATGAACTTGCCTGAACTCTTGGTATTCTCTCCGAAATGGTCAGGGAACAGGTATTTGCGGTCAGCGAACTGATCCGGCAGCTCAATCTGGACCTGTTCCGGTACAACGACATCGCCGTCGAGGGAGAGGTCACCAACTTCACGCGATCGGCTGCCGGACACCTGTACTTCTCCATCAAGGATGCGCGGGCTCAGATCCGGGTGGTGTTCTTTGCCATGAATGCCCGGTTCCTCAAATTCCGCATCGAAAACGGGCTGCAGCTGATCATTCGAGGTCGGCTGACCATCTACGAGGCGAAGGGTGAGTTCCAGCTCAACGCGGTCTCCGCGGAGCCGGCAGGCCTGGGCGCGCTCCAGTTGGCGTTCGAGCAGCTCAAGAAGCGCCTGGAGGCGGAAGGCCTGTTCGACCCCGCGCGAAAGAAGCGGATCCCCATGCTTCCTCAGCGCATCGCGGTGGTCACCAGTCCCACCGGCGCGGCAATCCGCGACGTGCTTCAAGTGCTGGGGCGTCGCTTCGACGGGATCAGCCTCCAGATTTATCCCGTCCGGGTACAAGGCCCTCAGGCCGCCCGGGAGATTGCCCTGGCCATTGGCAACCTCTCTCGATGGGACCTTCATGACGTGGTGCTGATCTGTCGAGGAGGAGGATCGCTCGAGGACCTCTGGCCTTTCAATGAGGAGGCGGTGGCGCGCGCGGTCGCCGAGTGCGTGATCCCCACGATCTCCGGCGTCGGTCACGAAACCGACTTCACCATTTGCGACCTGGTGGCGGACCTGCGGGCGCCCACGCCCTCTGCGGCGGCGGAGATCGTGATCCGGGCCAAGAGTGACATCTGCCGCCAGATGGACCACATGGTGGCTCGGGTGCGGAACATCGTGGAGTCGCGCGTGCGCAATCTCCGTCATGAGTTGCGGCACCTCGCCTCGTCCGATCGGCTGGGAATGCTCCCCAGGCGGCTGGCTCGGCGGCGGGAACGCCTCGATCGCAGCCGCGTCTCTCTCTACCGGATGCTGGAAGCGCGCGCTCGCTCGATGCGCGCCAGGCTCATTCGCGCCAACGAGCCGCTCCTGCGCTTTCCGGCGCAGGTCGAGCGCGAGCGCGAGCGATTGCGCTCCACTGCCGCCACGCTCAGCGCCGTGTCGCCGCTGTCGGTTCTTTCGCGTGGATACGCCATCGCTTTTTCCCGCTCTCGCAACCGGCGACGCCCGATTCTCGACTCCGGCGCGGTGAAGGTGGGCGATCCGATCGAGGTGCAGCTCAAGCGCGGCGCGCTCCAGTGCACCGTGGACTCGACCACCCTGGGAATTGAGAGCGTCTGGCCGGAGCCGATCGAGTGACGCCTTTCACGGCAAGGTTTTCGGCTGTTCATCGTCAGCCAAAATCGCTATAACCCTTCGTCATGGCCGCCCGCCGCAGCAATGAGTTCGAAAAAGCGTTCGATCACCTCGAGAAGATCGTGCATCGCCTGGAGAACGAAGAGCTTCCGCTCGACGAGTCGCTCCAGCTCTTCGAAGAAGGAATCCGTCTCTCCCGCTTCTGCAATCAGAAGCTCGAAGAGGTCGAGAAGAAAATCGAGCTCATTCTTTCTGACGCGAAAGGTCAACCCAAAATCGCGCCTTTCGAAGGCGCCGAGGAATCGGATTCCTCCGGCAAACAGGACGAGCATGCCGACGACGAGGACGACCATCCTCCTTCCCAGGGCGCGGTGTGATCGAAGTCTCCGATTACCTGCGCGAGGGACGGTCGCGGATCGATCGAGTCCTCGAGCAGCATCTTCCGCCCGCAACCACACCCCCTGCCCAGATTCACGAGGCCATGCGCTACGCGGTCCTCGGCGGAGGCAAACGCATCCGGCCGCTGCTGGCCATCGCCGCAGCGGAAGCGTGCGGCGCTGACAGCGAACCGCTTCTGGTTCCCTTTGCCGCGCTCGAGTTGATCCACACCTACTCCCTGGTTCATGACGATCTGCCCGCTCTCGACAACGACGACCTGCGCAGGGGCCGCAAGACCACTCACGTGGTGTTCGGCGAGGCCATGGCCATTCTTGCGGGGGATGCGCTGCTCACCGAGGCGTTCTCCTGGCTGTCGCGCCCCGTTGCCGGCGTGGAAGCGGGACGGCAGCTCGCGGCGCTCCGGGAGGTCTCCCTGGCGGTGGACTCCACAGGCATGATCGGCGGCCAGGTCGCCGATCTGCTGGCGGAGCAGTCCCAGTCCACGACCAGCGACGCGTCGGTACTGGCCGGCCGGCTCGACTTCATTCACCGGAACAAGACAGGACGCCTCTTGACGGCCTCGACCGTTCTGGGAGGTCTGCTGGCGAACGCGTCGGAAACGCAGGTGCAGGCGCTCCGTAACTATGGGGAGGCCATCGGTCTGGCCTTCCAGATCGTCGACGATCTTCTCGATATTGAGGAGAGCGCCGCCACCCTCGGGAAGACGGCGGGAAAGGATGCCGCTCAGGGAAAGCTGACCTATCCCGCGCTTTTCGGCGGGGAGGCCGCACGAGAGAAGGCCGGTTCGCTGCTCGCAGTCGCTCTGGAGAACGCTGGTATGATCGGCGGCCCTGCGAATTATCTCTCGGGGATCGCACGTTTCATCTGCGATCGCCGATCCTGAACGGGGCAACCCGAGCGATCCCACAGCCATGACGCGACTTCTCGACTCGATCGACACACCCGCTGACGTCCGCAAGCTGGATCGCGATCAGCTCCCCCAGCTGGCCGAAGAGATCCGCACGGAGATCGTCGACGTGGTTTCCAGAATCGGAGGTCACTTCGGTGGAAACCTCGGAGCGGTGGAGCTGACGCTCGCTCTGCACTACGTCTTCGATACGCCGCGCGATCAGATCGTGTACGACACCGGTCACCAGACTTATCCGCACAAACTGATCACCGGGCGCCGCGACCAGTTTCACACCATCCGGCAGCACGACGGCATCTCCGGCTTCTGCAAGCGGGAGGAGTCGGAGTACGACGTGTTCAATGCAGGACACGCGTCGACCTCGATTTCTGCTGCACTGGGGATCGCGGTGGCTCGGGACTTCCGGAAAGAGAACTATCGCGTCGCCGCTGTGATCGGTGACGGCGCGCTTTCGGGCGGCCTGGCGTTCGAGGGGCTCAACCAGGCCGGCCATCTGAAGCGGAAGTTTTTCCTGGTGCTGAACGACAACGACATGTCGATCTCCACCAATGTCGGCGCGGTCTCCGGCTATCTCAACCAGATCATCAAAGGACAGCGCTACGTCCAGATGAAGGATCTGGCCAAGGGGATCATGGACCGCATCCCGCTGGTGGGGGGCAAGCTCCACGGCATGGCCACCGACATGGAGACACTGTTCAAGAACATGGTGGTGCCGGGAACGCTCTTTGAGGAGCTCGGCTTCAAGTACCTGGGGCCGTACGACGGGCACGATCTGGAGACGCTGATCGACGTCTTCGAAGAGAACAAGGACTACAACGGCCCGGTGCTCATCCACGTCATCACCAAGAAGGGCAAGGGCTATACGCCGGCCGAAAACAAGCCGATCTGGTCGCACGGAGTCTCGCCGTTCGACATCACTTCCGGCGAGGTGACCAAGTCGGACAAGGTTACCCCTCCCAGCTACACCGCCGTATTCGCGGAGGCGCTCATCCAGCTCGCGCGCACCGATCCAAAAATCGTGGCGGTCACCGCGGCCATGCCCGACGGCACCGGCCTGGACAAGTTCCTCAAAGCGTTCCCCGACCGGATGTTCGACGTCGGAATCGCCGAGGAACATGCGGTGACGTTCTGCGGCGGAATGGCCACGCAGGGGATGAAGCCCATCGCAGCGATCTACTCGACGTTCCTGCAGCGCGCCTTCGATCAGGTGTTTCACGACGTAGCCATCATGGATCTGCCGGTGGTGTTCGCGCTGGATCGTGGCGGCATCGCCGGAGCAGACGGCCCCACCCACCATGGCATCTACGACATGGCGTATCTGCGGATCTTCCCGAACATGGTCTGCATGGCGCCCAAGGATGAGAATGAGCTGAAGCACATGCTCAAGACCGCGTTCGAGACCGGCCACCCGACGTCGCTGCGCTACCCCCGCGGAAACGGATTTGGCGTGGCCATCGACGCGGAGATGCGCTCGCTGCCCATCGGCAAAGGCGAAGTGATGCGGGAAGGGGAGCAGGCAGCGATTTTCGCCATCGGAGCGGAAGTCTGGCCGGCCTTCCATGCGGCTGAGAAACTGGCGAAAGAAGGCCTGAGCGTCGCCGTGATCAACGGGCGTTTCATCAAGCCGCTCGACGATGAGCTGATCCTCAAGTACTGCAAGCCGTTCGCGAAAATCGTGACGGTGGAAGAGGGCTCGCTGGCCGGTGGCTTTGGCTCCGCCATCATGGAACGCGCGCAACAGCTCGGCCTCCACGAGACGGAGTTCCATCGCATCGGCATCCCCGACGAATACGTGCACCATGGATCGCAGGATGTCCTTCGTGCGCTCTACGACCTGCATGCGGACGGGATTGCCCGGCGCGTCCGGGAGTTCGTGCGCGGTGAACTGGATGGCGACCAGTTGCCGGTTGCCGTCGGCAACGGCCGCTGACGTTTCCGCCGGGCGCCGGTTGCCGGAGGCTTCGCACGATCCTCGCTGAAATCACTTCCGCTGGCGCCCACCAGGAGTCTCTGCCATGAAGACGCCGAAGTTGCGCCTCGACGTGGCGCTCGTCGAGCGTGGTCTGGTCGAGACACGATCGAAAGCGCAGGCGCTGATCATGGCCCGGCGGGTTCTGGTCAACGAGCAATTCGCGGCGAAGTCGGGACTGACAGTCGGCGTCGACGACCTCGTCCGCGTGGCGGAGCTCGAGCATCCCTGGGTCGGACGAGGAGGCATCAAGCTCGCCCATGCACTGCAGACCTTTTCGGTGGACGTTTCGGGGAAAGTCTGCGCGGACGTGGGCGCCTCGACTGGCGGGTTCACCGACGTGCTCCTCAAACATGGCGCAGAGAAGGTCTACGCCATCGACGTCGGTTACGGCCAGCTCGACGCCTCGCTCCGCAACCATCCGCAGGTCATCAATCGCGAGAAAGTCAACGCCCGCTACCTGCAGGCACTGGACTTCGACGATCGGATCGAAGTGGTGTCCGTGGATGTGTCATTCATCTCGCTGACACTGATCCTGCCGGCCATCGCAAAGTTTCTCGACGGGGATCTCCTCGCCCTGATCAAGCCTCAATTCGAGGTCGGGAAAAAGGATGTCGGAAAAGGGGGCATCGTGCGGGACGAAGGGAAGCGAACCGCCGCGGTTTCGGGCGTCCTCGATGTCGCCCGCACCCTCGGCTTCGAGGTGCAGGGGCTGGTGGAGAGCCCCATCAAGGGTGCTGAAGGAAACGTAGAGTTCCTCATGCACGCGAGGCGACGGCTCGGACAAGGGTAACCAGCCGGCAGACGCGGTCGCCGTCACGAAGAAATCCCGATCGTCATCCTGAGCGGCGTGGGAGGCGGGCGGGAAGCGAAGGATCTGCAATCACGAAGATGTTGCTGGGAGCAGTTGCGACGTTGCAGATCCTTCGGCGTCTTCGCGCCTCAGGATGACGAGATCCTTGCGAACCAACGCCGAATGAACGCGACTGAGGCCAAAATCGTGGCGGACGCTTTGCGAACCAACGCCGCCGGCCGTGCCGGCTACGGGCGCAGTGAGAAATACTGGCGCAGCCCGTCGCGCCACGACTGAGGCTTCGCGCCCGTGAGGCTCTCGTAGCGCTCTGTCGACAGAACCGAATAC
>JBKJQB010000071.1:0-4224 GCA_046594105.1 Thermoanaerobaculia bacterium
GGGTCATCCATCAGTACTGCCTGATGACCAATCACTTCCACATCATCATCGAGACGCCGGAGCCGACCCTCTCGCGCGGCATGAAGTGGTTCGCCGGCTGCTACGTGCAGCGATTCAACCGGCGGCACAAACGCGTAGGGCCTCTTTTTCAGGGCCGCTTCAGCGCTCATCTGGTGGAGAAGGAAGCGTATCTGCTCGAGCTGATGCGCTACATCGCCCTCAATCCGGTGCGGGCCGGGATGGTCGAGCGCGCCGAGGAGTATCGGTGGAGCAGCCACCGCGCGACGGCAGGGCTCGAGCAAATGCCGGCGTGGATCCGGAGCGAGTGGACGCTCGCGAAGTTCGGCCCGGACGAGGCGACGCAGCGACAGCGGTACGTGGAATTCGTCAACGCCGGGGCGGGCATCACGCGCGCTCCATGGGAGGACGCCGTCGGCCAGCTCTTCCTCGGAAGCGCGGCGTGGATGGAGCGCATGCGGTCGCTGATCGACTCGAAACCGCGCAGCAGCGAGCATCCCTCGGCGCAGCGCTACGCCGCGCGGCCGCGTCCGGGGAAGATCGTGGAGACGGTGGCCACGGTCTTCATGACGAAGGAAGAGGACATCCGCAACGGCCACGGCACGATCGAGCGGCGCGTCTTCGCCTGGCTCGGCTGCTACGAGTCGATGTCGCGCCTGGGCGCACTCGCGGCGGTGTTGCGATTGCGCAGCACCAGCCGTGTCTCCGTGCTGATCGCCGAATGCGATCGCGATCTCAGAAGCGACCCGATGCTCCGGATCGCCGTCGACCATTGCGTCGACATCCTCCGCCGTGATCTCGTCCGCGTGCCCACGATCCATCGCGAGAACTACCCCGCGGCGCAACTCCACGCCTGACGGCGGCCTCTCTTCTCAGCCCCTGCGATCATCCGCGAGTGCTCCTCCGCGGCGAGCGGAGTCACGCTGCCGGCAAGCAGGAAAGCACGATCACGGCGTAGTCGAGCCCCCTTTCGGCCTTTCCGAGCAGACTTGACCGAGTCAAGCCAACCGCCGGCGGGTTTCCTCGACCCGCGATCAGCCGCGCGAAGACCTGACCCCGATCTCTCCGATCTCTTCCCCGATCTCCTTTCCCAGTCGCGTCGCCGCCTGCGACGTACCGGAGCGAAATAAAAGGGTCAGGTTTCCGGGCGCCCGTCAACCGAGCCTCCGACTGCGGTGGGAAGATGCGAAGAATCCATGGACTGCGTCAGGCACCTATCAGGCCCTGCAGGCAACTGGAAATCTGACCCTGCCTGATATCTTGTGAACGGGGCGACCCTCACCTCGCACGGAGAGGGCCGCCGACGACAGGCTCACGCCCAGTACTCGATCTCCGCGGCCTTCGACTTCAGTTCGGTCTTCAGCCAGTGGTCGTTGTCCGCGAGATAGCTCCACGGCCTCTTGCCCTGTACCAGCATCTCCCTGATGTACGACCGATAGCGATAATGTTGATAGACCGACATGACATACGTTGCATATGCGACCGCCAGCTTCTTATGACCGCGCACGATCACGAAGTTCTCGTCGTTCTTCCTGCTCGCTGGTGTGGAGAAGTTGTGGCTACCGGTCACGACCACGGGATTGTCCGTCAACGCATCGATCACCAGCACCTTTGAATGCACGATTGCATGTCCAACCTGTGCAAGGAAATTGCGGCGCGTGACCTCGGCAATCCATGGCCCGAGGTCGACGTCCGTTCCCTGTGGCTGTACTACGGTGTAGTGATCGGGTTTAAACGTCTTGTCGCTGCTCACCAGGCTGATGTCGAGAACGTTCTTGTCGCTCTCCTCCTTCGTCTGACCGAGGGTGCTCACCACCCCTCGCACATACATATCCTTCTCGTTCGCGCGCTGGCCGGCCAGCGTGTGCAGACCCGCGTTGCCTGGCGTGAACATCAAGAAGAGGATCGAGTCCTTCGCCGAGTTGATTACATCCTGAAGGGCGTCCATATCGCGTCCGTCGGAAGTGCGCGTGAACCAGACTGTGACCCTCGCCCCGTTGACGGACGAAGTGTGGGGCTTGTCGTTGGCGCTGACGAGCTCCTTGGGAAAGTTGGCCGGATCCAGCGACGGCGGCGACGCATCCGCGAGACGATCCCACTGCTTCTGGTAGATCTTTGCGATGCCGCGGTCCTCAATGAGCAGGCCGTTGTTGACCTGTGTGCACAGCCCTGTGGTGCTCCAGTTCGTGCTGCCGGTCCAGACCGCCTTTGGGCCGCCCTTGTCCGAGAGAACCACGAATTTGTTGTGGCCCAGGCCCTTGGACTTGAGCAGGCGATCGATCGTGGCAATTCCCTCGTCGTTCAGATGCTGGCGTGCGTCCGCGTTCCCGTCGCCGGTTTTATCCGAACCGTTTGCGAGGATGAGATGGAGCCCCGAACCTACGCCGATCAAGTCGTTCTCGAGCGCCTCGTCGCCGAGCTCGTAGAGCGCGGCGTGCAGCTCGCCCTTACCCTTCTTTGCGTCGTCGAGCATGCCTCCCATCTTCAGTCCGAGATCGCCCTCGAGAAATGCGCGAAAGTTCGGATCCAGGCTCTTCTTGAGCTGCGCCTTGAATTTCGACGGCGAGATTTTTTTGTCCTTCAGGTATCGCGCTACAAACTGCGAGAGGACGAGACCGCGATTGAAGTAGCAGGAAAAGCCGCCTCCCATGTCGGACGTGAGCTCGGTCCACGGCGTCCAGGTGCTCGCCGGACCTGCGGTATACGGCCGACCGCTCCCGGTATCGATCATCGCAGTCACGCGATAGCGCACCTTGTTGCCAACATCCACTGCGTGGTCCGTCCAGTTGAACCGTTGGAACGGCCACTCGTTCGACGGCTTATGGTCGCCGGACTTCGGTTTGTCGCTCGCGAAGCCAACGCGGTTCTCCACGATCTCCACCTTCTCCTTCGCTCCGACTTTGCGAGCTCGTTCCAGCAGGAAACCCCGGCAGTTCGGGATGAAGTTGTCCGGAGCCCATGCGACGAACGCATCATCGCTATTGGTGTAAACGGCGACCTTAATCTTTGCGGCCATGTATTCCTCCTAAGAAGCAAAATAAATCCACGCAACGTGTGCGAGCGATTGAGTAACGTTCGGCAATCAGGAGATCAGGAAGTTTCCGAACATGAGAATCCGTGGCTCCGATGGATGCCACCCTCATGGCCGGAGCAGCGTGTACATCCGCGTTTCTGTGGCGACGTAGATCCGGTTGCCGAGGACTCTGACGTCGATGACGTTGCCGTCGAGGGGCTGGCTGCCGAGGAGGATTGGCTTCATGCGGTCGCTGGTGTCGAGGAAGGTGAGGCCGGGGCCGCCGGCGTCAGCGACGACGATCTCGTTCGGGCCGGAGACGGCGACGGCGCGGGCGATTCCGGGAGTGTCGATGGTCGACTTCCATACCGGTGCCGCGGGATTGCTCAGGTCGATGATGGCGATGCCCGCGTCGCCGCCTGCAACGTAGAGCGTGCTGCCGTCGATCGCTCCGGCGAAGCCATCGAACGAGGGGATGTCGAGATCGGCGACCTTGGCCAGCGCGGCGGGATTGGAGCGGTCGATCATCACCAAGTCGTGTCCCGCGCCGCCTGGCTTGTCGGGGCTGATGCCGATGAGGTACTGCGTCCCGTACGGGATCAGCGCGCGGAAGTCGTAGCCGCTCCAGGGCACCACGCTCTGCGAGCGCACATAGACCGGCGCACCGGAAGCGGCAATGTCGTACGTGTGGATGGTGCCGTTGCGGTCCGATCCCATCTGCGCGGTGAAGAGGGTCGAGCCACTGAGGGCGATCGCCCCTTCGTTGCCCGCAGGATTTCCCGTGGCGACGGTGATGGAGGGAAGGGCCGCGGTCAGATTGATGGCCGCGAGCGACCCGCCGGCGACGTATCCGAATCCGTTGCGGACCGCGGAGTCGAGGATCGGATCCGGCTGCGCATCGACGCGCAGGATCTCCGCCGGCGCCGAGGCGTCGAGCTGACGGAACAACAGCGCGCGCCCGGAGCCGCCGAGATTCAGGCCGGAGACCGTGGCTGTGGTGACCAGCGTGGCCGTGCCGTCGCTGCTCACCCGGCGCGCGACGAACGCGTTGTCGGCGACGAGGGCCGGCGCAGCGGAGTCGTTGCGCAGCACCGTTGCGAACGGCACCGCTCCCACGGCGCGCGTCTCCTCGCGGCCGGCGGCATCGCGCGCGGTCACGCTGATCCGCTCGCCCGCTTTCGCGGCGATCGGAA
>JBKJQB010000162.1:0-12071 GCA_046594105.1 Thermoanaerobaculia bacterium
GACGCGCTGGGCTACGTAGATTTCGCCGCTCCGCGGCTACTTGAGCCGGCGAAGGATCTCAGATACGCAATCGTGAGTTTGATCCGTCCGGCAGTAGGGTAACCGGAGATCCTTCGCTTCCAGCCCGGCCTTCTAAGGACACAGCCCTCAAGCCGCCACTGCCCAACGTCGAGAGTCCTTCTCCCCGCCGCAGCGGGGAGAAGGTGGCCGAAGGCCGGATGAGGGGTCGATCCTTCCCATCCAGGATCCCCTCACCCCCGCTTCGCGGCACCCTCTCCCCGCCGCCGCGGGGAGAGGGACTCTCGATGAGAGAGTTTGTCATCACGGCTTCCACGGCGGCCGGCCGTTCCCCAGCTCAGGATGACGGTAGGGGATGCTTTCTGCTTTTTACCTGTGCCCCATGTCGCCATCGCTCAAGCCGAAGTAGTGCCCCAGCTCGTGGATGACAGTCTCGCGAATCTGGTGGATCGCCGCGTCGCGGCCGCGAGTGACTCGCAGGATGGGGCCGCGAAAGATGGAGATGGTATCGGGGAGCATCAGCGCGTCGTAGCGACGTGCGGTGAGGGGAACTCCACGATAGAGGCCGAGGAGCTCGCCATGCGGAGCGGTGAGCATGCGGCGATCGTTGGGAGATGGCTCTTCCTCCACGACCACCGCGACGTTGTCCAGAAGATCTGCGAACCGCTTCGGCAGCTCGCCGAGCGCCTGCTCGACGAGCTGCTCGAATTCTTCAGAAGAGACGCTGGACTTGCTGGTCACCAGCCGGGAGTGATGTTGAAGCCGAACACCCAGCCTTTGCCCGGGCGCTGGAAGGGCTTGGCGTAGTAGACCTCGATGGGGATGTAGCTGAGGAGAAGCCGGGCGCCGACGCCGACGCTGCTCACTGCTTTCTGATCCTCGGTGTGGCCGAGAGCCTGCAGCCGCTGCCGCTCCTTCGAACTGTTGGTGGCCACGCCCGTGTCGAAGAACCCGACCAGCTCGGTGGGGATGAATCCCGAGAGAAGTCCGAACTCCTTGGTGCCGAACAGCGGAACGCGAATCTCGGCGGCGGCCACGGCGATGCGCGATCCGATCAGACGATCGAAGACCGGGCAGTCGTTCGGGCTGCCGGTCCGCGAGGCCCCGCACTCATCGAGACCGATCGATCCGATGTCGTAACCGCGCACCAGGGAGTTCTGGCCGATGTACAGCGGGGAGAGCCTCGGGTCATCCGCGTCCTTGCCGAACCGGCCGTATCCGAGCCCCCGAACCGCGAACGTGACCGGGTTGAAAAAGATGTATTTGCGATAGTCCGCCAGGCCCGTCTCGAAATGCAGGCTGCCAGTCAGAGCCTGCGCCTCGTAGCGATAGCGGGTGCCGCGGATGGGCGAGACGAAGCCGAAGATCGAGCTGTCGCCGACGTAAGCGGTGGAGACGTGCCCGAGATTCAGCGAGACCGGATTGGAAAGCCGATCGACGGTGCGGTTCACGATCTGGTTGTTGACGACGTACAGCGACTCAATCTCCGATTTCAGCGACTGTCTCTGCACTCCGGCGGAGAACTCCACGCGGCGGGTCTGGCTGAAGGGGTATTGGAGCAAACCGGAGACATCGTCGAATCGATTGATGTCGCGCTGCTGCTGGATCACGTCCGCGATGTACCGCTTTCCATCGATGATGATGGGGGCCTGGGTCACTCCGGTGAAAGCGCTGATGTACGGAAGGTGGGTAACGTCGGCGCCCCAGTTGAGACGATGTTTCTGGTTCAGGTAGAAGACTTCGCCGGAGATCTGGTCGCCAAACGTTCCAACGCCCGAGCTGCCACCACCCTGGAACGTCAGGCCGACGTTGTGCTCGCCCAGAATGTCGCTGAAGTACGCGCTCACGCTGCCGCCGGCCCCGGCGCCGTACGTTCCTACGGCAACGCCGATGGTCGGAGGTCCGAGGTAGGAGAGGTGCAGGCTCGGTTTGTAGGCCACTTCGGGATAGGTGGTGCTGGCGGGCGGAAGCCCTTCCTGCGGCTGATCGAGGTAGGCGGTGATGGCCGAGCCGGTTCCGCGAAGGGGCGGAAGCTGGCCGGCGCGGGCGGAATCGGGCGCCGTTTTGGTGGCTACTGTGAGCGCGGCTGAATTGGCCGGGAGCCGGTAGATGTTGTAGTTGTTGTCCTCGAACAGCGAGAAGGCGATCTCTCCTGTGCGCGATGCGACCGTCAGCGCCGGAGCGAGGTCGGTGATCCCGGTGACGCCGGTCTGCACGTGCGTGACCCGTCCGACGGCGCTGTCCTCGAATGAGTAGCGGAAGATGTCGGCCACGCCTTCCGGATTGGAGAGGAAGTAGAGATTCTTTCCGTCCGGGGCGTACTGCGGATTGAGGTTCTTGGCGTGGTCGAACAGTGAAAGCGTCTTGATCTCACGCGATGCGATGTCGATGGTGGAGATCCGGAAGCCGGTGAATCGCAGCTGATCGAGGCTGGCGTCCGCGCCGCGGTCGGACACGAAAGCGATGCTGCGGCCGTCGGGCGACCAGGCCGGCTGCAGGTCTGCGTACTTGTCGCTGGTGAGCTGGCGGACATCATGGCTGTCGAGATCGTAGAGGAAGAGATCGGAGACGCCGGTCTTCTGGCCGGAAAGGGCGATGGTGTGACCGTCAGGGGACCAGGCCACATGGTTGATGGCGTCGACACCGGGAACGCGGATGTTGTCGACACGCCCGCTGGCGACGTCGACGACCCCGAGGTAGTTGTCACCCTTCGCGAAGACGACAAAGGCCAGGCGTTTGGAGTCGGGCGACCAGGCGCCGGCCGAGTCGATGAATCGGAGCGACTCGAAGTGTGCATTCCGGGAGGCGGATGCGAGCTGGCGAATGACTTTCCCGGTGGTTGCATCGGCGAGGTACAGGTCGATGTCAAAAATGGCGCGGGTGGAAAGGAACGCCAGGTATTTGCCGTCGGGGCTGAGAGCGGGGCCGACGTTGAGTGTGCCGCGCGCTCCCTTGCGAACGGGGGCGATCAGCAGGGTGCCGGCGTTGGCCGGTCGGTCCTTGACGATGGGGTTGTAGAGCTCACGCGAGGATTCCTGCCAGTCGGCGAACAGCTGCTTGGAATTGACGCCCAGCGCTCGCTCGAAGGCGGCATCCGGAGTGCTCGTGCCTGCGGCGAGGAAATAGCGGATCACGGCGTCATCGCCGAACCGGCCGCCGATGTACGCCAGCAGCGCTTGGCCGTAACGGTAGGGAAAGTAGCGGGGATCGCGCGTCAGCTTCTTCAGATCGGGCAGCCGGTCGTGGATCGTGGCATCGCGCACCCACATCGCGGTGAGCGGATCGATGCGGCCCTTGGACAGGTACTCGGCCATGCCTTCCACGATCCACAGCGGCATCATCTCCAGATTGAAGCGGCGGCGATTGTTCGTCAGGGTGGCAGCGATGTCGAACTGGAACACGTGAACCATCTCGTGGCCGAGGACGTGGTCGTTTTCTGCGTACGATCCGGTCAGGGGCAGGACCACGCGGTTGATGATCGGATCGGTGAAACCGCCTGTCCCTTCACCGAGCAGTTCCGGCGTGGTGGTGGTCTGCTGGAAGTCGGCCGAATTCGCGTACAGCACGATCGGCTTGCGGGTGAAGGAGTGGTTGAAGATGCGCGAGAGACGCGCGTACCAGCGCTCCGACATGCGGCCGACGTCGTTCACCACGTCCGCCTCGCGGTCGTAGTAGTAGATGTCGAAGTGCTCGGTTTTCAGGACCTTGAAGTCGAAATGTTCCCACTGCACCTTGTTGCGCCCGAAGTACTGAGCGTTGGCGGTCGAACAGAGGAAGGAAAAGAAAAGAAGAGACGCCACTGCGAATTTGCGCATTGTTGTCCTCGGGTTGGAGTGTTCCGAACGGCTGGGCATCGTGCAAGTTCGCTGCCCCGGCGTGGTCGTTTTCATTGTCAACGCATCTGAGCGCCGATCCTACTCCTGCCCGATGGCCAAACCGCGTTGCGGAGGGGTGACGAAGTGGGGCAGAAGGCAGAAGGCGGAAGGCAGAAGGCGGGGAAGGGAGAACGGGAGCCCCGTACGGTAGCTGCCCGAGGAACCCAATTTTTCGAAGCGGCCTCCTACGATCGAGCGTCCTTCTCCCCGCCGCAGCGGGGAGAAGGTGCCGAAGGCGGTTGAGGGGCCGCTCGATCACTCAAGGCGCGCTTCTTCACCTCGAACTGGTATCCAGACCTCGCAGGAACTCGATGACGTCGGTGCGCTTGCGCCCCGACAGGTAGAACGGGTGCGGCGCGTTCGATCCTCGTCCAGAGTCGAACAGGGCCTGCAGGCTGGGCACCGAATTGTCGTGGAGGAACACAGGCTTGCGCGCGAGGTCGAGGAGCAGGGGAAGCGCCAAGCCGCGCTTCTCGCCGCGGATACTGGCGTTCACCACCGCCATCTTGTCGTCGAAGATCGAGTTGACGGTGTTGAGGACGGGATTCAGCGGCGGCTCCCGCTGGGCCAGAGTCACCGGGTTGTCGCCGGGGAACACCTGCTTCATCGGGAGAATGTTGGCCGGGACCGGGCGTCCCTGGTCGACGTTGTGACAGCTGGTGCAGCCAGCGGTGCGGAAGACCTCTCGTCCGCGGGTCGCGGCCATTGCATCGCCTCGGGCTCCGGGAGGGGCGTCGAGTTGGGCGAGGTAGGCGTTCATGTCCAGCAGCTTGGTGTTGTCGACGCGGAAGCCGAGCGGCGCTTCTTCACTGCCGGGGTTGGGGTGATTTTCGACGGTGATGTATGGATAGCCTTTGACGCCCGTCTCCGCGAGGATCTCGACATAGCTGTCGGCGATCTCATCCCCCGCCGCGCCACCCAGCTTGTGCAGGAATGCCCGCCCACCTTTCGTAGTGAGCATGGTCAGGTCGAAGAGGCTGGTGTAGACGAGATTGCCGAAGTTGTCGAGCTTGGCGATCGCTCCTTCACTGCCGAACGGCGCGGCCAGATCCTGACGGAACAGCGGGGTGTTGTGCATCGGGTCGCCGTTGCCGTCGAAGCTGTCGTCGAACATGCCCACCGGATAGAAGGCCGGGTTGGATAGGTAGGCGTCCACTTCTGCCTCGGTCGACCGTTCCGTCAGCCCCGCGGGCGCCCGTCCGATCGATTTGCGACCATTGGCTTTGAGAGAAAGCTGCAGCACCGGGAAGAGGGCGCGGGAGTTCTGAGCGGTCGCGAAGATCGCTCCGATGTTGAGGTTGTGATTGGCCAGCCCATCGCGCCGATGCCCGATGGAGCCTCCGTTCGGAAGGCTGATCACCGCTCCGTCGGTGACGGTGTGGCAGAGCGCGCAGGTCGCACCGACTTTGTCGCCACGGGTGATGTCGATTTTGCCATCGCCGTTGCTGTCCTTGGCAGCCATGCCGATCACCGCGTTCGCGTTGAAGAGCGCGATGGTTGTGTTGGGGTCGTTCAGGAGGGCGGAGCTCTTGCCGCTGGGATCCTTGCGCAGATCGCTCAGCACCGCCTGCTGGGTCGCCGCGTCGAGCGCGTCGACGTCGACCTGCAATCCGAGCTTCAAGGCCTGCACCGGAGTGACCTTCGCCGCTGCTACGCCCTGGGGAAGGCGGACCGCATCGGTCCAGAAGCCTTCGTTGCCGAACGTTTCGAAGCGGAAGACATTCTTGCCGGCGGCGGCGTTTCCATCCTGGCGCGGCGCAGGGGCCATCGCGTTGGAGGGACCGTCGGAGGCGGCCATCATGTCGGTGGAGGGCGATGTTCCGCTCCCGGCACAGCCGATCCAGAGTGTGATCGCGATGGCGACGGAGGGAATGACGAGGCGGGACGCTCCAGGGATTTTCAAGGCGCTCTCCTTTAAGACTCGGAGAGGCGGGCGCTGCAACTGCGGTGCGCGACGCGAACGAAGATCCCTCAGATTTTGCTTACAGGCGGGAAATCCCACAGAGATGGCCTATGGAGTTAGGAGCCTGCGCGGCAGAACTTTTTGGAGCGGATCTTGGCGGAGCCTTGGGCAACCAGCGCCGCCGGCCGTGCCGGCCTATTGGTCGCGCAGCGATCGAGCGATCAACCCGATGCCCCCGGCGAGGAGAGCCAGCATCAGCATGGTGTTGAACAGGCTGGTGGGTCGGAAGTAGATCTCCAGGTTCGTCAGGATCCCGGCGAAAACAATGATCACGCCGGTGAACGTCAGCAGCCAGCCAATCCGCGACCGGCCGTCGAAAAAGACCATCCCGATCCCCAGCACCAGCGGCACCAGCGACAAGCCAAACGCATTGAATCCACCAAAGTGCCAGAAGCCCGAGGTGACGGTGACCTGATTGGTGAGCAGATAGGCGCCGGCCACGGCCATCCCCAGGCCGAACAGGAACAGTCCGATTCCGCCGCGGGTACCACCAGCACCAGCGATCCGTTCCTTGTTCATGGAGCGATTGTACACACGCACCCATCCGTGCTGCGCGTTCCGCCCCGCATCCCCTGCAACATTGACCGGCTCCCTCTCTCTGTTCAACACTGCGCCGCATGCACTTCCCGAAGCTGAGACTCTGCATCCTGACGACCCTCGTTCTCGCCGTCACTGCGAACGCCGACGACACGAAACGGACGCGACAGATCGAGACCGATGTGCGCACCCTTGCCGCCGAGCGGATGGAAGGGCGCGGGCTGGGAACGAACGGCATCAAGCTCGCCGCCGGCTATCTCGAAGGGCGACTGCAGGGGATGGGACTGCGACCTGCGTTCGGCAACAGCTTCCGGCAGCCTTTTCCGGTCAAGATCGGCGTGGCCCTCGGCACGGCGAATCATCTCGATGGCGTCGCCGACACCGACTGGACCCCGCTGGGCTTCTCCAGCCCCGGCTCCTTCTCCGGAGACCTCGCGTTCGTCGGCTACGGCATCAACGCCCCGCCCATCGGCTACAACGACTTCGAGAGCGTGGACCTCAAAGGCAAAGTCGCGTTGATGTTGCGATACGAGCCGCAGGAGAAGGATGACGCCTCGCCGTTCGACGGCCGCCGTCCCAGCCGCTGGTCCGCCATGCGATACAAAGTCCTGCAGGCCCGCGAGCGCGGCGCCGTCGCCGTAATCTTTGTCACCGGGCCTCTGCAGGACGAGGGGAAGGACAGGATTCCGGTGCTGACCAACGATGGCCCGGAGAGTCCGGCCGGCCTTCCAGTGCTGCAGGTGAAGACGTCGGTCGCGAAGCGCTGGCTGCGGGACGACGAAGTGAATCTGGTGAAATGGCAGAAGGATGTCGATCGCGATCTCCGGGCCCGTTCGCGCGTCTCCGGCGTCAAAGTCTTTGGCAGCGTCGATGTGAAACCGACGAATACCGAGGGGGAGAATCTGGCCGGGGTGATCCCGGGCAAGGGATCGCTGGCTGGTGAAGTCGTTGTCCTTGGCGCTCACTACGATCACCTCGGTTTCGGTGGTGAAGGCTCCATGCAGCCGAACGTTCGCGCGGCGCATCCCGGCGCCGACGACAACGCCTCGGGAACCGCGGGCGTGCTCAACGCGGTCAGCCTCGTCGCCGAAAGCCTCAAGGACGTAAGCAGTCACCGCACCGTGGTCTTTGCGCTGTTCTCCGGTGAGGAGCGAGGGCTGGCCGGCTCCGGGTTTTTCGTCGGGCACCCGCCGTTCCCCATGACCAAGGTGGTGGCCATGGTCAATCTCGACATGATCGGCGCGCTGCGCGACGACCGGGTCACCGCATTCGGCGTCGACTCCGCGCCGCAGTGGCGCGCGATCGTGGACCGCGCAGCGGTGGGGTCGAACCTGAAACTGACCGAAGCGGGCGATGGATACGGGCCGTCGGATCAGACCAGCTTCTACGCGGCGCATGTGCCGGTGCTGCATTTTTTTACCGGCGCTCATGAGCGATATCACACGCCTGCCGATGTGGCGGACTCCGTGAATTTTGCCGGCGAAACGCGCATCGTTTCGCTGGTGGCGGCCATCGTCGCCGACGTGGCCCGCATGCCGGAGGCGCCGGCCTACGCGCGCGCCATCTCCGCTCCGGCGATGGCAGGCGACAGCCGCGGCTACGGTGCCTACCTGGGAACCGTTCCTGACTACAGCGCCATGGACGCTACGACCGGCGGGGTACTGCTGGCCGACGTGCGGCCCGGTTCCCCCGCAGAGAAGGCGGGCATTCGAGGCAAGGATCGCATCGTCTCTATCGGCGGAACGAGGATCGACAACCTCTACGACATGACGTTCGCGCTGCAGGACGCCAAGCCGGGCGATACCGTCGACGTGATCGTAGTGAGAGGCAGCGAACGTCTGACGCTGCGTGCGACGCTGAGTACGCGGGGAGTCTCTGCGCCTTCTGCGACGCCGCCTGCGTCACCGGCGGCGCCGGCGCAACCGGCTGAGAAGTTGCCGAGGCCTGCCGTCGCTCCACCGCCCGCGCCGCATGCCGGAGAACCTGGCGCGGTTGCCGCTGCCTCCTCGTTTTACGACCACCGCCCCGGTTCCGGCTTCGTGATCAAGGCGGGGAAACCATTCGGTCCAGTGTTCGAGGGGGAAGGTCATCTTCAGGACATCCGGCAGCTCACGTTCAGCGGGGAGAACGCCGAGGCCTACTTCAGTCCGAACGGCGAAGAGCTCATCTATCAGTCCACGCCGACGGGAGGGTGCGATCAGCAGTACGTCATGAACCTCGGCACCGGCGTGTCGAAGCTCGTCTCCAGCGGAAAAGGGCGGACCACTTGCGGCTACTTCCGCTGGCCTCAAGGGGACAAGATCATCTACGCATCGACGGAGGGTGAGAGTCCCGCCTGTCCGCCGCGCCCCGATCGGTCCAAGGGGTATGTCTGGCCGATCTATCCCGGTTACGACATCGTTCGTGCGAACGTGGACGGCACTGCAGCGAAAAAGATCACCAGCACGCCTGGCTACGACGCGGAGATGACCTGGTGCCATCACGGCGGGAAGATGGTCTTCACCTCGATGCGGGATGGAGACCTCGATCTCTACGAGATGGACGAGTCGGGGAATGTGCGGCGGCTGACCAACTCTCCCGGCTACGACGGCGGCGCGTTCTACAACGCCGACTGCACAGAGATTGTCTGGCGGGCCAACCATCCCACCGGGCCCGAGCTCGATGAATACCGCCGGCTGCTGTCGCTGAATCTGGTGAAACCGCTGCACATGGAGCTGTTCGTGATGAACGCCGACGGCAGCTCGCAGCGACAGATCACAGACAACGGCGCGGCGAACTTCTGTCCCTACTTCACACCGGACGGCAAGCGAATCCTCTTCGCCTCCAACGTGAAGGCGGAGGGCTTCGCCTTCGACCTGTGGATGGTGGGGAAGGACGGTCGGGGCATGGAACGAATCACCACCGCTCCCGGCTTCGACGGCTTCGCGGTCTTCAGTCCTGACGGGGAGTTCGTGGTCTGGGGCAGCAGCCGGGCTGAACCCAGGGGTCACGACATGAACCTCTTCATCGCGAAGTGGGCCGGCACGGCCGGCAGCGTTGATTCGCAAAGCGTCCGCCACGATTTTCGCCTCGGCCGTGTTCACTCAGGCGCTTCTAAGAAATCGGCGAAGGTTTCAGTCCCGTAGGGACGATTGAGCGTGAGCCCAGGACTTCAGTCCTGGGTTCGAGGTTCCAGCACCAGTGAGCCCCGGAGGGGCGATTGAGCGCGTCCCTTCCAGGAGGGAACGGACCGGCCGGCAGGATGCCGGCGCTCCGAAGGCAGCAAGATCTCCCGAGAGCGATCGAGTGACCGCGGGCTGATGCGAAAATCGTGGCGGACGCTTTGCGAACCAACGCTGCCGGCCGAGCCGGCCCCCATCGCGACGTTTGCCCGCTCTGGTTTGCGATGGGTTAGATTGCGTGGCACGTCAGCCGCGGCTCATCGCAAAAGTGCGTGGAAGCGGAGGAGCGATTCCTTATGTCTCTGAGTCACATCATGGTGGGACTGGCCGTTGCGCTGGTGGTCTTCTTCATCGCCAACGTTTCGACGGGCGAAAAGAAGGTCGATCGGAAGATCGCGGCGCTCTACTCGGTGGAAGACGGCGCGTTCGAGCGTTCCATGGGCAATCTCCTCGGACCGCAGCTCACGCAAGGCAATCTGACCCGCGAGCTCCTCAACGGGGATGCGATCTTTCCGGCCATGCTGGAAGCCATTCGAGGGGCGCAGAAGAGCATCACCTTCGAGACGTACATCTACTGGTCGGGGGAGATCGGCAAGGAGTTTTCGCAGGCGCTCTCCGATCGCGCACGCGCGGGTGTCCGTGTCCATGTCCTGCTGGACTGGGTGGGCACGAGCAAGATGGATGACTCGGAGCTCGATGAGATGCGCGAGGCTGGCGTGCGCGTCGAGAAATATCACCCCATCCGCTTCTACAACCTCGGCCGGCTGAACAACCGGACCCACCGTAAGCTGCTGGTGGTCGATGGGTCCATCGGTTTCACCGGCGGCGTCGGCATCGCCGACAAGTGGCTGGGAGACGCCAAAGATCCGGACCACTGGCGCGATACGCATTTTCGCGTGGAGGGTCCGGCGGTGGCCCAGATGCAGGGCGCCTTCATGGACAACTGGATCAAGTCCCGTGGCGAAGTGCTGCACGGCAACGATTACTTTCCCCCGCTGGCGAAGGCGGGCGATCAGATCGCTCAGGTGTTCAAGAGCTCAGCGAATGAAGGGAGCGAGAGCGCCCGCCTCATGTATCTGATGTCCATCACCTGCGCCGCCAGATCGGTGCGCATTGCCAACTCCTATTTCGTCCCCGACGATCTCTCGGTGGAGACGCTGGTGGCGGCGAAGAAGCGCGGGGCCCGCGTCCAGATCATCGTTCCCGGCGAGCACAGCGACGCGGAGGTCACCAGGAAGGCCTCCAAGTCGCGCTGGGGACCGCTGCTCGAAGCGGGCGCGGAGATCTACGAGTTCCAGCCCACCATGTACCACTGCAAAGTGATGATCATCGATGAGATCTGGGTCTCCGTGGGGTCGACAAACTTCGACTCCCGCTCCTTCCGTCTCAACGATGAGGCCAATCTCAACGTGCTCGACGCAGGCTTTGCGAAACGCCAGGTGGAGATCTTCGAAGCGGACCTGCTCCGGTCACGGCCGTTCACGCACGCGCAGTGGAAGCGGCGGCCTTTCTCCGAGAAAGTGATGGAGCACATGGCCGGGCTGCTGCGCTCGCAATTGTGAAGAGGGGCGACCGCCGTCGCCCCTTGCATCGTCAGGACCGATTCGGAAGTCTGGCAGCGAGCACCTCGATCTTCTCGATCGCCGGCGGCTTCGCTTGTCACTTACACGGAGGTCGCACCGCGCCATGCAAACGAGATAGGCTCCCCTGCTGAACCATTCCGAATGAGGGAGACATCTCGCATGCAAAAGTTCCTTTCCATCCCCAGCCGCTTTGCTCTTGCCGTCACGTTCGCTCTGGCCCCGTTGGCGCTGGCACAGCCGATGGCGGAATCGCCGAAGCCGCCGGCGGTGCAGAAGAAGCCTCACGTGACCAGGATCCACGGCGACACGCTTGTGGATGACTACTTCTGGCTGCGGGAGAAGAAGAACCCCGACGTGCTGGCGCACCTGGAGGCGGAGAACGCCTACACCAACGCCATGATGAAGGGCACCGAGGGGCTGCAGGCAAAGCTGTACGACGAGCTGCTCAGCCACGTGAAGCAGACCGACGTGAACGTGCCTTATCGCCTCGGCGATTACTACTATTACTCACGGACCGAAGAGGGAAAGCAGTACCCCATCCACGCCCGGAAAAAGGGGAGCCTCGACGCAGCGGAAGAAGTTACGCTGGACCTGAACGACCTGGCGAAGGGACTGAAGTTCCTCTCCCTCGGATCGTACCGGGTCAGCGACGACGGCAATCTGCTGGCCTATTCGACGGACACCACCGGCTACCGCCAGTACACGCTCTTCGTCAAAGACCTGCGCACCGGCATTCTGCTCCCGGAGAAAATCGAGCGCGTCGACGCGGTGATGTTCGCCACCGACAACAAGACCATCTTCTATGTGACCGAAGACAACGTCACCAAGCGCCGCGACAACTTCTACCGTCACGTCATTGGCACGACCAGCAACGATCTCCTGTACCACGAGGCGGACGAGCTGTACGACATCGGCGCCTACCGCACCCGCGACA
>JBKJQB010000257.1:0-5864 GCA_046594105.1 Thermoanaerobaculia bacterium
CAACAAGCTGATTCGCACCTCGCGCGCGCTGGTGCAGGAGCTCGGGCGCGAGCCGACCTCCGAGGAAATCGCCAAGCGCATGGACATCCCGGTGTCCAAGGTCCGCAAGGTGCTGAAGATCGGCTCCTGCGCGATCTTCATGATCTTGCGAACTTTGGCCACCGGCATGTCCATCCGCTCGGCGATCTCTTCCGCCTGCGGCTCGCGGCCGAGCTCCTGCACCAGTGCGCGGGAGGTCCGGGTGAGCTTGTTGATGGTCTCGATCATGTGGACCGGGATGCGGATGGTGCGGGCCTGATCGGCGATGGCGCGGGTGATGGCCTGACGGATCCACCACGTCGCGTAGGTGGAGAACTTGTAGCCGCGCCGGTACTCGAATTTCTCCACGGCCTTCATCAGTCCGATGTTGCCTTCCTGGATGAGGTCGAGGAACTGCAGTCCGCGGTTGGTGTACTTTTTGGCGATCGACACAACCAGGCGGAGGTTGGCCACGATCAGTTCCTGCTTGGCCTGATCGGCTTCCTCTTCGCCGGAGCGAATCTCCCGGATGGTCTTGCGGAGGTCGTCGTGCGAGGTGGCGTAGAACGTCTCCAGCTCTCCGAGCTTCTCCTGGTACTTGGTCAGGCGGCGCTTGTAGAAATCGCGGCGGGTCTTGTCCTTCTCGCGCTTGAGGGCGGCTTCGTCTTTGCGGATGACCGAGGAGCTCATGGACAGCTCGTTGTCGATGTCCTTGAGCTTGTTGATCATGCGATTGCGAGTCTGCGGCGTGAAGTCGATGCGGCGCAGCTCGTCGGAGAGCTCGATCTCCAGCTTCTCCACGGAGCGTCCGGTGGTCTTCAGCGTCCGCTCGGAGAGTTTCCTGGGATCGCCCAGCTTGGCCTTGGCGTCCTTGATCTTCTTGTCGAGCTTGGCCACCTTCTCGAAGATGACCAGAATGTCGGCGATCTTGTTGGCGGTGGCCAGCGGCATCTTCGGCTCGCCGTCGGGCCCGTTACCGCCAGGCTCGATCACCGAACCGTCGTCATCGGGCATGGCCAGATCGATCATCTCTTTGATGACGCGCTGATCTTTCTTGGCGTTCTCGTAGATCTTGAGGATCTCCTCGAGAATGATGCGGTTCTGGGAGAGTGCCTTGTAGACGCGGCGTTCACCCTTTTCGATGCGTTTGGCGATGTCCACTTCGCCCTGGCGATCGAGGAGCTTGACCGTACCCATCTCGCGCAGGTACATGCGCACCGGGTCATTGGTTTTGTCGACGATGCCACTGGAGGCGGCGATGATGTCCTGCTGGACTTCTTCGCGCTGGTCCATCTCCTTCTCTTCGATCGTGCCGTCGATGGTGACGATCGATTTCGAGTTGGTGGGGATGGGCTTCTCGGAGTCCTCGACCACGTCGATCCCGAGATCGTTGAAGCGGATGTAGATTTCGTCGAGCTCTTCGGGAAGGCTGGTGACCTCTTCCGGAAGCGTCTCGTAGATCTCGTCGTAGAGAAGGAATCCTTTTTCTTTACCGATTGCGATGAGCTGCTTTACCTCGGGGTATTTCTCTTCAACACTCAAATCGCCAACCCCCTCATCAAAATTGGATTCTTGTTCGAGATTCGCGTTGCGCTGGCGTGGCGTCATGTCGTTCTCTGCTCCTCAGGTCCGGGCAGCATCAGGGTCGCCCTTGGCACGACGGATTCGAACGGCTCGGTCATCGGGAAGAGACCTTGGCGCGGGGGTCAACGTGAGGTTGACAAACGGGCCAAAAGATCGTCCGGAGAGGACAGTCACGTAATCTTTGGGGGACGCTAATTATTTCAAAGTGTTCAACATGCGGGACAACTCCATCTTGTCCGCGTCGAGTGCTGCCAGGCGCTCCCCGTCACCTTGACGTTCGGCTTCCATGATTTCCCGTTGGATTTCCAATTTCCGACGTTCGAGGTGCGCCCGCTCCATCGGCCCAAGGTTCTGGTCGATCTTCTGGAGGGTCTGGTCGTCGATGTCGTCACTCAGGCTGAGCTCGGAGAGGAGGGTCAATTCGGCTTCGCCCTTAACATGGGTCGCGATCTGCTGGAAATCAATGGGGTTGCCGGCACTGAGGTCCGTTTTTGCGATCGAGAAGATCGACCGGCAGGCGGCGTCCTCGAAGTACTCCTCCCGCAACCTGGACGTCTGGCTGGCGGTCAGTTTTCCCTGCAGCGCTGCGGTCAGGATCATCTTTTCAGCTGAGGACGAACGTCCCATGGGCGCTCGTTCCTTCGGAGCGGCGCCCGCCTTGCCCCGCACGCGCGACCAGACCGTCCCGAATTCAAGACGGAAGGCGTCGGCGATCCGTTGCGCCGCGTCGTTCCGCACCACCGGATCGGAGACAGCGCTCAACAGTTCCATGAACTTCTCCACATGCTCCGATTTCTCGCGTCCGCTCATGCTGGCGACGTCGATGGCCCATTCCCGCAGCGCGAACTCGAAGATGTCATTGGCCTGGCCCAGGACCTCCAGAAAACGGTCCACTCCATGCTTCTGGATGAGCGTATCGGGATCCTTCTCTCCCTGCAGGTCGAGCGCAGACACGCTGAGGCCGGCGGACAGAAGGACGGGGGCCGCCCGCAGCGTGGCGGTGCGACCGGCGTTGTCTCCGTCGTAGGCGATGACCACCCGAGTGGTGAAGCGGCGCAACAGCGACGCCTGGCCGGCGGTCAGTGACGTTCCCATGGAGGCGATCACCCCCGGCACGCCGGCGAAGTCGATGGCGATGGCGTCGAAGTAACCCTCCACCAGGATGGCCCGATCGATCCGCCGCATCGCATCCTTCGATCGGTGCAGGTTGTAGAGCAGCCTCGACTTGTTGAAAATCTCCGACTCGGGGGAGTTGAGATACTTGGGATCGGTCCCATCGAGTGTCCGCCCTCCGAAACCAACCAGTGCCCCGGTCTCGCTGTGGATTGGAATCATCAGTCGATTGCGGAATCGGTCGTAATAGCCGCTTTTCTCCTTCCGTGGCATCAGCAGCCCTGCGGACTCGAGCTTTTTCTCTCCATGCTTGCGGGCCAGCCGGCGGAGGATGTAGTCCCAGGAGTCGGGCGCGTAGCCGAAGCCGTACTTTTCGACGATCTCCGGCGCCACACCGCGCTCCTGGAGGTATTGCTTCGCCGCGTTGTCGCCCCAGCCGAGCGCTTGATGGAAGGCCTCGGAAGCGTCGTCGACCACCTCGAACAGATCGTCCTTGTCGCTGTCGCGTGCTGTTTTCTTGCGGCGGGGGAGGTCGATCCCGACCCTTGAGGCGACATGCTCCACCGCCTCCGGGAAGGTGAAGCGCTCGGTCAGAGCGAGGAACTTGAAGACATCGCCGCCGGTCCCGCATCCGAAGCAGTAGAAGAGCCCCTTGTCGCGATCGACGGTAAAGGAGGGCGTTTTCTCGCGATGGAAGGGGCAAAGTCCCTTGAAGCTCTTGCCGGCCTGCTTGAGCGGCGTGACCTGGCCGATGAATTCGACGATGTCGGCCGCCGAGCGTACCTGCGCGATGATCGAATCGTTGAGATCGACGAGTGCCACGGGCTAATAGATCCCCTGTGTTTCGGAACGCCGGCATCCTGCCGGCTGGTCCGCCGGCATCCTGCCGGCGAGGGTTGTCTGTGCCACACCAGTTGCGCGGGAGCGCCGGTCAGCCCAGTACTGCGATGGTCGCACCGTCGCCTCCTTCGTTCTCTTCGCCAGGTCTCCAGGACTCCACCGCCGGATGTTTCCGCAGGTACTCCCGGACTGCCGCCCGGAGTTTGCCGGTACCAAACCCATGAATGATCCGGACGGCCTGCTTTCCCTCCATCAGAGCGCGGTCAAGAAACCGGTCGGACGCTTCGAGCGCCTCCTCAATGTGCGATCCGACCAGATTCAACTCCGCGGAGACAGGAGCGACCTCGGTGTCATCGGTCCGAGTGACCATCCGTCCCGAGCCGGACTTCGCCTTCGCTTTCGCCTTGGGAGGAATGGCCGACGAGCCAGGGACGGGAACGAGATCGCGGGTGTCGACCTTCATGGAGCGTCCGTTAACGTTCATCAACGCTTTGTTGCCGTCAACGGACATCACCTGACCGATGATTTTGAACTTCCGGTGCTCGGCCCGCTCTCCCACCCGGACCTCCCGCTGCTCCGCGGGAAGAAACTCCATGGCCTGATCGACGGAGCGGGTGACCGCCCTGACGACCTCCGCCGCATTGGTGGTCGCCCGCGTTCCCCGGTCGGCCTCCCGAAGGTTCCGGATCTCGGCGGTGAGCTGGCGCGTGACGTCATCCCTGAGCCGGTCGAGCTCGTCGCGAAACGATGCTCCCACCCGCCCGCGCTCCTTCTCCAGCCTAACCCGTTCCGAGGAGAGCAGCTCGCGTTCGTCTGCCACCTCGGCCTGGATTCGCAAGGTCTCATCGCGGGTGGCGAGAACCTCCGACATCTTCTTCTGCAGTTCGCTCAGAAGCTGGTCGGTCTCTCCGTAACGATCGCCCAGACGCTCGCGGGCGCGCTCGATCACCCGGGCAGGCAGGCCGATCGACTGGGCGACGTCGATGGCGCGGCTGCGACCGGGGATCCCGGCGATCATCCGGTAGGTCGGCTGGCCGGTGGCGGAGTCGAACTCCATCGATGCGTTGATGATTCGAGCATCATTCACCGCGAAGCTCTTCAGCGCGGAGAGATGAGTGGTCACGATCATGAGGGCGCCGAGATCGAGGAGGGTCTCCATCACCGCGGAGGCCAGGGCGGAGCCCTCTTCCGGATCGGTGCCGGAGCCGAGCTCGTCGAGCAGGATGAGCGAGCGCGGGGTGGCACGCTCCAGGACCCGTTTCAGTCTTGTGAGGTACGCCGAGAAGGTCGAGAGGTGCTCGAGCAGACTCTGGTCGTCGCCGATGAGGACGTGGAGCGCATCGACCACCGGGATCAGCGTTCCATCGGCGGCGGGAACGGGGAGACCGCTCATGGCCATGGCTACCAGCAGGCCGGTGGTTTTCAGCCCGACCGTTTTGCCGCCCGCATTCGGCCCGCTGATGACCAGCGCGGTGCTTTGGCGATCGAGCCGCACCGTCACCGGAATCACGGTGCGCCCCTCCGGCTCCTCGCCGAAAGCCTCGGCGCGCGCATCGCCCAGGCGCTCGTCGAGGAGCGGATGCCGGGCATCGATCAATTCCAGCCGATGATCATCATTGAAGAGCGGGCGCGAGGCGCCCACGGTCTGGTGGAACATCGCACAGGCCTGCAGCGCATCGAATTCGCCGGCCACTCGGGCGGCCGCAGCGATTCCGGGGGCCTGATCGATGACCAGCTGCGACACATAGCGCGTAATGCGAACGATCTCCTCGCGCTCCTGCAGCAGCAGATCGGCCAGGTCGTTGTTCAACTCGATGGCAGCCATCGGTTCGATGAAGAACGACGCTCCCGAGCCGGATCGCTCGTGCAGGATTCCCGGGACCGCGCCGCGATGATCGCTGCGGACCGGGACGCAGTAACGGTCGCCGCGCATCACGATGAGCGGCTCCTGGATGGCGTCGGCATTGCGATTCATGACGTCGTTGAGTACGCGCTGCACGGCATTGCGTTTGGTCTGAACGCGCTGTCGGATCGATCGCAACTCGGGGGAGGCGTCCTCCCGCAGCTTGCCCTCGCGGGTGAAGTACTTATTGAGCTTGGTGGTCAGCTCTCCCAGGTCTTCGATGCCATGCGCGGACGCAGTGAGGCGAGGATAGAGATCGCTTCGCAGGAAGGTTTCTCGAATGGCCTGCGTGGCCATTCGCGAAACCTTTGTGCGCAGCGATCTCTATCCCCGCCTCACTGCGTTCGCCCACGGCATCGAAGACCTCAGCGAGCTCACCACGAAACTCAACAAGTACTTCACCCGC
>JBKJQB010000003.1:0-6722 GCA_046594105.1 Thermoanaerobaculia bacterium
ATGCAGCCGCCATCTTCGCAGTGAGGCAACCCGCGGAGCGAGCCGTTGTAACCGGTGGAAAGCACCGTTCGATCGCGAACGATCACCGCTCCGACGTGCTTCCGCGCGCAGGTCGAGCGCGTCGCCGCCTGATGGGCGATTCCCATGAAGTACTCATTCCATCCAGCGCGCATGACCGGCGATTCTAACCCGGATGGTTCCCAGACTTTCCGCTCCCGCAAGGGCCCGGAAGCCGTCACAGTTGAGTCGCTCCGAACCCACGGCGTGCGCATGAAATCTGCACCAGGGCAGGCATGTCCTCGAAGCCGAAGATCCTCATTGTGGAAGACGACTCTGACGTCCGCCGCCTCTACGCGATCGGACTCAACCAGCGGGGATTCGAGGTCAAGCTGGCCGCCAACGGAGCAGAGGCTGTCGAGCGAATCGGGACCGAGCGGCCTGATCTCGTGCTGCTGGACTGGCTCATGCCGCTGATGGATGGCCGCGAAGTCCTCGAAAAACTTGGGGAAGGTGAGCACTCTCAGCTCTCGGTCATCGTCATCAGCGGCCAGCCGGCTCCCCCGGTCGAGGAACGGGACCCTCGCATTCAGTGCTGGTTCACCAAGCCGGTCTCTATGGATGAGCTCGTCACGGAAATCCAGCGTCCTTTCCCTCATTAAGTCTTCTCCATCCTCGCCTTCCGGCCCGGGACCGCGATCGGCCACCCAGCCACCTGACCCAGTTCGGCTACAATCCGTTGCTCATGGCCAAACTCTTTTTTGTCGGTTTGGACGGGACGGAGAAGAGTTATCGCCTCCAGACGCACCGGCCATTCACCGTCGGGCGCGACCCCGGCAACGACATCATCCTGCGCGATCCCAAGGTGTCGCGCCATCACGCCGAGATCGTCTTCGAGCGGGGATTCTTCGTCCTGCACGACCTGTCCAGTGCGAATGGCACCTTCGTCAATTTGAAGCGGGTACGGATCGCTCCCCTCACTCACGGTGTGCAGGTACGGATGGGAAACACGCAGGGCCGTTTCTCGGAAGAATTGCCGACGGAGGCCGATGGCGCCGACCTTCAGGCCGCGAACGAGCCATCGGACCGGCCATCGTTCAGCCCGCCTCCGACCGATGTGATGGACGCGGTGGTTCCGACCGCGGCCCACCAGCGTTTCAACCACTCCACGCAGCCGCAGGAAAAACTCAACAGGGACGGCGTAAAAAAAAAAGCGGAGTAGCCGAGGCAGAATCCGGCCCGTCGAGCCACTCGGGGGAGCCGCTCATTCCGCACTCCAGCCCTTCTTCCCTGCTGCTTGAGCCTCCCACCGAACCGATCCCACCCGTAGCAGTGCGCTCTGCCCGACCGGCCACGGAGCCACCCCCCTCCTCCACCGCTTTCGAACACAACCGTTTTCAATTCACGAGTGGCATCCCCTCGGGCGAGAAAGCCACCATTCGGGATCGGAAGGGAACGGTCCTGCTTTCCTATCGCAGTTTTGCCAGCGTGGTGGGCATCGTGGCCACTCTCGTCGCCAGCGTCGTCCTGATTGCAGGTCTGGCTGGCGTGGCTTTCCTCATGCTCGAGGGGCGTGTCTTCCCCGCCTTCATCGCCCTGCTGCTGAGCGGCGCATTTCCAGCAGTGATCCTCATGCTGGTGCCCTCGAGCAGAGTGACCATCTACGAAGGATCGCAACCGGCGATGTCCGTCACACAACTGACCAGGTTCAGTTTTCCCGCGGTCGCCTGGCTGGTCAGCACACCGAACGGCCAGTTGCTTGGCCGGATCCGCCGCTCCGCTTTCTCGCGACTGGGGCGCGAACACTGGACTCTAATGGGACCCTCTGACAGCGGTCCCACCGGCATGGCCATCGAGGAGTCGCTCGGTCGCGCCGTGCAGCGAAAGCTGGTCGGAAAGTTCAACTCCCGCTATCAGTCCAACGTGCGGATCCGCTACGCCGGCAGCGATGCCGGCACGATCCAGCGGCGACCCGCCGCGGACGGAACTGCCGACGTCCTCGACCTGTCACCCAACTGTCCGCTGGACCGCCGCGTGGCCGTGGCCCTGGCCACCCTCGTGCTCGGAAGCGAGCCGTAGGCCGGCACGGCCGGCGGCGCTGGTTGCCCAAGGCTCCGCCAAGATCACGCTCCAAGACGTTCTGCCGCGCGGCCGCCTAGACCTCTACTGCCTTTCCGTCGCAGCTGCGGACGCGGAGGACGGGGCCATCACCTGACTCATGGGGACGATGGCGATGCCGGTGTAGTAGTGCGTGAGAATCTTCTCTGCGTTCCAGCCGCGAAAGGCCATCCCGTACGCACCGACCTGGCACATGCCTACGCCATGGCCCCAGCCTTTTCCATAGAACGTGTAGCGGTCCACGCCATCCGGATCGGAGGTCTTCTCGTACACGAAGAGGTTGTCCGGAACGTTCAGCGACCAACGGACCGGGAGCCCCTTGAGCACGAAGGTGCGCCCTCCCTCGGCGGTCACTTCCAGCTCCGCGATCCGCTGCGAAGCGTCGATCTTCAGCGGGCGGATCCCCTGCAGCTGCTGGATGGGATTGCGCTTGTTGATGGAGGTCACCAGTTCGTCCGCGCGGTAGCTGCGGGTCCAGTCTGCAAAGCTCGACGTCCGGTCGAAGGAGGCGCCGTCGAGGCTTCCGCTGACGATCAGCGCGACCGGTGTCTTGCGCGCATCGGTTTGAAGGAACGCGCGGTCTCCGATCATCACCGGCACGCTCCTGTACTCCTGATAGCGATCGCCGAGGCGGCGGAAGATGGGGATGCCCGCCGGCAGGGTGAATCGTGAGGGCCTGCCGTCGAACTTGAGAGTCAGCTCCCGTCCGTTGATGGCCAGAATCTTCCCGTTGGTCTCGGTCAGCGCACTGTGTTTTCGCAGCCACGATCCCAGCAGCGAGTACAGCTCATCTCGAGGCATCGCCGCGTTCAAATCGGCCCGATCGATCTGCTGCGACGGCAGAAATCCGAACTTCATCAGGAATGCGGCCGCGCCGTAAGCAACGCCGTCCATTCCCTCGCTTTGCGGGAAAAAGTAGCCGCGATCCTCCGGCAGCGTCACCACCGACGCATAGCGATCGAAACCAAACACCGAGGCCAGATACACCAGGACGTCGCCACGTCGCGAGGAGGCCGGCGCCCTCAGCGCGGGACGCCGCTGCGGGGTGCCGCCCGCCAGATCGATCGAGGGGGCCATCGTGCTGCGCGAATCAAACTGCAGCAGACGCGTCGCCGCCTGCACCGCCCGCTGCACGTCGGCTGCACTCCACGAGGAGGCGTTGTCATTCAATCCAGCAACGGAGGCGAAGGCGCGACCGGCCACCTGCGTTTCCGTCAGGACTCCGCTGTCCGCCCGGCCCGCCAGCGACACCAGCTCCAGCTCCACGCAACGGGTGCGTTTCAGGTAGGGCTCGTTGCGGCCAGGGAACATGGTGCCGACATCGGAGGTCTCGCCGCCGCAGGTCGCCGTGTACAGCGCGTCGATCGGCTTGCCCTCGTGCGTCATCACCAGTCCCGCGGTCTCCTTCACCGCCTGATCGCTGAGCGGCTCTTCACCGGTGAATCCTTTGTAGGCCTGGCAGGCAGGGCCGGGGCAGATGTCATAGCCCTCGCGCTGAAACTGCCGGAGGTTGCGGACGGCGTAGGTCCGCGCGGCGATGGCCTGCGCCTTGAGCCCTTCCACCTCGTCGTAAATCTTCGACCCCATCTCTGCCGGCACCACGCCGCGGAGGTAGTCTTCAAGATTGAGCTCATTGATGACGTTGTAGAGCCCGCGCGAATTGATGTGGACGCGCGCAGCGGTTCGATACGCTTTGGCGTCGATGAGCACCGTCTCCGCGGTGACCGGCATGACCAGCAGCGACTGGCCGTCGATGGTGACCTCGTTGCCTT
The DNA here is from genome assembly GCA_046594105.1 of Thermoanaerobaculia bacterium. Lineage (GTDB taxonomy): Bacteria > Acidobacteriota > Thermoanaerobaculia > Gp7-AA8 > Gp7-AA8 > JBDSGC01. Next base: position 3,888 of record JBKJQB010000003.1, read on the forward strand.
CATCGTCCACCAGGCGATGTTTCCGGTCGAAGGGCTGGTCGGTCGGACGCCGGGCGATCAGCATGTCCTTGCCATAGCCACGGGTGGTCAGTTGCTCGCGCAGGGGGCCGGCGGCTGCCGTGGTGGGAAAATCGCCGGCGATGATGCGATTCGAGCCGGTAGCCGGATCGAAGACCAGGTCGACCCGCTGGCTGCTCTCGCTCCGGATCTTGTCCGCCATCGCCGTGGCGCTGAGCAGATCCGAAAGGGTGCCCACCTGCACTCCGTAGTGAGCGCTGGTATCACGCAGCGGAGGGCTCAACGTGAACCCGCGCTTGAGGATCGCCGTCGTCGTCCCCGCCACCAGGTAGTAGCCGCCATCTACCCGCGGAAAGGTCACCGACGTCTGGTCGGTGAGCAGGCCGACGCGGATGCGCGGCTCAACAATCGAACGCGAGACGCTTGCTACCTGTGTGAACGCGTTCGACGACGCGCTGGCTGCTGGCGCTGGAACAGCGGTGGGCAATGACGCAGTCCGCGAAGGAACGGCCGGGGGTGCCGACGCACACGACGCCATCAGCAGGAGAGCTGCAGCAGCAAGAGTTCGTTTCATTCGTATCCTCAGCGGTTCGGAACGCCGGCATCCTGCCGGCCGGTCCGCCGACATCCTGCCGGCGGGTTCGAAGCGAGCCCCAAACCTCGGCGCTCAGCCTCTATGCAAGAACTTCCGCAAGGCGTCCGATCCCCTCGCGAATGCGCTCATCCGTTTCCTTGGCGAAGGTCAGCCGCATGGTGTTGCTTCCGCTGCCGTCGACGAAGAAGGGCGACCCGGGGATGTAGGCCACTCCCGCCGCGATCGACCGCTCCACGAACGCGGTCGTGTCGAACGACGGGTCGAGGGTGACGAAGGTGAAGAGTCCGCCGTCCGCCGGAGTCCACGTCGCCCGTCCAGCGAACCGCTCGCCCAGCGCCGCGATCATGGTCGCTCGCTTCCCTCGATAGAACGACCGCACCTTGTCGATCTGGGCCGGCAGATCGCCCGCCGCGCAGAACTCATCCACAATCGACTGGTCGAGCATCCCGGAGCAGAGGTCGGCCGCCTGCTTGGCGATCTCCAGCGTTCCCAGCAGATCCGCCGGCGCCAGGATCCATCCGCATCGCAGACCGGGTGCGAGGACCTTGCTGAACGACCCGAGGTACAGCACCCGGTCCTCGGAATCCCGTGACTTGATCGGCGTGGTGTCCGCTTCCGGTACGTAGACCAGCTCGCCGTAAGGATCGTCTTCGATGATCAGAAAGTCGTGCAATGCCGCAATGCGGAGGACTTCCTCGCGCCGCTTCTGCGTCATCAATCGTCCCGACGGGTTCTGAAAGTTCGGAATGGTGTACAGCAGCTTCGGTTTCTCGCGCGCGGCGACCTCGGCCAGCGACTCGGGAACGATTCCGTCGTCGTCCTGCGCCACGCCGACGATCCGTGCGCTGCGCCCGTGGAACGACGACGTGCCACCGATGTAGGTCGGCAGTTCCACCAGCACCACATCGTCGGGATCGAGCAGCGCGTGCGCGATCAGATCGAGCGCCTGCTGCGAACCGGTGGTGGTGAGAATGTCGTCCGCGTCGCAGGCGATGGAGCGCGACCGGCAGGTCTCGGCGATGAATTCACAAAGCCTCGGCAGGCCGCGCGTCGGGCCGTATTGCAGAGAGACGGAGCGGCGTTCCCGGATGACGCGCTCGGCGATCGACGCCAGCCGCTCTGCGGGAAAGGTCTCCGGGCTGGGCACCCCTCCGGCGAACGAGATGATGGCCGGATCGTTGATGAGCTTGGCGAACGCGCGGATGGCCGAGGGGCGGAAGTTGCGTGCGTCTCGCGAGAGTCGACGGTGCGTCAACGCTCCTCCGTGAGGTCCACGAAGGCTGCGAGCATGAGCGCGCTGGAAACGGCGGAGGCCGCGCCCTGGATGAGCGTCATGGCAATCTGCACCGGCGCGAACATCAGGGAGAGCATCGGCAGGTTCGAGTTCCGGCTGCCCATGGTCATGGGGAACGACAGCGCCGACATCGCGCCGAAGAGCACGAAGCCGGCGATGGTGATGAGGATGGCCACGGCGAAATGCCGGCCGAAATCGGCCTTCATTTCCCGCCACGCCGCACGCAGCGAGTCCCGCGGGCTCGCCGCGCGGGCCACCGTCACCGCGATGGCCTTCTCACACCACATGCTCACGATGATGCCCACCGGAAGGAGGACCAGCAATGCCAGCAGCAGACCGGCGCATCCGGCGATGATCCTCCCAGTGGCGTCGCCGAGGAGGACCATCGCTGTGATGGTCAGCAGCAGCGGAATCAGGATGATCAATGCGCCCACCGATCCTCCCAGGTTGTAGATCCAGAAGATGCTCCACCACGATTTCCGCCCCCCCAGCATCCATCGATCCATGCGGAACGCGGCGAAGCGACTGCGATCGACCGGTGAGCTCGCGCTGCCGGATCCGCGCTCCGCATCGACGTAGATCTGCGCGCTGCCACCCTGCACGAAGGAATGGAGGGCCATGAGCAGCCCGACCACGAACGTCACGAAGAGGATGAGGTAGACGAGCAGCATCCAGTGCGCCACCAGGAGGGCTGCCACCGCCTCCGCCGGGTTCGCCGCGCGGGAGATCTCGTCCTTCGACAGGCCGGCAGAAACGATGAGGGGCACGATGGCGGCAATGACCGAGACGATGCAGATCATGGTCAGGACCACCGCCTCGGCGATGCGGATCAGGATCAGCGGCCAGTTGGCCAGCGTGATGTCGAAGGAGCGGCGGAGAACGTCGGTGACCGTGTTTCTCAAATCGTGTTCTGCGCTCGTTTCGTTTC
>JBKJQB010000075.1:0-15372 GCA_046594105.1 Thermoanaerobaculia bacterium
CGTCATTCTAAGCGCGTCGATCAGGAAGGATTGTTTGCAGGCGGCCAAGAAATCTCCGAGGTTTCAGTCCCGTAGGGACGATTGAGCGGTAGCCTAGGACTTCAGTCCTGGCCGGCAAGGATGCCGGCGCTCCGTTCGCTCCGCTCAGAAGAACCACGAGGCGAAAATCGTGGCGGACGCTTTGCGAACCAACGCCGCCGGCCGTGCCGGCCCTCAGCCGAACAGTTCCTTGACCTTGTCCACCAGTCCGCGGGGAGCGGGCGGATTTTCTCCGTCGATCGCGGCGAGCCGTTCCAGGAGTTGGCGCTGTTCGTCATTCAGCAACGTCGGCACCCTCACATTGACGTGAACGTAGTGATCGCCCTTCCCCTGACCCTGCAGGAACTGAACGCCTTTGCCGCGGAGCCGGAAGATCTGGTTTGGCTGGGTGCCGGCGGAGATCTTGAGCGTCTCCGGTCCGTCGATGGTCTCGGTCAGAATCTCACTTCCCAGCGCTGCCTGAGTGAACGAGACCGTCTGTTCGGAATGGATGTCGTAGTCGCGGCGGGTGAAGTGCGGATGTTCCTCCACCGAGAGGAAGACATAAAGATCACCGGCCGGCCCTCCATTGAAACCAGACTCCCCTTCTCCGGCGACGCGCAGCCTCGACCCTTCGTCGACGCCGGCAGGAATCTTCACGGAGATGCTCTTCTCTTCGCGCACCCGGCCCGCGCCATTGCAGGACTGGCAGGGATCCTTGATCACTTTTCCGGCGCCGCCGCACTGAGGACAGGTGCGGGCCACCGCGAAGATGCCCTGGGTATAGCGGACCTGCCCCCGCCCGCCACAACCACTGCAGGTGATCGGCTGCGTCCCGTCCCTGGCGCCGCTTCCCTTGCAGGTCTCGCACGTGACGATCCGCGGGACCTCCAGGGTCACGTCTTTGCCGAACACAGCGTCGTGGAACGGAAGACTGAGGTCGTAGCGAAGATCATTGCCGCGGGTGGCGCGATTCGGCTTGCGCCGCCCGCCTCCGAAAAGGTCACCGAACCCGAACAGGTCGCCAAGGATGTCGCCGAAATCGGAGAACTGGCTGGGATCGAAACCGCCGCCGCCCGTCGCCGAATGGCCGTACCGATCGTAGCGGGCGCGCTTTTCGTCGTCGGAGAGCACGCCGTACGCTTCGGCCGCTTCCTTGAATTTTTCTTCGGCGTTGGCGTCACCGGGGTTCTTGTCGGGGTGGTACTTCACCGCCATCCGGCGATAGGCCTTCTTGATGTCGTCGATTCCGGCTTCGCGAGCGACGCCGAGGACCTCGTAGTAATCGCGTTTCTGTGTGGTGGCCATGGGATCAGGAGGGAATGTCGCTCGGCGCGCCCATCGACTTCATGGGGTTGTAGAGCATGACGCTGGTCAGGATGCGCGAAGCGGCCTGCAGCTCGAAGATGGCGTCGTTCAGGCGCTGTTTGGTCTCCGAGTTGGTGGCTTCCTTGGCCCGGGTGATGACCACCTCGACCTTGGCCCGCTCTTCATCGCTGAGCAGTTTTCCGAATTCACGAAAAACTTTTTCGTTGGTGTAGATCATTCCCTCGAGCTTGTTCTGCAGCATGCGGATTTCGCGGCGGGAGGCATCCGTGCGCGAGTGCTCGGCGGCTTCATCGACCAGGCGGTCGATCTCATCCTTCGACAGACCGCCGGCAGGATTGATCTGCACTCCGGTGGATTGCCCCGATGCCTGGTCGCGCGCGGTCACGCTGACGATTCCGTTTGAGTCGAGAGAGAAGGTCACTTCGATCTGCGGCACTCCGCGCGGCGAGGGGGGGATGCCCACCAGGTCGAACTTGCCGAGGGACTTGTTCTCGCGGGAGAACTCGCGCTCGCCCTGCAGCACATGCACCTGCACTTTGTTCTGGTTGTCCGCGACGGTGGTGAAGATCAGCGAGTTCTTGGTGGGAATGGTGGAGTTGCGCTCGATCAGCTTGGTGAACAGGCCGCCGTGGGTCTCGATGCCGAGCGATAGTGGCGTCACGTCGAGCAGCACCATGTCCTTGATGTCGCCGCGCAGGATGCCGCCCTGAATGGCAGCACCGACGGCGACGACTTCATCGGGATTGATGTTGCGGTTCGGCTCTTTCCCGAACACTTTCTGCACCGCCTCTACCACCTTGGGCATGCGGGTCATGCCGCCGACGAGCACGATCTCGTCGATCTCGCTGGCGCTGACGCCGGCCGCCTTCAATGCGTCGTTGACCGGATCGATGGTGCGCTGGATGAGGTCTTCCACCATCCGCTCGAACTCGTACCGGGAGAGCACGCTGTTCAGATGCTTCGGACCGGAGGCGTCGGCGGAGATGAAGGGCAGCGTCACGCGGGTCTCCGCCGAAACGGAAAGCTCGTGCTTGGCCCGCTCGGCAGCCTCTTTCAGCCGCTGCAGGGCCATCCGGTCCTGGGTCAGGTCGATGCTGGTCTCTTTGCGGAAACCCTCGATCAGCCAGTCCATGATCCGCTTGTCGAAGTCTTCACCGCCGAGGTACGTATCGCCCGAAGTGGAGAGGACCTCGAACAGCCCATCCTCCAGTTTGAGGATGGAGACGTCGAAGGTGCCCCCGCCGAGGTCGTAAACGGCGATGGTCTGGTTCGTCTTGTTGTCCAGGCCGTACGCCAGCGCAGCGGCGGTCGGCTCGTTGATGATGCGGAGCACGTCCAGGCCGGCGATCTTGCCCGCATCGCGCGTGGCCTGCCGCTGGGAGTCATTGAAGTACGCCGGCACGGTGATGATCGCTTCGGTCACCGGCTCTCCCAGGAAATCCTCGGCGAAGGACTTGATCTCCATCAGAACAAAGGCGGAGACCTCCTCAGGCGAAAACTCCCGGTCACGGATCTTGATCTTCAGATCGCCGTTCGAGGCCGAGGCCACCTGATACGGCAGCACCTGCTTGGCCCGCGAGACTTCGTCGGAGTCGTACTTGCGGCCGATCAGCCGCTTGATGGCGTAGACGGTATTGAACGGATTGGTGATGGCCTGTCGTTTGGCGATCTGGCCGACCAGCCGTTCGCTGTCCTCGGTGAAGCCGATGACCGATGGCGTAGTCCGGCTTCCCTCCCGGTTAGAGATGACCTGGGGAGTAGTGACGTCGACGACCGCGACGCACGAGTTCGTCGTTCCTAGGTCGATTCCGATGATCTTCGCCATGAGGGATTAGGGCAATGGTAACCGAACGCGTCAGCTCGACTCAGGCCCGCCAACGGCGACCTTCACCAGTGCCGGGCGCAAGAGGCGATCATCGAGGAAATAACCTTTCTGCAGAATGGCCACCACCGTTTGCGAAGGAACGGAAGGATCTTCCTCCCGGACCACCGCCTCGTGCAGGTTCGGGTCGAAACGTACCCCCGATTCATCGATGGGTTTCAAACCATGTTTTTGCAGCATATCGAAGAGCTGCTTGTAGATGAGGGCTACGCCCTTGTGGAACTCGTCGCCATCGGCGGCATGCTCGAGCGCTCGGTCGAAATTGTCGAGGACCGGCAGCAGATCCTTGATGGTGCCGGCCAGCGCGTAACGAAAGAAATCGGTCTTCTCCCGTTCGGAGCGCTTCCGGAAGTTCTCAAAGTCCGCCAGGGTCCGCATGTAGCGGTCGCGCAGCGTGCGAACCTCCGTCTCCAGCGCTTCGGATCCGGGGACAGGATCACTCTCCGAGATTCCGGCGGCCTGTTGCGCGGCCAGCTCCATTTCCTGCTCGATGTCGGCGACCGTCTCGCCGGTGTCTTCGATCACGTACGCGTCGTCATCCGCGTCTGCGCCAGGCTTGTTGTCATTCATCACTGCTGATACTCCTGTTCTTCTTCGATCTTTCGAGTCAAAGCCAACCCCAGGTAATCCACGAGCGGCGCCATCCGAGCGTACTCCATCCTCATCGGTCCGATCAGCCCCACGATTCCGAGGGGCGACGAGTGCGAGCCGTAGGATCTTGCCACGATGCTGAAATTGTGGATTTGCGTAAAGTCGCTCTCCGACCCCACCAGAATCTGAAGCCCGCCCTCGCTCAGACAGGAGTTCAAGATCTCCACCAGCTTCTCCTTCTCCTGCAGGGCCAGAAAGGTCCGGCGGAAGGCCATGGCGTCGGTGAACTCCGGCTTGCTCAGGATGGAAGCGGCTCCCTCCACGTAGAGCTCGTGCTCCACGGCATTCACGTCATCCACCGCTTCGATGGCCAGAGAGAGGGTCTTCTGCAGGACTGCGTCGTTGCTGGCGCGCTCCTCTTCGGTCATCCGCAGCAGCCGCCGGCGGATGTCGTCCAGGGTCATGCCGGCAAATTCCGCCGTGATGAAGCGGGAGATTTTCTCCGTCTCATCGCGCGTGAACGGCAGGCGGGTATCGACGATCTTGTTGACCACCACGCCGTTGGTTCCGACGATCACGCACATGATCTTGTTCTCGGAGATCAAAACGAAGTCCATGCTCCGGATGGTGAACTGCAGGAGTGTGGGCATGAAGACGATGCCCACCTGATCGCTCATCCTCGACAACAGACGAGAGGCCAGCTGGAGGACTTCATCGATCTCGTTGGCGTGACCGACCTCGCCATCGATCACTTCCCGGTCGCGCTGCGAGAGCGAGCGCGACTTCATCAGATGGTCGATGAAGAATCGATAGCCGCGGTCGGAGGGAACGCGGCCTGCGGAGGTATGCGGTTGCTGCAGGTAGCCGAGGTCTTGCAGATCGGCCATGACATTGCGCAGGCTGGCGGGAGAGAGCTGAAACTGCCCGCACTTCGCCAGGGAGCGGCTGCTGATGGCCTCGCCGGTGGCCACATGCTGGACGACGATCTCCCGCAACACGTCGCGCGCGCGACTGTCGAGGTCGTCATGATGAATGTCGAGCTTGATCGGCATCAGAAGGTACCCGGTCCTGGCAGTCTCCGGCGTGGAGTGCTAACCCCCGGAATCATTGAGGAATTGCGCCCCGAGCTGTCAAGATTAGCAGAACGATGGACGCCATGAGGACGGAATCGAGGACCTGGAGACGACGGCCTTCTCCAGCCTGCATCCGTACGCTCCCTTCTCTCCTGCTCTCCTGGATTCTCACGCTCGCCGCCACCTCGCTTCCGGCAGTTACGGTGGATCGAATCGCCGCGGTCATCGATCGCCAGATCATCACTGTGAGCGAGATCAGCCAGATGACGCTGATTCGCTTTCTTCCCCGGACCAAAGGGCAGAGCGAGGATGACTATCGTCACCAGATCCTCGACACGCTGATCGCCCAGGCCCTTCGCTTTCGCGACGTCGAGCGATTCGGGGCTCAGGACATTTCCAAAGACTCCATCGAGACGCGGCTGCAGGAGATCCAGGCACGCTCCGCGTCGCCTGCAGCGTTCGAGGCTGCGTTGCTCAAGGCAGAGCTCACCCTCGACGAGCTTCGTGCGCTGATCAAACGCCAACTCCAGGTGGAGGCATACATCCAGGAGCGTTTCGCGCCGACCGTCCTGGTGTCCAGCGAAGAGATCGAGGCCTACTACCGAGGAGCCTGGAGCCAGCAGAGGAAGGAACGCGGCCTGGCCCTTCCCCCGCTCAGCGATGTGCGCGACGAGGTGCGCTCCCTGATCCGCTCCCGGCAACTGCAGAAGGAGATCGAGACCTGGACCGGTCAGCTGCGCAGTCACGCGAACGTCGACGTTTACGCGTGGCGATGAGGGCGCGAGGTCACGCCAGCCGTCTCAACGCCCTGGCTGGGCTAACTGGAGAATTTCAAACGGAAGCGCCGCCTGGGTCATCGCTCACTTCAAAGGATGCCACCGCTTGCTCACTCCGGTCCTTCTTGAGCCGGAGGGCGGTTTTCGCAGCCCGCGCCACCTTCTTCCGAGCTTGATCAGCTTTCTCACCTTCAATCACTTCTCGCTTCAGAACCTCGTGCGAGAGCGCACTGCGCAACTCTTCAACTGTGATCTTGACGTCGCTTGAAACCCTTCTCAATTCACGGCGAACAACCTCAAGAACAGTGTCAGATGTGAGAACGGCGGCGAGGAAAAACCGGCTGGTAGCCTGCTTGAAGTCGTGATATTCGCTGAGCGCGGACTTCACGACACTTTCGCGTGTCAAAAGATAAAGGCTCTCGATATGGGCTTGAGTCCGTGAGTTCAACTCCAACAAGTTCACATCCAAGACCAGTTCTTGGTCGATGGGTTTTCCAAATACGACCCTGAAGATCTTCCAGACCGCACCATTCGTAACAGCGACCCACTCAACGCCAAGATTCGCGGCGTAGTCGACCACTTGTTTTACGTGGGCATCCTTCAGGTCGACCCCGATTGCTTTCACTTCGATGAGGAATTGAACCTTTCCATCAATCTTGGTCGCCAAATCACAGTACGTGCCACGGATGCAGTGCTCACGCGTGATCTCGTTGTATTTGTCGTACCCAAAGACATCCGCGAGCATGTCTGTGACGATCATGGAAGTGTCGGACTCGTTTACGTCTCTATTCCGAGCGGCTTGAAGAACGGGCTGGAAACGCTTCAGACCTGTGGAAAGACGCTCAGCTACGCGGGACGGGATAGCCATGAAGAATGCCTCCTATGCGCACCTTGAAATCGCGGGATCAAGAACTCCCGCCTCAATCTGACCCACAGAACACTACAACGACGTCGAGTTGCCGACGTCTCGTTAATTCTATACTTGCCCCCCTCCACATCCAATATTCTCTGATGCGTCGGGTCCGCGCGACTGATCACCTTCTCGATGCCCCGATGTACGATGACGCAAGTCCATGACACTCCAACCCGACTCCATGCTCGGGCCGTATCGCATCGGCGCTCTCATCGGCGAAGGGGGCATGGGTGCGGTCTACCGCGCCACCGACACCCGCCTCGGCCGCGATGTGGCCATCAAGGTCCTCACCGCTCTCAACGTCGAGGACCGTGAGCGGCTACAGCGCTTCGAACAGGAGGCGCGCGCCACGGGGATGCTCAATCATCCCAACCTGCTCACGATCTACGACGTGGGGAAAGAGGACGGCGCCCCCTACATCGTCAGTGAGCTGCTGGAGGGCGAGACCCTGCGCGACCGTCTGCTGCGAGGTCCGCTGCCTCCCCGCCGTTCCATCGATGCCGCGCTGCAGATCGCCATGGGACTGGCCGCAGCTCACGAGAAGGGGATCGTCCACCGCGATCTCAAACCGGACAACATCTTTCTCACTCGCGACGGCCGCGCCAAGATCCTCGACTTCGGCATCGCCAAACTGAGCAACCCCGCCGAGGCGGGACCGTTCGCCAGTGCCTCAACCGAACCAGGGATGGTTCTGGGGACGGTCGGCTACATGTCGCCGGAACAGGTGCGGGGAGAGCTGGTGGACACCCGCTCGGACATCTTCTCCTTCGGCGCGATCGTTTACGAAATGCTCAGCGGCGCGCGCGCTTTCAAGCGCGGATCGTCCATCGAGACCTTGAGCGCAATCCTGCGGGAAGAGCCTCCTGATCTGACGGATACCCTTCCCAATCTCCCGCCGGCGCTGGAACGTCTGGTCCGCCGATGTCTGGAGAAGGACCGTGATCTTCGCTTCCAGTCGGCACGCGACCTGGCCTTCAACCTGGAGACGCTCACCACGCTCTCCACTCCCGGGACTCTTTCGAATGTTCCGAACCCTTCGGTGGCCCGGCCGGCGATGAGAACGGGCAACACCGCCGAGAACACCGCCACGATGCAGCTGCAGGGAGCAGCGCCTGCGCTCCCGATGGCGCCGGGAACCTCATCGCCACATCCTCGGACCTCCGCGACCACGCGAGCGCGTACGGCCCGCCCCGCGCCGCGTCGGATCTCGCCGGTTCTTCTGACCCTTCTCTTTCTGGTCTCCATCGCCGGTGCCGCTTTCGGCTCCTGGTATTACACGACCCATTTCCAGCAGCAGCCGGTGGAGGTGGCCTTTCACCGGCTGACCTTCCGGCGAGGGGAAGTGCGCAGCGCGCGGTTCGGTCCTGATGGCGACACCATCGCGTACAGCGCGGCCTGGGATGGCAATCCGAACGAGATCTTCCTGGCCAATCGGCACAGCCCCGAGGCCCGTCCGCTGGGAGTGACCGATGCGGACGTGCTGGCCATCTCCAAATCCACAGAGCTGGCGGTGCTCCTGCGCCGCGATCACCTCAACGGTCTGGGAACGCTGGCGCGAGTTCCGATCGGCGGCGGCATGCCCCGCGAGGTCGCCGAACAGGTACTGGCGGCCGACTGGCTTCCGGACGGATCGAACCTCGCGGTGATCCGCTTCGGCAACGGCAAGTACCGGATCGAATATCCCATCGGCACGGTGCGATACGAGACTCCTCACTACATTCATGATCTGCGCGTCGGCCCCGACGGCCGGATGGCCTTCATCGAGCCGCATGGGGATGAGAACGACCTGGTGGTCTCCGATACGAACCAGCGCAATCCGCAGCCGGTGGCCCGAGGCTGGGATCACGGCGCCAACGGGCTGCTGTGGGCGCCGGGCGGAAAAGAGCTCTGGATCAGCGGGACCGACACTGCCGCTCCTCCGGCGGTGTACGCCGTCAACATCGAATCGGGCAACATCCGTCCGATCAGCCGGCTGACCGGATCGATGAGACTCTACGACATGACGCCCGCCGGCCACGTGCTCCTCTCGAACGGGCTGTGGCGCGCGGCGCTGGAATACCAGGCGCCCGGCCAGCAGACCGAGCGCGATGTCTCCTGGCTGGATTGGTCGATGGTGGCCGATCTTTCGCGAGACGGTCGCACCATCCTGTTCAACGAGACGCGGGAGGGCGGCGGAAAAGCGAGCTCCATGTACCTCCGCCGTGCCGATGCGCCCAGTCCAGTCCGGATCAGCGACGGCCTGGGAGACGCTCTGTCCCCCGATGGCAAACTGGTTCTCGGACACAGCCGCTCGAAACTGGTGGTGGTTCCCACCGGAAGCGGTGAAGCGCGCGAGCTCAAGATCGCCGGCGCGTTCGATCCCGGCGCGGCGTGGCTTCCCGACGGTCGCCGCGTGGTGGTGACCGGAGCGCTGGAGAAAAAGGGATATCAACTCATCCTCATCGATACGCTTGACGAGACCGCTCGAGCCCTCTCGCCCGAGAACATCTGGGGGGAGGCCTACCGCCCGTTCGCCGTCTCACCGGATGGACACTACGTGGCCGGCATGACCACGCAACAGACCATCGCGCTCTATCCGGTCGATGGCGCCGCTCCGCCCGTGGCAGTGCCTTCAGTCCTGCCGGGAGAGATCCCCATTCAATGGTCTGCCGACGCCGCCTCGCTGTTCGTCTGCCGGCCCACCGCGCTCCCGGCGCAGGTGTTTCGCGTGAATCTCGCCACCGGCGCCCGCGAGCTCTGGAAGGAGTTCACGCCGATCGATCCCTCGGGCGTGTACAAGATCGCGCCGATCTGCATCACCCCGGACGGGACCGCGTACGCCTACGACGCGCTGCGAATGCTGTCGGACCTCTACGTCGCCGACGGACTGAAATAGCCGCCGCGACGCCGCGCGGTCTTTCGGCCTCGTCTTTCGTAGCGCCGGCATCCTGCCGGCCGTGTCGCGGGCATCCTGCCCGCGGGATCTCGCCGGGAAGCGCCGGGCTGGAAGCCCGCTGAACGTATCTAAGCGTTCCAGACAACGGTCGCGAGTTCGCAGGGCGAATGGTGCGCGCGCAGGCGCGCCAGGCAATTCCAGCCCCGGGTTCGGCCCGGGGAAACGCGTGGCGCCCGGAAAACGGAGGCCGCGAAGGCGGTCGCTACAGGTCGTGCCTTGAGAGTAGCGGCCGCCTTCGCGGCCGCACTTGAAACGTCATCGGGCTTCCCCCGGCAGAGCCGGGGGCTGGCCTGTGAAGCGCGCCTTCGCGCGCTTCAACTTCGTTGGCCCCTTCTCACGGACCACGGCGATGCATCGTGAAATCTGTTGTGGCCCTTCCCTCAACCTCGTAACCTCGACGCGAGCCTTCCATGCACACCGCTGTGATCCTCATCGCTGCGCTGCTCGCTGGCGCCGTCAACTCCATCGCCGGCGGAGGAACGTTGTTGTCGTTTCCGGCGCTGATCTGGATCGGTCGGGATCCCATCATGGCCAACGCCACGAATGCCGTGGCCCTCTGGCCCGGCTCGCTCGCCGCCATGTTCGGCTTCCGAAACGAGCTGAAAACCGTCCAGCGATGGCTGCTTCTGCTGACCCTGCCGTCGCTTGCCGGCGGAATCATCGGTGCGGTGCTCCTGCTGCACACCAGCACCACGACCTTCAGCCGCCTGGTCCCCTTCCTCATCCTCGGCGCGACGCTGCTTCTGGCGACTCAGGAGCTGATCACCCGCCGCCTCGGCCTGCTGGAACGGGCGCCGAATGCGCGGCCGGCCAGCGGCTGGGTGCTGTTCGTCTTCACCTTCCAGTTCCTGGTCGGTCTCTACGGCGGCTACTTCGGCGCCGGCATGGGCATCCTCATGCTGGCCGCCCTCGGGCTGATCGGGTTGACCGACCTGCACGAAATGAACGGGCTGAAGAATCTGCTCGCCGTCTGCATCAACGGCATCGCCGCGATCTACTTTGCCTTCTCGGGAGCGGTGATCTGGATCGACGCGATGGAGATGGCCGCAGCATCGATCGTCGGCGGTTTCCTGGGAGCACGCATGGCCCGGAGGCTGGGGCGCGTGTTCGTCCGCCGCGCCGTGGTGGCCATCGGACTGCTTATGAGCATCGCGCTTTTTTTCAAACGCTGAGGCGGCACCAGCGAGTCAGGCGCCGAGAATTACGTATTCAGCAATCGCGCTCGATGTAGGAATCGGAAGCCCATCTTCCCGAAGGCCTTCGACATGAAGCTGAATCGCTTCATACATATTTTTCTCGGCTTCGTCGCGGGTGCTTCCGGTGGACACGCAACCGGGAAGGTCCGGAGAGTACGCTGAAAAATTGCTGCCCGCGCTTTCGACCACGATGAGGAACCGATACGTATTCATGCCTTCAGGCCCGCCTGCTTGAGGATACTGTCAAATGAATCCTTCCGTCCAAAACCAACTCCGCGAGAAGAGAATATCGGCCGGCAACCTTGGATCACGCATTCGGCGGTGTGGACTCGCCCCCATGCGCCGACTGCAGCAGCTTGCGCGTGGCCGGGTGTTGCGGATTGCGCAGCACCTCGCGCGGATCGCCCGCTTCCACCACTTCTCCCTCCGCCAGGATGATCACGCGCGTGGCGAAGTCGCGCACGAAATCGTCGTCGTGCGTGGTGACGATGAGCGTCCGCCCCTTTTCAGTCAGCCCGCGCAAGGTCTCCCCAAGCTCACTTCTTCGCGCCGGGTCGAGTGACGCCGTCGGCTCATCCAACAGCAGCAAGGACGTCTCCATGGCCATGGCCCGGGCGATGGCCACGCGCTGCGCTTCCCCGCCGGAGAGCTCGCGCGGAAATGCGTTGCGCCGATGGGCCACGCCGAGGGACTCCAACAACTCGAGCGCACGCTGCTCCGCATCGGCTCGCCGCATGGAGCGAACGTGCATCGGTGCGAGGGTGACATTCGACGTGACCGTCAGGTGGTCGAACAGGTAGTGAAGCTGGAAGACCATCCCCACGCGATTCCGAAGCTGGCGCGCGACCGTGCGCGAGGGAAGCGGACCAGGGACCAGCCGTACGCCATCGACGTCGATCGTTCCCGCTTCGAACGGCTCCAGTGCCGCGACGCATCGCAGCACGGTGGTCTTGCCGCCGCCCGAGAGTCCCATCAGCGCGACCAGCTCGCCGCTCTCGACCCGCAGGGACACGCCGCGCAACACCTGCCGGTCCCCTCGCCGCAGTCTCAGGCCTTCGATCGCCAGAATGGCACTCATCGCCTGTTTCCTCGTTTACTCACTGGCCGCTCTCCATCGCGTTTCCAGCCGGCCCGCCAACCGCGACAGCGGAAGAGACAGCAGCAGGTACAGCGCGGCGCACATCAGGCCCGGCACCACCCAGCTCCCGATGTTCGTCGCAAAGATCGAGGTCTGCTTGGTCAGCTCGATCACCGTGATCACAGAGACCAGCGAGGAATCCTTGAGCAGCGCGACGAAATCATTGGTCATGGGAGCGAGGGCGATCCGGAAGGCTTGCGGTCCACGCACCAGTCGCAGCACCTGCCCCTCACTGAACCCCAGCGTGCGCGCCGCTTCGAGCTGACCTCGGGACACCGCCTCCAGCGCTCCGCGATAGATCTCGCTCTCGTACGCGGCATAGTTCAACCCCAGACCGAGAAGCGCTGCGAGAAAAGCAGGAAGACGGATCACCGAAGAGAGACCGTAATAGAGAACGAACAACTGCAACAGCACTGGCGTGCCGCGCACCACTTCCACGTAGATGGTCAGCACGACCTTCACCAATCCATTTCCGTAGACGCGACCGCTGGCGATGAGGACGCCGAGGGTGATGGCCAGGGCCATGGCCATACAAGAGAGAAAGATGGTGATGAGAGCGGCGCGGAGAAGCGCCGGCAGATAGAGCAGCAGTGCGCCACCGTTGGAGAGGTGCGGTTTCTCCGGCTCGGGCAGCTTCTGTGTCGCTGCCGAGTTCGCGGCGACACGCGCGAAGAATGCTGGCTGATCGGCGCCCCAGATTCCCCATTTCCTGTAGATGCGCTCCAGTGTCCCGTCGCGCATCCGGGACTTGAGAATCTCGTTGATCCGATCGCGCAAGGCCGCATTCCCCGGTGCGAGCACTCCGATGTAGTGACCGGTGGCCACCGCGCTCGGTTGCGTGATCAGGCCGTCCAGGTGCCGCATGGCCCGCGCGGCGATGATGTTGTCCAGGAGCACTGCGTCGATGCGACCCTCCCGCAAGTCGGAGTAGGGATGGACGTCGTCGTCGTAGCTCACCACGGTCACGCCATCTTTCTGCGCGGCCAGCAGCAAGTCGTAGGCGATGGTTCCGCCGAGTGTGCCCACCCGATGCCCGCGCAACGAGTGCATGTCGGTGAATCGCTCTCGATCGGAGGCGCGTACGGTAAGCACCTCGTGAAACTCAAAGTACGGGATGGTCGCCGCGGTCATGCTCCGGCGCGCCGGCGTGTCCTCCACACCGCTCATTCCGATGTCGAAGTCGCCCCGTCGCACCGACTGGTCGATGTCTGCGAAGCCAACCTGCACGAACTGCGGTTTCCGTCCCAGACCGCGGGCGATCTCGGCGGCGACCTCCACGTCGAACCCGCGAAGATCCGCCGGGTGATTCGGATCGGCCTCCACGAACGGAGCGCCACCTTCGGCATCGCCGCCCCACCGGAGCACTACGTCCTCAGCGCGGAGCATCGGCGCCAGCAACAGAAGCGCGCACAACCAGGCCGCTGGCATCGAGAACATCGCTCGCTTCATCGTTGATCTTTTGAAGTTTGTCAAGATTTCGGCGCCTGCTGCTTCGCTCGATTCCGAGGCGACGTGGACCGCGCGGCGCGCGTGCTAGGCTCGCGCCGATGAACGACGATCTCCGTCTTGCGCTCGCCCTCGCGGATTCCGCCGACGCCATCACTCTCCATCACTTCCAGTCCTCCACGCTGTCCGTCCGCACCAAGAGCGACCGGACTCCCGTGTCCGAAGCGGACGAGGCGGTGGAGCGGGCCATCCGCGCGACGCTGGAGCGGCAGCGCCCGGACGATGGCATCGTCGGCGAGGAATTCGGCAGCGACGGATCGGCCGGTCGCCGCTGGATCATCGATCCCATCGACGCCACAAAGAACTACATCCGGGGCATCCCCATCTACGCCACGCTGATCGCCCTCGAGAATCGGGTCGGGGTGGTCTCCGCTCCAGCACTGCATCTGCGCTGGTGGGCCGCTCGCGGCGAAGGGGCGTTCCGCAATGGAGTCCCCATCAAAGTCTCCACCCGCAGTTCTCTCCAGGAGTCGCAGCTCTGCTATGACGACGTCGCTGGATTCGACCAGGCGGGATCGGGCGAGAAGTTTCTGCAGCTCGTTCGTTCCTGCGGACGGACTCGAGGTTTCGGCGATTTCTGGTCGCACATGCTGGTGGCCGAGGGTGCTGCGGAGATCGCCGTGGAGCCGCAGGTGGCGCTCTGGGACATGGCGCCGATCCAGATCATCGTGGAGGAAGCAGGAGGCCGGTTCAGCAGTCTGCTTGGCGAGGCCCGCGCCGACGGCGGAAGCGGCCTCTCCACCAACGGAATCCTTCATGACCAGGTGCTCGAGGCCCTGGCGTGACGAAGATCGAAGATGTGATGGTCATCAATACTGTCGATGTGCAGCCGCTGCTGCGCGGATCGCTGACCGTCGAAGCAGCGCCGATCATGGAGCTGATCGACCGCTCCCACTTCTTCATCGATCGTCCGACCGCCGAAGCGTCTCCGCAGTTCCGGCAGGTCATCCCCTACGTGATCGTGACCTGCGGCGACGATTCCTTCGTCCTGCAGCGCACCTCCAAGCAGACCGAGACGCGCCTGCATCACAAGATGTCCCTGGGAATCGGCGGGCACATCAATCCCGGACATTCGGTGCTCGAAGGTTTACGGAAAGAGCTGGAGGAGGAAGTCGGTGTCGCCGATCCCTTCCGGCTGCAATTCCGAGGAATTCTGAACGACGAGAGCACCGAAGTCGGACGGGTCCACCTCGGAGTGGTCTACACCCTCGAGGCCAGCACGCACGACGTCACCGTCCGGGAGACCGAGAAGATGACCGGGCAGTGGGTGCCTCGAAGCGAATTGCCTGCCCTCCGCGAATCGATGGAGAGCTGGTCCCAGATCGTGTACGACGAACTGATCGCCTGATCGAGGCTCAGTGGCACAACGGAGGTGCTGAGGTGCTGCACAATCTGATGACGCACATGTTCACGGTCCCGATCCCGCTCCTGGAAAAAATTCTGCGGCCCATCTTCGTCTATCTCTTTCTGGTGGTCCTGTTGAGAGTGTTCGGAAAACGGGAGCTGGCGCAGTTGAATCCGTTCGATCTGGTGGTTCTGCTCTCCCTGTCGAACACGGTGCAGAACGCCATCATCGGGGAAGACAACTCCGTCGCCGGAGGGCTTCTCGGCGCATTCACTCTGCTCCTCATCAACTACATCGTGGTGCGATTCCTGTTTCGACACCGCCGTCTCGACCAGATCCTGGAAGGGAAACCGACCGTCCTGGTGAAGGACGGGCAGATCTGCAAGGCTGCGCTGGCGAAAGAATTGATCACCCTCTCCGAGCTCCAGGTCGTGGCCCGCCGGCAGGGTTTCGAGAACGTGCAGGAGATCCAGAGCTGCGTGCTGGAGCCAGGAGGCGCGTTCGCCATGACCCGCAAGCAGCCCGCCGCGGGAGACCTCAAGCACACCGAATTGCTGGAGCGACTGGACGTGCTCGTGGATCGGCTGGCGAAACTGGAGGGAATGATCGGCGGAGTAAAAAGCCCCCGCTTCTAAGAAACCATGGGGACGATGACACGCTCGCGTGGCAT
>JBKJQB010000079.1:0-2833 GCA_046594105.1 Thermoanaerobaculia bacterium
CGCACGGAGTCTCCGGGAACCGGCCCCGGCACAGGAGAGGTGAACATCCCGGTCGCTGGAGTCACCGCCGCCGCGCTGCGGGACAACTTCTTTGACGCGCGCACGGGTCACGTCCACAACGCCATCGACATCATGGCCCCTCGGGGCACGCCGGTGCTGGCAGCGGTGGACGGGACGATCCGCAAGATCGCCACCAGCGGCAACGGTGGCCTGACCATCTACGAATTCGACCGGTCGCAGGAACTGAGCTACGACTACGCCCACCTGGATCGCTACGCCGACGGGTTGGTGGAAGGGAAAGCGGTGGTGCGGGGGGAGGTCATCGGGTACGTCGGCTCCACCGGCAATGCCAGGTCCAACGCTCCGCATCTTCATTTCGCCATCGAGCGGCTGGGGGCGTCCCGGCAGTGGTCGCGGGGAACGCCGGTCAACCCGTATCCAATCCTGATGGCGCGCGGGGTCACCACACCCGTTTCAGCGCTTCGATGACATCCTTTCGCCCCGGGACGAGGCGGAGCGGGGTGGCGAAGCTCGCCTTTGCCTCGCTTCTGCGCCCGCTTTTCTCGAAGATCATTCCGAGCCAGTAGTGCGCGCGTGCGTGGGATGGTTGCGGGCCGGTCTGGACATTTGCACTCCTAGTACGCGTCTTGCTCAAAGATGGTTTTGGATGCCGTAGAATTCCGCCTCCTTCAATGACCGAGACCATCACTCCTCCCTCCCGCCCGACCATTGCGCTGTTCACTGCCGCGGAGTTGATCGAGGCCGCCGCGCGGGTTCTGGCAGACTCGGGATCGAAGCTGCGCGAGATCGAGGGCCTTCCCCTGGACCGGGTCTCGCCGGAGACCGTGCTCGATTCCTGGGATGGCATCGCCATCGGAATCGAAGATGTGTTCGGTCCGGTGTCGCTGCTGAACAGCGTCCATCCTGATGCCGCCGTCCGCGACGCGTCGGACCGCGCCCTGATCGACGAGTCGGTCTTCATGACCGAGCTGTTTCAGAACGAGGCGCTCTACCAGCGCGTGCGCGGCGTGGTTCCGGCCAGCAATGCGCAGAAACAGCTGCAGAAGGACCTGCTCGAAGCGTTCGAGGACAGTGGCGTTTCCCTTCCCCCGGACCAGCGCCAGCGTTTCCGGGAGATCTCCGAACGCCTGACAGAGCTGGCTCAGGAGTTCAGCAAAAACATCCGCGAGAACAAGACCGTCCTTCACTTCACCCCTGCCGAGTGCGGAGGGCTTCCGCAGTCGTACCTCGAGCGAGTGGCTCGAGACAGCAGCGGCAACATCGTGGTGAGCTTCGACTACCCCGATTACGTCCCCTTCATGAGCAACTCCGTTTCGGAGGAGGCCCGCAAGCGCTACTACATCGCCAACACCAATCGCGGGACTGCCCGGAACACGGAGATCCTCGACGAGATCGTAAGGTTGCGGAAGGAGATCGCCGATCTCTACGCAGTCCCCAGCTTCGCCCACTACGTCATCAAGCGGCGCATGGTGGAGAGCCCGGAGTCGGTGGAGGCGTTTCTGGCCGACGTGAGGAAGGCGGTGATGGAAGCGGAGGTGCAGGATCTCCGTCAGCTGCAGCAGGTCAAAGCGAAGCTGCACGGAATCTCCGTCGAAGAAGCGAAGGTCCATCGATGGGACGTCATGTTCTACCGCGAGCGTCTGCGGGAAGAGCGGTACGCAATCGATCAGGAAGCGTTGCGTGACTACTTCCCGACGGTCCCCACGCTCCGGTGGATGCTCGACATCACGGAGCGGCTCTATGGAGTCCGATTCGAGGAAGCGACGGTGCCGGTGTGGCACGAAGACGTCCTGTATCTCGATGTCCTGGATGCCGCGAACGGCGAGGCCATCGGCGGGATCTACCTCGATCTCTATCCCCGCGATGACAAGTACAAGCATGCCGCAGCGTGGCCGGTACGCGGGGTCTCCCGTAAGAGCGGACGCAAGCCGATCAGCGCACTGGTGACGAACTTCAATCGTCAGGGCCTCACCCACTCTGAAGTGGAAACGCTGCTGCACGAGTTCGGGCACGTCCTGCACGGCGTGCTGTCGACGACCGAGTACAACCAGCACTCCGGGACCAGCGTGGAGCGCGACTTCGTGGAGGCCCCCTCGCAGATGTACGAGGAGTGGGCCGCCAGGATGGAGAGTCTCAGTCTGATGAGGGGACATTGCCCGCAGTGTCCCGTTCTCGATGAGCCTCTGGTCGGCCGGCTGCGCGCGGCGCGCAAATTCGGAGCGGGCATCGACTACGGGCGGCAACTCCTCTACGCCGCATTCGACATGGCCCTGGCCTCCGCCAGCCCCGGTCCCAGCCTCGAGGTCTGGCGCTCCATGGAAGAGACCACGCCGATGGGATACGTCGAGGGCACTGCGTTCCCCGGCACCTTCGATCACATCGCCAGCGGGTACGCTGCCGGCTACTACGGCTACATGTGGGCCAAGGTCATCGCTCTCGATCTGGTGTCCGCCTTCGGCGACGACCTGATGAACGCGCAGACCGGGCGCCGCTTCCGCGAACTGATCCTCAGTCGCGGCAGCGAAGAGCCCGCCCGCGCGCTCGTGGAACGCTTCCTCGGGCGACCGGTGTCCAGTGAAGCCTTCTTCGCCGAGATCCGCGGAGAATAAGCCGGCACGGCCGGCTGCGTGGTTCGCAAAGCGTCCGCCACGATTTTCGCGTTCACTCGGGGAGCCTCTCCATCGAGTGTCCTTATCCCCTGGGGCACTGCGTGAGACGCAGCGATTGATGGTGGGAAACGGGAAGCCTGCCCATCGAGTGTCCTTCTCCCCGCGCACGGGGAGAAGGTCCGCGAAGCGGGGATGAGGGGTCC
>JBKJQB010000293.1:0-7661 GCA_046594105.1 Thermoanaerobaculia bacterium
GGTTTGCGGAGTTTGAGCCCGGGTGTGGCCCAGGCGCGGGCGGGTGACGCTCGGGTAGCACCGGTTCCCGTGATGGGGATGCTTGGGCACGGTTGCTGACGCCCGGGAGGCGTCGTAAGTCTTGATCCCCATGAGTAGCCCGGTATCGTCTAGCATCGGAAGTGCTTCCCAAGCTTTTGGTCGCGAGTTCGAATCTCGTCGCCCGCTCCAATTCAACCCTCAGCCGATCCGGAAGTGGCGTCAAGATCGCGGGGCGCTTTCGGTCGATCGCGCCTTTCCCTCCGCTGCGCGAGGTGATCGACGCGTACGCCCTGACGTCCGACCACGGGCAGGGGAGGTCTTCCGGGACGAGCAGGAGCGCTCTCCTTCGGCCTTAACCCGATCGGGTGAGGCGCTCGAGGCACCCATGCTGTACCTTGTTCACTCCTCAACAATTGGCAGCCCGGGGGGGTGGGAAGTCGGCAGGACTGCGTCCCCGGTGGGGCGCGGAGCAGGAGGTGTCCGACAGTCGGGTTCCTGCGTGAGCCCCCTCACTGCGTAAACGGAACTGTCGGATCGAACGTCTCTATGACATCCGGATGGATGTCAGGCAAGTTATGTGGAACAAGCTCTTGATTTGCGTCCTGTTCCTTTGGGCACGCCCAGGCGGCGCTTCCGACTGGCCGAAGTACTGCGCGAACCTGGAACTGACCGGCGTCGCGCAATCGGGCGGCGCAATCTCTCCAGTCACGGCAGGGACGCTGTCTCAAAAGTGGGTCGTCCGTCTCGGCGGTCCCATCGCGTCGTCTCCGGCGGTGGCCTCGAACGTGGTGTATGTCGGTGATTGGAGCGGTTGGGAACATGCCCTGGCAGCCAGCGATGGTCACAGGATCGCTTCCGTGGACCTCGGGACCACCACCGCTTTGCAATGCGAGCCATCCACGATCGGGATCACCTCATCGCCGGCAATCGAAAACGGCACGGTGTTTCTGGCCGGTGGCGACGAGTCGTTCTATGCCCTCAAGGCCGGCACGCTGGAGATCTCCTGGAGCAAGCGCCTCGGGAACACGGTGCAGGGATATTACGGCTGGTGTTCCCCCGCGGTGGCCGGCGGCGTCGTGCTGCAGGGTATATCCAGCAATTGCGACACGCCGTTTGTGGCCGGACGGGTGGTGGCCATGGACACCCAATCAGGAAGCACGGTCGAGGACGCGTTCCTGGTCAAGCCGGAGTGGCCCTACAACTCGACCGGATCGGGAGTGTGGACTTCGCCGGCCGTCGATCTCGATCGCAGCGCGGTCTTCGTCACTACCGGATCGGCGCTGGATGTTCATGATGGTCACTCGTTTTCCCTGGTGCGCCTTTCGCTGCAGGGTCTGCGAGTGGTGGACGACTGGAAGATCGATACCGTGGGGATCGAGGATTCGGACTGGGGTTCGTCTCCCACTTTGTTTCGCGACGGAAGCGGCCGCGCTCTGGTTGGCGCCGGGCAGAAAGACGGTCGGTACTACGCATTCAACCGCGACGATCTCGCGGCCGGGCCGGTCTGGAACACCCGTCTGGCATCGGGTGGGCCCTGCCCGCTCTGCGGCGATGGAACTCTTTCGACCGCCGCGTTCGACGGCCAACGACTCTATGTCGGAAGCGGCAAGTTGGACGGGGAGAGCACGCTGGGCTCGGTGGTCGCCCTCGATCCGACGACCGGCAACATCCTCTGGCGCCGCTCGACGGGATCGCCCGTCATCGCCCCGATTTCCTACGCCAACGGAGTGGTGTTCACAACGGCAGGACGGCATGCACTTGCTCTGGACGCCGGGACTGGCGAGGTCCTCTGGGATTTCGCGACGAAGGCGATTTGCGTCGGAGGGATCGCCATCACCGATCAGGGGATCTACTTCGGCGACTTCTCCGGAACGCTCTACGCGTTCGCGATTCCGCAGCCCTCACGATTCCGTTCCTCCCGGCCGCCGCGCTGATCAGCCGCTGCTCTACTCGTAGCGCAGAGCGTCGATCGGATCGAGACGTGATGCCTTCCGCGCCGGGTAGAAGCCGAAGAAGATGCCGACCGCGGCTGCCACACCGAACGAGAGGGCGATGGAAGATGCGCTGACCACGATGGGCCACTTGAGGAGCCTGGCCACCAGAGTCGATCCTCCCGTTCCGAGCAGCACACCGATCAACCCTCCCACCACCGACAGCGTGATCGCTTCGAAGAGAAACTGCAGAAGTACGTGCCGGCCCTTGGCGCCGATGGCCATGCGGATCCCGATCTCCCGCGTTCGTTCGGTGACGCTGACCAGCATGATGTTCATGATGCCGATGCCACCGATGAGCAGCGAGATCGCGGCGATGGACAGCAGGAGCGTCTTGAGAATGTTCATCTGCGCTTCGTTGGCCTGGGCGATCTCTTCCTGCGAGCGCATCATGAAATCGGAGTCGGCGCCCGGCTGGATGCGATGGCGCTGCCGCAGCAGTGCGTCAATCTGGGTCTGGGCCTCGCCCACCTGATCGGAGTTGCGGGCCGACGCGTAGATCATGCTGATCTTGGTGGTTCCCATCAGACGCTTCATGACCGTGGTGTACGGCGCGATGATTTGATCATCCTGGTCCTGGCCCATGGTGCTCCCGCCCTTGCGATCGAGCACGCCGACGACCTTGAATGGGACATTCTTCACCCGCACGATCTGTCCGACCGAGCCTCCCTGAGGGAAAAGGTTTTCCGCAACGGTGGCCCCGAGCACGGCGACCTTGGCGCCCGAGCGCACATCGGCATCGGTGAAAAACTGGCCGTCGGCAACGTTCCAGGCGCGGATGAAGGGCCAGTCCACTCCGACACCGTAAATCGAGGTTCCCCAGTTCAGCTCCCCGGCCACCGCCTGGCCGGAACTGCGCAGGTTCGGCGACACATAAGCGACCGCGGAAGCCTCCGCTTTGATGGCGTCGGCATCCTCAATGGTCAGGGTGGAGCTTCCGCTGAAGGTCTTGGCGCCGCTGGTGGTGGTGGCGCCCGGAAAAATCATGATGAAGTTGGAGCCGAGGGAGTTGATGGTGTCCTGGATGGACTTGGTGGCGCCGTTGCCGATGGCCACGACGATGATGACGCAGCCCACTCCAATCACAATTCCCAGCATGGTCAGGAACGAACGGAGCTTGTTTCGGAGAATGGCCTTCAAGCCGACCACCGTGATGTTGCCGAGACGCTGCATTCCGTTGGCCATGTTCGTTTCTCCGCTTGAAACCAGAAACCAGAAACCAGAAAGCAGAAAGCAGAAAGCAGAAAGCAGAAACCATCCTCCCTGCTGCCAAATCCTTCCCGTCATCCTGAGTCGCGCAGACGGCGAAGGATCTGCAACATCGCAGATGATGCTTGGCTGCCTCCTCGAGATTGCAGATCCTTCACTTCCCGCCCGCCAACCCACGCCGTTCAGGATGACAGGAGCCGCGAAATTCTTTGGTTTCTGGTTTCTAGTTTCTAGTTTCTGGTTTCGTTCCGTTGTGTCGCCTGGATGGGAGCTTCGGTGCCGCGAACTTCCACTCGTCTCTGTTCGGTGCGGACGTCTTTCTGGATGAGACCGTCGCGGACGGTGACCACCCGCGTCGCGTATTGCGCGATGTCCGATTCGTGCGTGATCAGGACTACGGTCTTTCCAGCATCGTTCAAACCCTGGAAGATGGCCATGATGTCTTCCGAGGTGCGGGAGTCGAGATTGCCGGTCGGCTCGTCCGCCAGCAGCATGGCCGGATCGGTGACCAGCGCGCGGGCGATGGCTACTCGCTGCTGCTGCCCGCCGGAAAGCTGGGAGGGTTGATTCTTTTCGCGACCGGCCAGACCGACGCGGCGAAGCGCCTCGAGCGCTGCCTGATGCCGCCGCTCGCGCGACCAGCCCAGCTCACCGTATAGAAGGGGAAGCTCGACGTTTTCCAGTGCGGTGGTCCGGGCCAGCAGGTTGAAGCTCTGGAAGACGAAACCGATTTTTGCGTTGCGGATGACGGCGCGCTCGTCGCGATCGAGCTCGGAGACGTCGACGCCATCGAGCCGGTAGCTGCCTGCCGTGGGGCGGTCGAGGCATCCGAGGATGTTCATGAGCGTGGACTTGCCCGATCCGGAGGGACCCATGACCGCCAGGAACTCGCCTTGTTCCACCAGCAGGTTGACGCCGGCGAGCGCCCGCACTTCCACCTCGCCCATGGTGTACACCTTGGTCAGGTCGTGAATCTCGATGACGGAAGGCACGACTAGCGCGGTCCTCGTCCGCCGCCGCCGGGGCGCCCCGGACCTCCCGGGCCGCCCTGACCGCCGAATGCGGCAGGGCCCTCATTCTTGGTGGTGGCCAGACCGACCACGACCTCCGCGCCCGTCGTCACTTTCCCATCGACGACCTGAGTGAAATGGCCGTCGCTGATGCCGGTGCGAACCGATACGGCCTGGAGCTTTTTGTTCGCGTCCAGCAGATAGATCGTCTGGGGCCGTTTCGGTCTCGGTCCTCCGCCGAAGGCAGCCGCCGCTCCGCCGATTCCCCGGCCGCCCTGGCCCATCCGCGCTGCCGCGCGGTCCATGTTGTTGCCGCCGCCGGCGTTGTTACCCTGCGCGCCCGCGGTGCTGGAGGCCTGCTTGCCACCACCTTCGCCGGAGGTGTCCGGCTTGAATCGAAGTGCTGCGTTCGGAATGCGCAGGACGTCCCTGACGGTGGAGACTTCGATGGTGACGTTGGCGGTCATCTTCGGACGGAGACGATCGCCGAGGTTGGGCACTTCGATGATCACCGGATAGCTGACGACGTTCTGGGCCACCGTCGCGTTCAGCCGGATCTGGGCAATCTTCCCGCGGAACTCTTCATCAGGAAAGGCGTCGACCGTGAAGCGTGCAACCTGGCCGACCTGGATTCGGCCGATGTCCGATTGATCGACATCAGCCTGTACCTGCATCTTGGTGAGGTCCTGGGCCAGCGAGAAAAGAGTGGGTGCCTGGAAGGATGCCGCGACGGTCTGCCCGACGTCGTACTGCCGATCCACCACAATCCCGTCGATGGGGGAGATGATCCTGGCGTAGCGCAGGTTGGTCTGGGCCTGACTGAGAGCCGCCGTGGCCTGCTGAACCTGCGCGCTGGCTCCCTGGAACGCCGCTTGCGCGCCGTCCAGGTCGGCTTGCGCCGCGAGCCCCGCGCTGACCAGCCGCTGCTGGCGGTTGAAGGTGATCTTCGCGTTCGCTGTTTCCACGCGAGCTTTGGTGACGTCGGCCATGCGCTGCTCGACCTGAGCCTGGAAAGGGGTGGGATCGAGCTCGGCCAGCAACTGGCCCTGATGGACGCGGCTGTTGAAGTCGGCGTAGAGCCTGGCGATGACGCCGGAGACCTGGCTGCCGATCTGAACCGTTTTCACCGCGGAGAGGGTCCCGGTAGCCGTCACGGTCATGACCACATCGCCCCGATCCACCTTGACGGTCTGGTACCGGTCGTCTTTTTTTCCGTTTCGATTGCACGCCAGCGAGGCAGCCAGCAGGCAGATCATGACTTTTCGTGACAATGTGGAACCCCTTCGCGTTACGAAATCGGAAAGCAAACGTTGAAGCGCGCCAGTGTAATCGGAGTCGGGAAACGCGAAAATTTCGTTGTTCGTTTTGTTGCTGATGAGGTGGCGGTCCCGTTCCGGTGCCAGCCCTCGGCGAGTCGGTGAGAAACGCCTGTCAACGCGAAAAAGCCGGGTTCCTGCTCGAGGCACTCACCGCGGTATCTCTGTTATGCTTCGCGCCCCTATGGCGCTTTTCGCGAAAGAACCGGCATCGCCCTCCAAGCCGCAACCGCGCCCGAACGAGCCTCAGGCCTCAGTTCACGGCACGTTCCTCGGGCCGAACTGCGTGATCGACGGCACCGTTGGCGGCAGCGAGGCCGTGATGATCGAGGGCACGGTCAAGGGGAAGATCGCGCTGACCGCCGATCTACGCATCGGAACCAAGGCGCGGGTGGAAGCGACCGTCCATGCGCGCAACGTCACCATTGAGGGAAAGCTGACGGGCGACGTTTCCGCTGACGATCGTGTCGAGCTCATCGCCACCGCCACGGTCGACGGCAACATCAAGGCGCCTCGCATTGTCGTCGCTGAGGGTGCTCGTTTTCGCGGCTCGGTGGACATGGGCTCAGCCCGTCCGCGAGACGGCGAGCAGCCCCCAGCCTCCAGGAAGTAATCCGCCACCTGCCGCGCCGGACGCCTGCCGTCCCGATGCGAGCCGCACGAAGAAGTCCACGGGAGAAAACATGTCCAGGTCCTCGAAACCTCTTCACGAACAGCATTCCCTCCGGGCCCCACGCGACTACAAGAACTTCATCGGTGGAAAGTGGGTCGGGTCCGACAACGGCGAGACGTTCGAGAACCGGAATCCGGCCGACTCCTCCGATCTGATCGGCACGTTCCAGGAATCCAACGAGGACGACCTCAACGCCGCAGTCGACGCAGCGGAGAAGGCGTTCATTTCGTGGCGTCTGGTCCCCGCACCGAAGCGCGCCGAGTATCTTTATCGAGTCGGCGAGATTCTGCGCCGGGACAAGGAGACCATTGCCCGGGAGATGACCCGGGAGATGGGCAAGGTGCTCGATGAAACCCGCGGCGATGTCCAGGAAGCGATCGATCTGACCTACCTCATGGCTGGCGAGGGCCGCCGTCTGCACGGTGTGACCACCCCCTCCGAGCTTCCCAGCAAGTTCAACATGGCCGTGCGCATGCCCCTCGGCGTGGCCGGTCTGATCACCCCGTGGAACTTTCCCATCGCCATTCCAGCGTGGAAGAGCATGCCGGCACTGATCTGCGGCAACACAGTGGTCATCAAGCCAGCGTCGCTCACGCCGCTTTCGGTGATCATGCTGGCCGAAGCGTTCGAAGAGGCGGGGCTTCCTCCCGGTGTCTTCAGTGTGGTCACCGGCGGAGGCAAAGAGGTCGGCGAGCCCATGACGCTGCATCCGAAGGTGTCGGTGATCTCGTTCACCGGGTCCACCAACGTCGGCCGCGACATCTCCATCGCCTGCGCTCCGCAGTTCAAGCACCTGCACCTGGAGATGGGTGGCAAGAACGTGATCATGGTCATGGATGACGCCGACGTCGATCTGGCCGTCGACGGAGCGCTGTGGGGCGCCTTCGGCACGGCCGGCCAGCGATGCACGGCGGCCTCCCGCATCGTCGTGCAGAAGAAAGTGCACGATCAGTTTGTGGAGAAGCTGGCCGGCCGCGCGAAGAAATTGCGCGTCGGCAACGGGCTCGATGCCAAGACCGACATGGGACCGAACATCTCCGCGGCTCAGCTGGACACGGTGGCTCGCTACGTTCAGATCGGCAAGGACGAAGGGGCGCAGGTCGCCGCCGGTGGCAGCGTGCTGCGCGACGGTGAGTTCGGCAAGGGCTTTTTCCACCAACCCACCGTGTTCGCCGGGGTCAAGCCGGGGATGCGCATCGCCCAGGAAGAGATCTTCGGGCCGGTCACTGCGGTCATGAAGTGCGACTCGCTGGAGGAAGCGATCTCCATTGGCAACGGTGTGAAGTACGGCCTCTCCTCCTCCATCTACACACGCGACGTGAATAACGCCTTCATCGCCATGCGCGACATGTATACCGGCATCTTCTACGTGAATGCGCCGACCATCGGCGCGGAGACGCACCTGCCCTTCGGCGGAACCAAGCAGACCGGCAACGGTCAT
>JBKJQB010000345.1:0-33922 GCA_046594105.1 Thermoanaerobaculia bacterium
CCAGGGCCGGGGGAGCTTCCACATGGAGTACTCCCACTACGAGGAAGTGCCTCGCAATCTGCAGAAGAAGATCATCTCGGAAGCGAAGAAAGCTCGCGAGGCCCACGCCTCACAGCATGCGGCGCATTGAGCCGGCACGGCCGGTGGCGTTGGTTCGCAAAGCGTCCGCCACGATTTTTGCCTCAGCCACGTTCACTCGGCCGCCTTTGATTGCAGATGACCCGCGAGCGCGTCATGCGCATCGCGCCGTTCCCCAGCTCAGAATGACGGTTGGAGAATCTCTTCACCTCTGAGCAAGGAGCCTGCAGGACGGCGCTCTGGTGGTTTCTGGTTTCTGGTTCTACCGCGCTCGCACCAGCTTCACATCGAGACGGGCGATTTCAGCGCTCGCGGTCTCACTCGCCGTAACGACGAACTGCTGCTCGCGATAGCCGGGAGCGACGATCCGAAGGTGATAGCTGCCGGGCGCGGGAAAGTCGTAGATTTCATCCACGGTGTTGAATTGGCGTGCTTCGCCGATGGCCAGATCGTTGACGAAAATCATCGCGTCGTCGGGGGTGATATTGGTGACCATGCCCCGCCGGGCCCACAGGCGCACGGTGGCGCTGATCCCTGCCGAATCGTTGGTGATCTGCGCGCGGGCTCGCCCGGCTGCGGGCGGCCGGGCTGCTGGCGCGTTGTCGCCGCCTTCGCCAGGAAACACCAGCGATGCTCCCGGCTCCGGCTCACCGGGAGGCCCTCCATGGGTCATCGCGCGGGGAGCTTTCCGAGAACGGATGATGCCATCAGCCAAGGTGGGGATGCGATAACGGACTCCGGTGTAGACGGCCAGTGCCGCGATCAACACCAACACCGAACCGATCACTGCAGGAATCCAGCGAGGCAGGCCTGTCGGTTCGGGATTGCTGTGCCTTGCACGCGGTGGCTCCGCGCTCGCCGGCGGATCGGAGGGGACCCCGTCGCGCGGCTGGTCGTTCATTCCTTCTCCGCGACCGCGCTCTCGTCGCTGATGTCCGCGGGCCCCTCGTCGGTCACCACGGTTTCCGTGTCGTCGTCGAGGCGATCGAACTCACGATCGCGATCGCGCAGCAACTGCTGGGCACGACTCTCATCGTCCGCCGATACGTAGACGCGGATGTCACCCATAGTCCCGAAGTTGATGGGTTCCATGCTGAACTTGACGTTCTCGATCTGCGCAGGGATTCCCTCGGCATCCAGAAATCCCTGAATCAGGCGCGCTTTGTCTTCCGCACCGGTGCTGGCGATTTCGACCCACGTGGTGCCATCGGTTCCAGCGATCGACTGGAATGGCAGCTCCGCTACCAGCGCCACGTGATCGGTCGGACACTCGGTCTCGCCGGTCGAAAAGGCCTGTTTACAGGTTGGGCAATACGACATCGACTCTCCTCACGGCACCAGCGTGATCCTGCCGCTCTGGTCCGTCACGGTGCCGATCTTTGCATAGAACAGGCCGCCTTCCACCAGTTCCCGCTCCAGTTCGGCCAGCCGCTCCGGAGGCACCGCCATGAGCAGTCCGCCGCTGGTCTGCGCGTCGCACATCAGAAGGAATTCTGACTCGGGAACGTTGCCGTCCGTCCGGGAACGAAACGTGGCCGCATTGCGAAGGCTGCCCGCGGGGCGGTATCCGCGGGCCAGCCACTCCCGTGCCCCCTCAAGAAGCGGTACCGAACCGACGCGAACCTCCGCTCCAACTCCTGAGCCTGCGCACATTTCCAGCAGATGGCCCACCAGGCCGTAGCCGGTGACGTCGGTGGCGGCGGAGACTCCCACCCGCGTCATGACCTCAGCCACGTCGCGGTTGAGCATGGTCATCCACCTGGTCGCTTCGTCCAGAGAGGGAGGGGTCCGTCGAAGGAACCTGCGGCCCGTCACGGCCCGGTGTGCGCTGATCAGAATGCCGTTGCCGATCGGCTTCGTGAGCACCAGCGAGTCGCCCACTCTCGCTGTCGAGTTCCGCACCAGCCGATCGATCTGCACGGTGCCCGTCACTGCCAGTCCGTACTTCGGCACGTCGTCGATGATGGTGTGTCCCCCGGCCACGGGGAACCCCGCTTCCGCAGCCTTGTCCGCTCCTCCGCGAAGAATCTCGTGAAGCACCTCGAGCGGAAGCACGTCCGTCGGGAAGG
Organism: Thermoanaerobaculia bacterium; assembly: GCA_046594105.1. Classification (GTDB taxonomy): domain Bacteria; phylum Acidobacteriota; class Thermoanaerobaculia; order Gp7-AA8; family Gp7-AA8; genus JBDSGC01. The sequence goes on from JBKJQB010000345.1 coordinate 2,148, forward strand.
CCGCGATGGCCAGTCCCAGAATCGGAGTGGCGCCCATGGCGTAGATATCCGAAATGGAGTTCGCTGCGGCGATCGCTCCAAAAAGGTAAGGGTCGTCCACAATCGGCGTGAAGAAGTCGACCGTTTGGGCGATGGCCATGTTTCCGCTGATCCGAAGGACCGCGGCGTCATCGTTGGTCCCGTATCCGACCACAAGATTCCCCATCCCCTCGGCGAGAGGCAGTCCTGAAAGCACAGAGCGCAGGTCATCCTGACCCAGCTTGCACGCTCAGCCACCGGTCGTCGCGAACGACGACAGCGCGGGATGGTTCTTGATCTTGTGCTTCACGCGGTCATGGTAGCGCGAAGCGCAACCGGGCCATCTGGAGAGCGAGCTCCTCCGCCTTCGGATCGGGACTGGGTGTTGGACTAGGAGCCTGCGCGGCAGAACGTCTTGGAGCGTGATCTTGGCGGAGCCTTGGGCAACCAGCGCCGCCGGCCGTGCCGGCCTACGACGCTTCTGGAGCGTCGCCGAGGACTTCGGCCCGCGCAGCCTCGACCGCGAGCAGGATCTCCTGATAGAGGTTGAAGGCGAGATCGGGCGACATCGAAACACCGGCGGCGGCGTTCACGATCTCGGCAATCTGAGCGGCGTAGTGGGAGGCCGTTGGAAGCCGCTCCCCGGCCAGCTGGATCTGGCGGAACCCGTGAGTCAGCTGTTCCCTGAGGGTCTCCCGGAAGACCCCTGAGACCAGGTCGTCTTCGAGTGTTGCCGGATCGATGTTCATCGCAGGAATCTCTCGATCGACTGCGTATCCGGTCCGTAGCCGGCACGCACCCGGTTGCCTTCCAGAGAGCTCCGAACTTCCAGCCCGCGGCCACGAAGAAACACGAGGTAGGCCTCGCGGAAAACGACGGCCTGTTCCGGCGACTCCCATCGGGTTTCCGCGAGGACGGTCCCCCGAGGAGTGATCAGCACGCGATCTGCGAGCCATCCTGTCGAGGCGGTTGAGCCGACCAGAAATCGCCAATGGAACTCTCCCAGGTGCTCGACCGTCAGCGCAACCGGCTCGCTGCGGCGCCGCTTCGATTCAAATGCCGGCTCGGTCCGATCGGTTCCCTCGATCCGGGAGAAATACTCGGCGGGGTGGAAAACCTCCCGGCTCGACCGGGGAGGGTTCTGATGCATGCGGTCGACCGCCTTCCAGCCCCCGCGGCGATAGGCCGTGGCCACCAGCTTGATGCCCTCGAAGTAGGGGAACTTCATCGAGTCGAGAAAGTAGCGAGGCGTCGATGAATCGACCAGCGCGTCACCACCGGCGACGGCTGCCTGCAACCATGAGAATGTCTCGTCGGACTTGAGCACGTCATCGAGAGTCTGGCCGCTTTGCTCGAGCACCCATGCCAGCATCACCAGGGAAGCCTCTCCTTCGAGAAGGGCGTGATAGGCAAGCTGGGCGTCGCTGTCCCTCTGCAGTTTCCGCTCGCGTTCCGCTGCATGAAAGCGCTGATCCTGCAGGGCATGAGTGAGCTCATGGATGGCCACCGACTTCCGGACGACCTCCCTATTGGAGACGCCGCTCACCGCCGGCGGCAACGGTTCGATCGAAACGTAGGTGTGGGACCGCGGATCGTAAAACGCCAGGACCTGGGACTGATACAGGTCGAGCATCTGGTCGATCAGCGCTGGGCTTCGGGCATCCACGAGTTGCAGGGCTCTCAGCACCGCCGCGTATTCTTCGAGAGAGTACGGAATGGAGGACTGCATTTGCTCGCGCAGGGCCGCCGGCAGAGTCTGTCGATCGATCTGCCTGACCAGCACCGGGTGGGCAAAGCTCACCCCTCGAAGCCGGGCCACGTCGCTCATCTCGCGGTCCAGCGAAGCAGCATTCAGCCCCTGGCAAAGAAGGGAACAGAAGGTGAGAAACGGGAGCATCCGCCGAAGCACGCGACTCCGAACGGATGCAGGCGAACGGTCATTCCGGCCGTTTCTTGTTGAAACTACGAATCTTGCTCACTTAGAATGCCCGCGGCCCAGACCATGGCAAACGACGGCGAGCGGATCGAAATCACCATCAGCAGCCGGTTCGAAAACATCGAACTCGTTCAGGTGATCGCGGAACACCTCTGCGAAAATGCGGGGGTGGATGAAGACGGCTCTCATTGGGTCGGCATGGCCGTGAGGGAAGCTGTGGCCAACGCGATCAAGCACGGCAACAAACTGGACATCTCTAAAAAGGTGAACGCCACCTTCGAACTCGAAGGTCCTGACCTGGAGATCACCATCTCCGACCAGGGTGAAGGGTTCGATCCGGAGAACGTCAGCGACCCGCTCAACCCGCAGAATCTGATGAAAACGAGCGGGCGGGGCATCTTCTACATGAAGACGTTCATGGATCAGATCCGATACTCGTTCCGCCCGGGGGTGGGCACATCGCTTCTGATGACCAAAAACCTCACTCGCGGGACCGGCGTAGCCAGCAGCAAAGCATGATATGAAGCTCTCCGCTCTCCTGATGTCTCCCGGGAGCTGAGCGCAAGGAGAAAACATGAAAGCCACCTCTCGCACCGCCAATGGCGTGGAAATCATCAAACTCGATGGCAAGATCACGATCGGCGCGGGCGATTCGCAGCTCCGCGAAGTCATCGGCAACGCACTGACTGCTGGAAAGACCAATCTGCTGCTCGACATGAGCGGTGTGACCACCATCGACTCTTCGGGAATCGGCGAGTTGGTCGGCTCTTACACCACGGTCACCAACCGCGGTGGCAAACTGAAGCTCCTCCATCTCCCTGCCAAACTGAACGAGCTTCTCCACGTGACGCAGCTGATCACGGTGTTCGAAGTCTACGAGAACGAACCCGAAGCGCTCGCCAGCTTCTGATCCCCGGCTCCCGCGAGGCGGCGACGGCCGCGGCCTGCGCACCGGTCTGGCCGTTGCCGGCACGCATGGCGCGGGACGATTCTCATCAGGCGCTGAGGGACCAGCGCAACGCAGGCTACGGACGTCTGCGCCGGTGCGAAGAGTCACCACCCTCTTCCGAGCTGCCGGCCCACCGCATGGGAAGAGAGTTGGTCAGCACCGTCTCGTTTCGCTCGACCCAGCGGGTGAAGATTGCGGAAGCAAGTGCAGGGTCACGGACTGCCCGTTCCGGGATATCGATCAGGGATTCGAACGGCTTGGTCTCCCCACCAAGAAAATTCACACGGATCCTCAGAGCTTTGGGGCTGCGGAATCCGGGAACGCTGGGCGCGGAGAAGCGTGCGCCAGTCGTAAACGTCCGACGTCCCGACGGCGCGATGGACAGAAGGCGTGGAAGAAATTGCTCGCCGGGGATCTCGGAGCCGATGTCGATGGTGACCACTTGCGTCTCCGGATCGAAGGTGGCCTGGGGGAGCAGGTCAGCGATGAGGATGGTGGTGTCCCGGTGGTTGGTCACGTCACACTTGAGCGCGATGCTGATGCCTGACGTCAGCGTGTCTCCGTAGATTTCCGCATCGACGCGCACGTCGTTGTCGGTGCCGACCATCCTGCGAGGCTCGCTCATGTCCACCGGCCTGGTGCTGGTGCAGAAACTCAGCGAGAGAAGAACAAGAAGAGGAGCGATCCGTTGGAGAGGTCTCATCTAGCCCGGATGCAACCTGCGGAGGTGGCCTCGAATTGCGGGAGAGGCCGCGATCAGTCAATCTTCAGGACGGCCAGGAAGGCCTCCTGCGGGATCTCCACCTTGCCGATCCGCTTCATCCGCTTCTTGCCCTCTTTCTGCTTCTCCAGGAGCTTCCGCTTGCGGGAGATGTCCCCGCCGTAACACTTGGCCAGGACATCCTTCCTCATGGCCTTGACCGTTTCCCTGGCGATGATGCGATTGCCCACCGCAGCCTGCAAAGCGACCTCGTACATCTGTCTGGGGATGAACTCTCTCATCTTCTCGACCAGCAGCTTCCCGCGGCCGAATGCCTTGTCCTTGTGAACGATCAACGACAGCGCGTCGAGCGGCTCGCCGTTCACCAGAATGTCCATCTTCACCAGATCGCTCTCCCGGTAGCCCTTCAACTGGTAGTCCAGCGACGCGTATCCGCGAGAAACGGATTTGAGCTTGTCGAAGAAATCCAGAATCACCTCATTCAGCGGCATTTCGTACACGATCATCACCCGGTTCGAGCTGACGTACTCCAGCTTCTTCTGCACGCCGCGGCGATCGGTGGCCAGCGCCAGAATCGGACCGACGAATTCGTCCGTGGTGATGATGGTGGCTTCAATGAAGGGCTCTTCGATCGAGCTGATGTACGACGGATCGGGCATCTTCTGGGGGTTGTCGATCTCCACCGTCTCACCATCGGTCCGGGTCACCCGGTAGCGAACGCCTGGGGCGGAGGTGAGCAGTTCCAGGTTGAACTCGCGCTCCAGCCGTTCCTGAATGATCTCCATGTGCAGGAGTCCGAGGAAGCCGCAGCGGAAGCCGAAGCCGAGGGCGGTCGAGCTTTCCGGCTCGAAGCTGAAGGAGGCGTCGTTGAGCTTGAGCTTTCCCACCGCGTCGCGAAGGTCTTCGTAGTCGTCCGTGTTGATGGGGAAGATTCCGGCAAACACCATCGGCTTCACTTCCTCGAACCCGGGAAGGGCCGGAACCTCGCTTTTTTCCTCGGTGATGGTGTCGCCGATCTTGGCCTGGACGATGTCCTTGATGTTTCCGGAAAGGAATCCGACCTCGCCCACACCGAGACGTTCGATCTCCTTGGTCTTCGGGGTGAAGATGCCCATCGACGTGACTTCGTAAACCCGTCCCGTCGACATCAGCTTGATCCTCATCCCCTTGCGCACTTCCCCATCGACGACGCGCACGAAGAGCATCACTCCACGATAGGAGTCGTACCAGGAATCGAAGAGCAGCGCGCGCAGAGGTGCGTCAGGATTGCCCTTGGGGCAGGGAATGTCCGTCACGATGCGCTCGAGGATCTCGTCGACGCCGATTCCCGATTTTGCGGACGCCAGAACGGCATCGTGCGCGTCCAGGCCGATCACATTCTCGATCTGCTCGCGAACCTTCTCCGGCTCCGCGGAGGGAAGATCGACTTTGTTGATGACCGAGAGGATGTCCAGATTGTTATTGATGGCCAGGTAGCTGTTGGCCAGGGTCTGCGCTTCGACCCCCTGGGTGGCGTCGACCACCAGAATCGCACCTTCGCAGGCGGCGAGACTCCGGCTGACCTCGTAACTGAAATCGACGTGACCCGGCGTGTCGATCAGATTGAACGAGTAAAGCTGACCGCTCTTCGCCGTGTATTGCACGGAGACGGCGCGGGCTTTGATGGTGATGCCCCGCTCGCGCTCGAGATCCATGTCGTCGAGCATCTGCTCGCCCATTTCGCGTTGTTCGACCGCGCCGGTCTTCTGCAGAAGCCGGTCCGACAAGGTCGTCTTGCCGTGGTCGATATGGGCGATGATCGAGAAATTGCGGATGAACTGAGGGTCGGTCATTACGGGAACCGCTCGCGCGGCGGACGATCTAACACCAAACTGCTCAGTTGTCATCCCGCCGGGCCCGCTCCCGCCATTGCGCTCCACAGTCGCGGCAGGCACGCTCTCCAACGGCCAGATGGGCGATGGCCATGATCGCCAGGATGATGCCCGCCACCAGCGCCGCATGGACCCGGCCGGTGAGGACGATGGGCACGGCCACGGCGATCATCATCAGATCGACGGTCCAGACCACGCGCCCACCACGCCGTGTCGCTTCAGAGCCACACTGGGGACACAGGACGGTCATGGCAACAGTCGCTCCACGATTACCACATCTAGGAGCCTGCGCGGCATCACGTCTTGGAGCGCGATCTTGGCGGAGCCTTGGGCAACCAGCGCCGCCGGCCGTGCCGGCCGAGGTCTGTATTGAGAGGTGGACGCGAACGCGATGACGACGTCTCCCTCCTCGACCACCACGATGGGATGCCGCCCGTCAAACCACCTCTCGATCTCCGCAGCGGACCGATGTCTCGTTTCGAAAGTGGCCACGCGGTCGTCGATCCCCGCATTGTAGATCGCAGCGATCGCCGGGGCATCCGACCGTACCGCCGGCCGCGCTCGCGCTTTTTCCATCGCGGGAACGATGAGGATGCCGGGCCGCCGCGCGTCGCGCGCGACGACCCTCAGCTCCCGTTACTTTCCCGTCAGTTCCCGAATCACGTCCGTCGCCGCGTAGACCTTCCGCAACGCCGTCAGGATGCCGCGGGAGTCCACAGCCACAGCCCGTCCCTCGCGATCATCGAACGCGTAATCCCACGGCAGCGACTGCAGGTTCCCATCGAAGATGATGCCCACGAATTCGTTGGCTCGATTGACCACCGGGCTCCCGGAGTTTCCGCCGATGATGTCCGCCGTGGAGATGAAGTTGAACGGGGTCTTGTCGTTCTTCAGCGTTTCCTTCTTCGCCAGCCACGTCTTGGGCAGGTTGAAGGGCACCTGATTCTTGTGCTGGGCGGAGCGGTCAAAGGTTCCGCCGATGGTGGTGGACCAGGGGATGGTCGTCCCGTTCTCCTCGAACTGCTTCACGGTCCCGATGGACAGACGGAGGGTGAAGGTTGCGTCAGGATAGCTGTCGCCTCCGCTGACCTTGAAGCCAGCGTTGGCGATCTTGGCGTAGGCCTGCCGCAGCGGCTCCTGAACGTTGTCTTCCACCTGCTTGCGCAGCTGGCGGGAGCGCGGGTCGACGATCCGCGCGACTTCCAGCATCGAATCGGTTTCTGCTCCGCCTTCCGCAATCCGCTTCCGGGCGGCGACATCATGGAGCTTTGTGGTGCGCACCAGTTCGGACGCGCGCTGCTGCGGAGACTTCCCGTTGAGCACCTGCTTGACCAGCGGATCATCGGCACCCTGCACCTCGATCCAGTTGGCCAGAGAATCCGCAAGCTCCAGCGTCTCCATGTCGTCATAGAGGGGCGCTTCGGAGTACAGGTCCTGCTTCAGCGACTCCAGGTTCGACTCCCGGTATTCGCGCAGCCGCTCGCCATTCGGCTTCTTCGTTTCTTCCGGCAGCCGGAGCAGCGTTTTGGCGATGCTGAACAGGCGGGAGTTGAAAGCGGTGCCTCCCTCCAGGAATCGATACTCGGCGTAAATGGGACGGTAGGTGGCAAACGCCTGGTCGACCATGGACCACGCATCCCCGTACTGCGCCTTGAGCTGGGGATCGGCGTCCACCTTCTGCCGGAGCGCCGATTCGGCGGACGATTTCGTCGCCCACACGGCTGGATCCTGCAGACCGGCGATCCGACCGACGTAAGCTTTCCGCGAGTTCTTGACCCCGAACAGGTCGTCGTGCGAGCGGCGGTCGTTCTCGCTGGAGCGCTCGCTGTAGTTGCTCAGCAGGACCTCCCGTCGCCGCAGCAGGTTCATGGTGAAGGGGTAGGTCACGTCGCGGAACCACTGCAGGTGCGACATCGTGTTGAGGCGATTCGTGCCGCCGGGATGGCCGGACACGAAAACGAGGTCATTTTCTTTGACTCCCGTCTCGCTCCACTTCAGGTAGTCCGCTGGATGGACTGCCTTGCCGTTTTCGTAGGCGCGGAAGAAGCAGACGTCCAGATCGTAACGGGGATATTCGAAGTTGTCGGGATCGCCGCCGAAGAACGCGATGGAGACCTCCGGGGCGAAGACCAGCCGGACGTCGGTGTACTTTTTGTAGCGGTAGAGGTGATATTCCGCGCCCTGGTAGAGGGTCACCACGTCGCTGCGGAGGCTGGTTTTCTGAGAGGACTCCTGCTCGATGGCCGCCATGACACTGCGGCGTGCCTTGGTCGCATCAGCGACCGGCATCCCGGCGGTCACCGAGGCGTTGACGCGGCTGGTGACGTCCTCGATCGACATCAGAACGTTCAGCTCCAGATCGACGCACTTCACTTCCTCGGCGCTGGTTTTGGCGTGATATCCAGTGGCGATGTAATCGTGCTTGGCGTCGCTGATCTTCGACAAGCAGTCGAGTCCGACGTGGTGATTGGTCAGCAGGAGACCATTTGACGAAACAAAAGAGCCGGACCCGCCGCTGTTGAAGCGCACGGACGACTTCTGCAGATGATCGAGCCAGGCCTGGGATGGCTCGAAGTTGTACTTCTGTTTCAGCATCGCGCGCGGGGGCCGGTTGAATAGCCACATCCCTTCGTCGGCCGCGAGCGGCAGGGCAAGAATCAAGGCGAAACCGGTCAACAGAACTCTGCGCATACGTGACCCTCCGATTACCACTTTCGGGGATTCTATTGCCAATCCGCAAGACAGGAGCTCCGCCGGTGTGACATGGCCATGCCGGCGGGATATCGTCCACGAATGCATCTGGATATCGCAGGTCGAGTGGCCATGGTCGCCGCTTCCAGCAAAGGTCTTGGCAGGGCCATCGCCGAAGCACTGGCGCGCGAGGGATGCCGCCTCTCGATCTGCTCCCGCTCAGCCGAATCGCTCGAGCCTGTGCGCGCGGCGATCGAGGCAGGAGGTGCCGAGGTCATCGCGGTGGTGTGCGACGTCACCAGCGCCTCCGACCTCGAGCGATGGTTCCAGGAGACCGTGGAGCGGTTTGGCCAGGTGGACATCCTGATCACCAATACCGGCGGTCCTCCCGCCGCTCCTTTCATGGCTCTCGACGAGTCTCAATGGCAGCTGGGGATCGACAGCACGCTGATGAACGTGGTCCGCCTCTGCAAACTGGTCATCCCCGGAATGCAGAAAAGGAAGTGGGGCCGCATCGTTCACATCACGTCGCTGGTGGCCAAAATGCCGGTCGATCTGCTGACGATCTCCAGCACCCTGCGTGCTGGACTCTCCGCCCTGACAAAAACCATGGCCGATCAAGTGGCCAGGGACAACATTCTGGTCAACGCCGTTCTCCCCGGCCACTACCTCACCGACCGCCAGAAGCACCTCGGCGCAATTCGTTCACAGGAGCGAGGCATCACCTACGAGCAATACCTGGAGGACTCGGTAAAAGCGATTCCGTTGGGCCGCTTCGGCCGGCCGGAGGAGCTCGCGGACGTCGTGACCTTCCTCTGCAGCGAGCGCGCGAGCTACGTGACCGGCGCAAGCATCCAGGTCGACGGCGGCATCATCCGCTCCACGTTCTAGGCCGGCACGGCCGGCGGCGTTGGTTCGCAGCCGGCACGGCCGGCGGCGTTGGTTCGCAAAGCGTCCGCCACGATTTCGCCTCAGTCGCGATGCTGGGGAAATGGCTGCCTTCCGTAGCGCCGGCATCCCTGCCGGCCGTGTCGGCGCTACTCCCAGGTCGTGCCGTTCATCTTCGCCACGATCCTGGCCACCTCGATGTAATCGGCGTTTTCGCCGAGTTGATTCAGCGAGGCGGTGAAGAGCTGCTGGGTCAGGGCCAGCATCGGCGTCGAGGCATGCAACTGGTGCGACAGCGAAGCCGCGATGCGGATGTCCTTGTCGTGATGGGCGAGCTTGAATACCAGCGGCCACTGGTGCTCGATCAAGCGCATCGGCAATAGATTTTCGGAGGCGTTCGATCGCCCGCTGCCAGCGTTGGTCACGGCCAGAGCCGTCTTCATGTCGATGCCGAGCTGTTTGGCCAGCAGCAGACACTCCGAGGTGATCCACACGGTGGCACCCATGATCGAATTGGTGAGCACCTTGATGGCATGACCCGATCCCGCTGGTCCGACGTGGATGATGGTCTTGCCGCAGTGCTGGAGGACCGCGCGCGCACGCTCGAAGTCCCCCGCCTCGCCCCCGATCATGATGGTCAGCGTGGCTTTCTCCGCCCCCACAACGGCGCCAGTCACCGGCGCATCGACGAAGGCCACACCCTTTTCTGCGAGCCCCTCTGCAGTCCGGCGGCTCACATTCGGATCTCCGCTGGTCGCATCGATCCACAAGGTTCCCGGCCGCAGGGCGGGGAGAATCCGCTCCACGACGGCGTCAACCTCGGCACTGGTCGGCAACATGGTGATGATGATCTCGGCGCTGGCACACTCATCGAGATCCCTGGCCAGATGAGTTCCATGCTCCCGAGCATGTCGCTCCGCCTTTTCCGACGTCCGATTCCACACCAGCACATCGAAGTGACTGGCCAGATGTCGAGCCATCGGATAACCCATGGCTCCGAGCCCGATGAATGCGATCTTCATGGCCGCGAATGATAGTGCCGCGCGCGAATAAACAAAGAAACCTCTGCCCAAAAATGGTCACACGACTGGACGGTGACCGAGATAGCGCGCGATTTGCAATCGTCTCGGCTATGACCACTTTTGACGAGACCTTTCGAGCCGCGTTTGATTTCTCCGGCCTCTCCATCGACATCGGCCACGTGATGGAGGAAGGCACTCCGAAAGGCACCCTTCCCGTGCGGATTCCCCTGGGGATCATGAACCGTCACGGTCTGATCGCCGGTTCCACCGGGACGGGGAAGACACGAACGCTGCAACTTCTCGCGGAGGGGCTCTCCCGCAACGGCGTGCCGGTGTTCCTCGCGGATGTGAAGGGCGATCTGGCCGGCATGTCGCAGGCCGGACAGCCCAACGAAAAGATTCTGGCGCGGGTCAAGAGCGTGGGCCGGGAGTTCACGCCCGAGGCGTTTCCGGTTGAATTCTTCAGCCTCACCGGGACGCACGGCACCCAGGTTCGCGCCACCATCACCTCGTTCGGCCCGATCCTTCTGGGAAAAGTTCTCGATCTTTCGGATGTGCAGCAGAGCGTGCTGGCGATGGTCTTCCAGTACTGCGACGACCGGAAGCTGCCGCTCCTCGACTTCAAGGATCTGCGCGACGTTCTCCAGTACCTCGGGGCGGAGGGAAAGGCCGACCTGAAGCAGTACGGGTCCATGTCGTCGCAGACCGTCGGCGTGCTCATTCGAAAAATGATCGAGCTGGAGCAGCAGGGCGCAGGGAAGTTTTTCGGTGAGCCGGAGCTGGACATCAACGACCTGATGCGCGTCTCAGGCGGCAAAGGGGTCGTCAATGTCCTCTCCCTGAATGATGTGCAGGACAAGCCGCGTCTGTGGTCGACCTTTCTGATGTGGCTTCTCGGCCAGTTCTACTACCACCTGCCGGAAGTGGGGGATCCGGAGAAACCGAAGCTGGTGTTCTTCTTTGACGAAGCGCACCTTCTGTTCGAGGATGCCTCCTCGGTCCTGCAGCAGCACATCGAACAGGTGGCGCGCCTAATCCGGTCGAAAGGAATCGGAGTGTTCTTCATCACCCAGACGCCGAAGGACATCGACGAGGACGTTCTGGCGCAGCTCGGAAATCGGGTCCAGCACGCCGTGCGCGCCTTCACTCCGAAAGATGCCAAAGACCTCAAGGCAACGGCGTCGACCTATCCCACCAGTCCTTTCTACGACGTCGGCAAGACTCTGACGTCGCTGGGAATCGGTGAAGCCATCGTGTCCGTACTCAGCCCGAAAGGAACGCCAACGCCCACAGCGGTCGTGCAGATCCTTCCGCCCTCGTCATCCATGTCGGCGATCGATGAGAATGGCTATCAGCAGGTCATCGGCCGGTCGGCCATCGCGTCGAAGTACATCAACGCAATCGATCGCGAAAGCGCTCATGAGATTCTTCAGAAAAAGCTGGGGGCCACACCTGCCGCCGCCACTCCAGCTGCCGGATCGGCTCCGCAGGGCGCACCGGCTGAAAAGAGCGTCTTTCAGGAAGTGCTGAGCAGCCCGCTGGCCAAGAGTGTGGTTCGAGCCGCGTCGACGCAAGTGGCGCGCACAGTCACGCAGCAGGTTGTCAGAGGGATTTTCGGAATGCTCAAAGGACGCTGAGAGGGGATCTCGCGTTTCTGACCTTCACCATTCCATCGAGACCCTCCGGCTAGCGATGCAGAGAGAGAGGTAGCTTCAGCAATTTGGACCACGAAGAGCACGCCCATTCGCCCGCTCTACCGTGGCTTTGGGTCCGAGGTGGGGCGCGTAGCTGAAGGGTCTCGATCGATCGGTGAGACAAAAATCAAAGAGCGAATAAAAAAGGGGCCGTTACGCCCCTGGAAGCCGTTTCCGGCTCGGCTGCTGTGAGTCGTCAATCTAATCGAACTTCAAAACAAAAGATAGTGACTTCCGTCACCAATTACGTCTGGGCCTTGAACCAGTCCGCGTTGATCTGCGTGTAGTTGCTCCACTTCTCCGGCACGAGGTCCTCCGGGAAGATTGCCTGAACCGGGCAGGCCGGCTCGCAGGCTCCGCAGTCGATGCAGACCTCAGGGTCGATGTACAGCATCGTCTCCTTCTCAAAGGTCGCTTCATCCTTTCTCGGATGAATACAGTCCACCGGACACACCTCGACACAGGCAGTGTCTTTGGTGGTCACGCATGGCTCGGCGATCACATAGGTCATGGGCGGCATTCCTCCCGGATCAGTGCGCGCATTGTATCAACGGAAATGGTGGCGCCGTTCGCTGAAGAACGCTGGAGTTGTGAAGGACCTGGGAGCCTGAGCGGCAGAACGTCTTGGAGCGTGATCTTGGCGGAGCCTCGGGCAACCAGCGCCGCCGGCCGTGCCGGCCTGGCGAGAGGACAACTCTCAGTCAGTCCAGCGACGGATGGATTCGATCTGATAATCGTTCCCCATGAACGTGACGATCTCGCCAGTTCCATGACCGATCAACGCCTTGGCCACGTCCGACTGGTTTGAGTAGATCCCATGCTCGGGAGCCGACTCCCAGGGGCCGAGGATGGTGACTTCGCGCCGGATATCGCCGTTGGAGAGGGCGACCTTCGTTCCGACGTGAACTGCGGAGATATCGATCGTCCCGGGGTCAAGAACGTGAACCTCCGCGAGCTCCGACTGAAGTTTCACTGCTCGGGCGGAGAGATATTCCGCACGCTGCCGGGCCGACTTGTATTCAAAATTCTCTTTCAGGTCGCCCATCTCGCGGGCCACCTGAATGGCCTTATTGTTCGCCGGGATATCCACCTTCACCAGGTTCTCCAGCTCGGCGCGCTTGGTGGCCAGCATCTCGGCGGTGGCGTAGATGACTTCCGCCTGCGGCTCCCGCAGCGAGGGGAACTTCATGAGGGCAGCGTGCTTCACGATCTCGCGCCGGTATTCTTCGAGGGCCCCGTATCGCTCCAGAGTCTCCACCAGCTTACGAGCCTGTTCCTCGTTGTCGACGCCGGTGATGATGCGGATCCCCAGGCCGCCCTTATCGAACATGTCCTTCAGTCTCGCGCGCACGGGAGAGAACTCGTCCGAGCTGATGGCGTCGAGAATCTGGAACAGGAGCTGGTAGTTCGCTTTGTCAGCGAGGCGTGGCTCTTCCTGCAGTTTCCTCACGAACCAGAAAAAAGCGCGCGGGTGACGGCGGGGATAACGCAGGGTCTCGTCGATCAACCGATCTCGAAGTCCGGTCTGTCCCTCTTTCTCTAGTTCGTCGATGATCAGCGAGAGCATGCGGGGCTCTTCGTCGAGGAAGAAGACTTCGCTATAGACCTTGGTCCAGTCCGCATGATGCTGACGAACGCTGCGCAACGCTCGCTCGCGAAGGGCCTTATCGCCTACAGCGGCCACGATGCGCGATGCCAGGGCGCCGCTGAGCAGCGAGGTGGAGTCGATGGCGGAGCTGTAGGTTCCCGGGAGATGCTCCAGCGTCGCCAGGATCTGCCATGCCGTGGCCGGATCGATCCGTGACAGCCGCGATGCCTCGGCCGCCAGGGTCGACGAAAAGTAGTCCGCCAGCTCCTTGCCCCGCGCGCTGTGCTTGCGCGCGAGCTCGAGCTTGGTCTTCGGCTCGGCTCGATCGAATTCACGCCGGATGGTCGTCGCCGCGTCACCAGCAGAAGCGTTCCATGAGTACAGGGCCTTCGCTCCCGTGCCGCTGACCACGATCTGCGGATTTTTCCTCGCGGCGGTCCACCAGGAACCCCACTTCTCCTCCGGGACGATGCCGATGCCGGCATCGCGCACCTCGCCCATCATCATGGGCCGACCGAAGCTCTGAAGAATTCGCGCGAAGAACAGCGAAGGAGAGGCCTTCGCTTCGTCCCGCAGTTTCTGGTTCGCGGACAACTTCTCGCGGAGCACGTGTCCTTCGGGGAGAGGCACCAGATACTTGGCTGCTGCTCCCAGAGGAACGGGGACGCGTTTGTCCTTTTCGAAATCCAGGCGGGCGATCCCTAACTCCGGATTGAGCTCGGTGACCACGCCAGCGCCCCGGCCGGCCATGAAGAACATTTCCCCCTCGTCATACTGAAGCCAGGTTTCGATCTTCTCCGCTCGTTCTACCGGGTTGGTGGTGGGATCCGAGAACTTCGAGAAGGCGAAGAGCTTGGGGAAACTCCTGCGGTGTCCATGCGCGTTTTTCAACGCCGTCTCGAACTGCGTTCGGAGTTGCATCGGATGCTTGGACAGGCGTCCGGTCTCCTGCAGAACCAGAAGCCGTTGCGGCCAGAGTTTGCGCTCGACCAGAGCATCCGAAAGCAGGCCCAGAAGCGTATCGGACTGGGTGCGCTGTTCGGCCTTGCGCAAGGCCTTCGCCATGCGCACGAAGGCGGCAGCGTCCGAGGGATCCCGTTCGATCTCGCTCATCCAGAGCGTTTCCAACTCGTCGAATTTCTTTAGTTCGATGAGCTTCGCAGCGTCTTCAGCAAACCCCAACGGCGGTGACCTCCGGGCGGTAGTGAGCCGCGTATTGTACTCGGATGGAGCCCGGAGAGCCCGCCATTCCGAGGACGGTTACCTCCGGAGCTTGACCAGCGTCTTGAAGACGTCGAAGGGAAGATCCTCGGCGTGAACGATGCGGCGGAGGTGATGGAGCGAGGTGCGCCGCTCCCGCACGTCGTCGACGCTCAGGTTGTGTTTGCGAAGCAGATCCTGCGTCTTCTGGTCGGCCATGAGATTCCCCCACCGCGGAATGCGGAACGGGAGAGGAACGGGGCCTCCGGGCGACCGAATTCCTGCTGGTCGCGCCCCGTCAGCCTTCCCCAGGAGCCTGCGCGGCAGAACTTCTTGGAGCGTGATCTTGGCGGAGCCTTGGGCAACCAGCGGCGCCGGCCGTGCCGGCCTCTGATCCCGCCTGCGAGAGCCTGCTCAGACCGCCCGATCGGCCAGCCGCGCCAGAATCTTCTCGTGGACTCCCCCGAAGGCGCCGGACGACATCACTAGCACGATGTCGCCGTCCCCCGCTTCCCCGGCCACCGCGCCCGCGATGGCGTCCACGTCATCGATCTGCTGGGTGGGGATCCCGTCCGCGTTGAGCCGCTCGACGATGTTGGGAACCGACATCATCTTGTCGAGGCCATACCGGGAAGCAAATCGGTCCTTGTGGAAGATCGGCCCGATCACCACGCGATGGGCCTTGTGGAAGGCCTGGATGTATCCCGCCTCGAAATCTTTGCGGCCGGATGAGATCGACCGCGGCTCGAAGAGTGCCCAGACCCGTCGGTCGGGATAGCGGTTGCGCGCGCCGTCGAGCGTCGTTTCGATCGCGGTGGGGTGATGGGCGAAGTCATCGATCACCGTCACTCCCCGCTCCACGCCGCGCACTTCCATCCGCCGCTTGATCCCGCGGAACGTCTCCAGTCCCTTCTGGATCGCCTCCGCCTCCACTCCGCGCAGCCGGGCGATGGCGATGACAGCGAGCGCGTTCACGACGTTGTGACTGCCCGACAGATTGGTGTGGAATCGAAACCACTCACTCCCTTCCCACCATGCGGTGAACGACGCGCCTTCCGGAGTGAACTCCACGTTCGTGGCGAAGATATCGCTCGATCGCGACAAGCCGAACGTGAACCAGCGGGCACGGGCGTCCGACCGCAGTCCCCGGACATTCTCATCGTCCGCGTTGGCCACGATGACATCGCCCGGAGTCACCAGTTGCACCGCTTTCCGGAAGGCCTCGATGATCGCGGCCAGATCGGCGTAGATGTCCGCATGATCGAACTCGATGTTGTTCAGCAGGAGGGTATTGGCCCCATAGTGCAGGAACTTCGGGCCCTTATCGAAGAAGGCGGTGTTGTACTCGTCCCCCTCGATGACGAAGTCCGGCCCTCTCCCCAGCTTGAAGTTCTGGTTGAAGTTGAGCGGGATTCCACCCACCACCATGCTGGGATCGCGTCCGGTGGACTGGAGAAGCCACGCCATCAGGGAGGTTGTGGTGGTCTTTCCATGGGTGCCAGCCACCACAATGGAGTGTTTCCCTTTAATGAAGAGCTCGTGGATCGCCTCGGGCATGGAGGTGTAGGGAAGATCGAGCTCGACCGTAGCCGCAGCCTCGGGATTGGTGCTGGCAGCGACATTCCCGATCACCACCAGGTCGGGGCGAAACGTCTCCAGATGCTCCTTCGTATACCCTTCGAGCACCGTGATCTTGAGCTGCTCGAGGTAGGTGGACATCGGAGGGTAGACATGCTCATCCGAGCCTCCCACCTCATATCCCCGCTCTTTGAGCATTCCGGCGAGCGAGGCCATGGCGGTACCGCCGATTCCGATGAGGTAGACGCGTTGGATGTGGCTGAGATCTTTTACGTGGGGCATGCCGGACCGCCTCAGCAAGAAGCGTGCTTTTCGCGGCGAATTGTACAAGCGGAACATCACTCCCATGGGGAATCGTCACCGGGGGCGCAATGTTCGGATCACCACTTCCATCATCAAAGTCGTTCAAAACAGGAGGATTTTGCCCATGTTGTCGAAGCGAATTTCTGTCGTCACGATGGCGATCCTCGTCGCACTGACTGCGTCTCTCACGTTTGCAGCTGACGGTGGCAAGTCCACCAAGGCGAAAAAGAGCGGGGCATCGGGCGCGGCGAAGACTGCCGCACCCTCATCCGCCAAAGACGCCGACAAGGCCCCCCGGTTGACCATCGTCGAGCCGGTCAAGGATTACGGGACCGTCCCCAAGGGTGAGAAGCTCGATTGGGCCTTCACCGTGAAGAACACCGGCACCAGCGACCTCCAGATCATCGCCGCCCGTCCCGGCTGTGGCTGCACCGTGGCCGATTTCGACAAGGTCATCAAGCCTGGCGGGACCGGAAAGGTCACCGCCCATGTCGACACCACGACGTTCACCGGTCCGATTGCCAAGAGCGTCACGCTGGAGACCAACGACCCCACAACCCCGACCTCTCAATTGACCATCCATGCCGTGGTCAAGCCCTACGTCGAAGCCTACCCCGCCGGCTTCGTGCGCTACAACCTCCTCCAGGGCGACGCGGAGATGCAGACGCTCACCCTCTACTCGGACGAAGAGGAGCCTTTCGAGATCATCAGGATCGAGGGACCGGCCGACTGGGTGAAGGTCGCCTACACCAAGATCACCAATGAGTCGGAGCGCGCCCCCAATGTCGGCAACCCCGGCCAGAACCAGTACAAGGTCAACATCACCGTCGGCGGTCCTGAAGCGAAGATCGGCCCGATGGCCGAGAAGCTGAAGATCGTGACCAACTCCAAGCACCAGCCGGAGTACCCCATCACCATCACCGGCGTGATCCGGCCTACGCTCCGGGTGGAACCGACCGCCTTGAATTTCGGCGAAGTCGCTCCGAATGATGCTGCGGCCACCCGCATGGTCCTGCTGCACTCCAACGACCTCAAGACCCCGGAGAAATTCGTGGTCACCAAGGCGGAATCGAGCCTCCCCTCCATCACCGCGGCAGTCAAGCCGGGCGCGAACAAGGGCGAGTACGAAGTGAATCTGCAGGTGGCGCGCGACGCCAAGCCGGGCGACGTTGACGGTACCGTGAAGATCTACACCAACGACCGCATCACGCCCATCATTACCATTCCGGTCAAGGCCACCATCAAGGCGGCCGCCCCCGCCGTAGCCAGCACCCCGACGAAGTAACCTCTCTCCTTCGCATCAATTCAGGCCGCCTCCGGGCGGCCTTTTATTTTGCTTTGGATTGATGGGTCGTCGAGCTCGAGATCCAGCGGCCGCGTCAGAAAACGAAGGGTCGCGACATTCACCACTCGATTGAACAACACGAGCGCCACTCGCTCTGCCTTAGCGCCCCGATTCGCGAATCACGAAATCGCCGCCGGGCGAGGTGGCCTTGAGCAAAGCGTCGAGTTTCTCCACAGTGGGCACGGCGTCGCCCCGCTCGTACCGGGCGTAGGCGTTCCGCGATGAGGATCCGAGACGGATCGCCAAGTCCCGAAGCGAGGTCCCACTGGCCTCTCGCCGTCTCCTGAGGAGCAGCGCGGTCATGGCGGCAGCATCGTTTCCCGCGATCTCGAACTCTGCTGATCCGTGAGGATAAACGGTGGCGTGAAAAGATTTCCGGTCGATCATCGTCTCCAGCCAGTCACCGATCATCTCCAGCGCTTCTTTCCGCGTCCGGCCCTGGGTCGTCGCCTCGAGGAGCGGGACCTCCGCCAGCCACCATCGACCATCACGCACAACTTTGCCTTCAAACCTCATGTCCGCCCCCTGCACGCACGACGAAGAATCGCGCGTGCCAGCTGCTCGTTGATCTCCCGGTGTCGCGGGATCGCTTCTTCACCTTGCCGTCAGTCCAAACCTCATGGCGGCCTCCGCTTCTCAGGTAACGCCAGCCACATCTGGCCAGTGCGCTCTCGAGGTCCCTTCGCTTCACAAGCAGTAGTGTACACCGATCAGTGTGCAGACCGGCAGCGGGGCCGTCAGGCTGACGGCGCACTCTCTACTTACCGCGCTTCGACGGCTTCGCGCAGCTTCTCAGCCTGGAAGTGCGAGTTGAGCGGCTCGATGACCACGTCGAGGTTGCCGTTCATCACGTCGGGGAGGTTGTGCACGGTCAGGCCGATGCGATGATCGGTCACCCGGTCCTGCGGAAAGTTGTAGGTGCGGATCTTCTCGGAACGGTCGCCACTGCCGATGAGACCTTTGCGCGTCGCGGACAGCTCCGCCTCGCGTTTCAGCCGCTCGATATCGTAAAGGCGCGCCTTGAGGACCCGCAGCGCCTTCTGGCGGTTCTTGATCTGCGACTTCTCGTCCTGACACGACACCACGACGCCGCTGGGGAGGTGGGTCATGCGCACGGCGGAGTAGGTCGTGTTGACCGACTGGCCTCCCGGTCCTGAGGAGCAGAAGGTATCGATGCGCAGGTCCTTCTCGTTGACCACGATGTCGATGTCTTCGACTTCCGGCAGGACCGCGACGGTGATCGCGGAGGTGTGGATGCGCCCCTGCGTCTCGGTCTGCGGAACACGCTGCACGCGGTGCACACCTGACTCGAATTTCAGCCGCGAATAGACGCGCTTTCCTTCCACCTGCAGGATGGCGTCCTTGATCCCGTTCACCGACGAGTAGTTCGCGTCGGTGATGTCGACCTTCCAGCGCTTCCCCTCGGCGTACCGGATGTACATCCTCATGATCTCGGCGGCGAACAGCGAGGCCTCATCGCCCCCGGTGCCGGCCCGGATCTCGACGAAGACGTTTTTCTCGTCGTTCGGATCCTTGGGCTGCAGCAGGATGCGGATCTCGCTTTCGAGGGCCGGCTCCTGCGATTCAAGATCGGCCAGATCCAGCTCCGCCAGCTCCCGAAGCTCGTCTCCCTCTTTCAGCCCGACCAGCATCTCCCGCGTTTCCGCGAGACGCTTCTGGACCCCACGGAGCTGCTGGTATTTCGCAACGACGTCTTCGATCTCCGCGATCGCCTTCATGGTGTCGCGGAACAGAGCGACATCCGTCGCCACCGCCTGGTCGGCGATCTTGCGCTGCAGTTCGTCGTAGCGCTTTTCGATGTCGTCGAGTTTCTCGTACATGGTCAGTCGAGCCGGAAGATCAGTTTACGAGCAGCAGGAAAGCGCGGCAACCGCGGCCTGCTACGGAAGAGAGGGTCGCCGCGAAAATCGTGGCGGCGCCTTGAAAACAATCAACGAAGCCGGCCGTGCCGGCGCGGCCCGGCCTAGGCGACGGCGAGTTGCTGCGGCTCGACCGCGTCGTAAAGCAGCGCTTCTTTGAGGGCGATCAGGGCAATCTCGAGCTGCGAGTCATCCGGCTCTTTGGTGGTGATCTTCTGGAGCAGCATGCCCGGGCGTGTCATGGCCCGGCAGACCGGGTTGTCCAGATGGCGTGCGGAGAAGCGGATCACTTCGTACGCCAGTCCGGCGATCAGAGGAATCAGCACCACACGCGCGAGGAACTTGATCGCGAATGGGACCGTGGACGGAACCAGCGAGAAGACCAGGATGGAGATGGCCATCACGAACATCAGGAAGCTCGTGCCGCATCGCGGATGGAGCGTCGACTTCGTGCGCGCGTTCTCGACCGTCAGCTCCTCGTTTGCCTCGAAGGTGTAGACGGTCTTGTGCTCGGCGCCGTGATACTGGAAGACCCGCTTGATCTCATCCATGTAGGAGATGGACAGGATGTAGATGAAGAAGAAGACCGCCCGGATGACGCCGTCGATGGCGTTGTATCCGAGGTTTCCCATTCCCGGGAGGAGATAGTGGCGGATCAGATTGGTCAGTCCGAGGGGCGCCAGGATGAAGAGGCCGACACCGAGGACCAGAGCCATGAGCATCGAGCCGGCGACGGCCCAGTTGGACATCTCCGACTCGCCGGTCTCCCCTTCCGTGGCCACGCTGGCCGAGTAGTTCAGCGCGCGGATCCCCAGCATGAGCGATTGGATCAGCACGATCGAGCCTCGCAGGACGGGAAGCTTCACGATCGGATAGCGGGCCGCGATCGATGCCAGCTTCTCTTTGCGGATCGCCACGCCGCCGTTCGGCTGACGGACCGCGACCGAGTAGCCGGTCAGCGAGCGCATCATCACGCCTTCGAGCACAGCCTGGCCGCCGATGAGCATGTCCACATTCTTATCGGCGCCCGCCGCAGGCATCGCGGAGGTCAGGCCGTTGGTGAACGCGCCAAAGGATCCGGCAATCAAACGTGCCGAACCGGTCCAGGCTGAGCGGAGGGACATTACTTGGTGTCCTTTTTGGCGTAGCGCTGCTTGAAACGGTCGATGCGTCCGGCCGAATCGATCAGCTTCTGCTTGCCCGTAAAGAACGGGTGGCACTTCGCGCAGATCTCGACGCGCAGCTCTTTGCGGGTGGAGCCGGTGGTGAACTGCTCGCCACAAGCGCAGTGAACGGGAACCTGCTGATACTGAGGATGAATGTCTGTTTTCATGGGTTTACCTCGTAATGAATTGCGTTGCGATGTGATGGAAACGGCGAGTATATCGAAAAAATTCTGATCGACCGCACCGCGGATTTCAGCGAGTGGCGCTGCAGAAGAGCGTTTCAGAGACCATAGGAGTGAAGGTTCAACACCGACGGAATCGGATGGCCCTTCCTAGGCCGGCACGGCCGGCGGCGCTGGTTGCCCAAGGCTCCGCCAAGATCACGCTTCAAGACGTTCTGCCGCGCAGGCTCCTAGGCCGGCACGGCCGTGCCGACCTAGCTGGCGCCGAACAGGTGGGCGATGAGGTAGGTGCTGGCACCGATCGCGGCCGCCATCGGGATGGTCAGAAGCCAGGCCCAGACGATCTTCCCGGCCACGCCCCAGCGCACTGCGGAGAGGCGGCGCGTGGCTCCCACACCGACGATCGACCCGGTAATCGCATGCGTGGTGGACACCGGAATGCCGAAATGCGTCGCCGTGAAGATGGCGATGGCGGCGCCCGTTTCCGCAGCAAACCCGCCCACCGGCTGCAGCTTGGTGATCTTGGTGCCCATGGTGTGAATGATCCGCCATCCCCCACCCAGGGTCCCCAGCGCGATCGCCCCGTGGGCCGCGAGGATGACCCAGAGCGGGATGTCGAAGGTCTTGATGTAGCCGGCGGTGAAGAGAATGCCGGCGATGATCCCCATCGTCTTCTGCGCGTCATTCGTTCCGTGACTGAGGCTGAACAGGGCGGCCGAGACCAACTGCAGCTTGCGGAACCACTTGTCCACCTTCCTGGGCACGACCCGACGGAAAATCCAGAAGGTCGCGGTCATCAGAATCAGGCCGGCGGCCAGTCCGATCAATGGAGAGAGGATGACGAAGATCAGCGTCTTGGTCCATCCGCTGGGGATGATCACTGAGAACGAAGCGGCCCGGGCCACTGCCGCTCCAGCGTACCCGCCGATGAGGGCATGAGACGAGCTGGTGGGAAGGCCGAAGTACCAGGTGATGAGATCCCAGATGATGGCCCCCATCAGTCCGGCGAAGATCACTCCGAAAGTGACCGCCTTGACGTCGATCATCCCCTTGCCGATGGTCTTGGCCACCGCGGTGCCGAAGCCGAACGCGGCGATGAAGTTGAAGAAGGCTGCCCAGAGGACTGCCTGGCCGGGGGAGAGGACGCGGGTGGAGACGATCGTGGCGATGGAGTTCGCCGCATCATGAAACCCATTGATGTAGTCGAACGCCAGCGCGACGGCGATCAACCCCACGACGATCCACAGTTGGTGCGACATCAGCCTTGTTTGACGACGACGTTTTCGAGCAGGTTGGCCACGTCTTCACAACGGTCGGTCGCTTCTTCGAGCAGGTCCAGGATCTCTTTCCACTTGATGACGACCATGGGATCCCGCTCCTCGTCGAAGAGCTGGCCAACCGCGCGCTGGTGGATGCGGTCGGCTTCGTTCTCCAGACGGTTGATCTCTACGGCTCGTTCGAGCACGCCGGTCCGTTTCTCCAGGGCTTCGAGCGCGCGACGCACTTCCTCGGCCGAGGCGGAGATGACCTTGGCCAACTCCCGCGCACCGGGACGCACGCGATCGATCTTGTACAGCGGAATCAGGGCGGCGGCGTGGTCGATGGCGTCCATCACGTCGTCGATCGTCCGGGCCAGGGAGTGGATGTCTTCCCGATCCATGGGGGTCACGAAGGTCCGGTTGAGCCGCTGGATGATCTCGTGTGTCAGGAAGTCGCACTTGTGCTCGACTTCCTTGATCTCATGCGCCTTGTCCGCGATCGGCTGCTGGGACGCCAGCATTTCTTCCAGCAGCCGCGCACCGATCTTGACCTGATCAGCCATGGCAATGAAGTCAGCGTAAAAAGCTTCCTCGCGCGGAAGCAGACGGAATCCTGCCACTGGAGACCTCCCTCTGGAAAAACCGCGTGATTCTATCCTGAACGTTTTCGCCGTTCGCAGCGCGATTGCCACAGTCGCGGCCGGCAAGCGCCGGAACACTCCATGGAAACGCACTCGTTCAGGGCAGCGGGAGACCGATGGTGAAGGTCGCTCCCTGACCTTCCTCGCTCACCACGCTGATCGATCCGCTGTGAGCCTCCACGATGGCCCTGGCGATGTAGAGACCGAGCCCCAACCCGCCGTAATAGCGACTGGAGACGTTTCTTGCGCGGTGGAAGCGCTCGAACAACTTGGTCAGCTCATCGGAGGGGATCCCGATCCCGCGGTCCAGCACTGCGGTCCTCATGGAGTCGCCCTCGACGCTCACACTCACCTCGATCGGACTTCCCTCTGGCGAGTACTTGACGGCGTTGGAGAGCAGGTTGTCCACGACCTGCCGGATCCGGTCAGGATCCACCAGCATGATGGTCTCGGGGATGCTCGCAGAGAAGCGGATCTCCCGCGCGGGATTCTGAATGCGGAATGCCGCCGCGCGGCGCTGCAGAAACTCCAGCCAACGCACCGACTGCCGATCGATCTGCAGCCGGTTGGTCTCGATCCGCGAGACGTCGAGCAGTTCCGAGATCAAGCCCATCATCCGGTCGATCTCACCGAGGACCGCATTCAGGTACGTCGTCCGTTCCTCGGCCGGAAGGTCGTTGATGGTCTGGGCGATGAGCTGGGTG
This sequence comes from Thermoanaerobaculia bacterium, assembly GCA_046594105.1. Taxonomy (GTDB): domain Bacteria; phylum Acidobacteriota; class Thermoanaerobaculia; order Gp7-AA8; family Gp7-AA8; genus JBDSGC01. The sequence continues at coordinate 25,784 of JBKJQB010000345.1, forward strand.
TATCCCTTGATGGTGGTGAGTGGTGTGCGCAGCTCGTGAGAGGCCACGCTGAGAAACTCGTCCTTCTTGCGGTCCAGCTCCTGGAGCGCTGTGATGTCGCGCATCACCAGCACCGCTCCCACGATCCCGTTACTCTCGATGGGGGCGACGGCGATGGACAGGTCGAGGTCTTTTCCACTGATGAGATGTCGCCCGATGGCCAGATAGTCCGGTACGGTCATGCCGCGAAGCGCGCGAGCATAGGGAAGATCGTCCGCCGGTATCGCTCGCCCGTCCGGGTACCGGAGCTGGAACCGTTCGAGCGATCCGTGCTCCACAGCTTCCGTTCGCGAGGCCAGCCCGAACATCGTGAGCGCGGCCTCGTTCACGGAGATCACCTTCCCGCCCGTGTCGTAAACCCAGAGCCCATCGGTCATGGAGGCCAGAATGGAATCGAGGCGGGCGGATCGTTCCCCCATGGCCTGGGCCAGGTCTTCGATCTCCCGCTTGGCTCGGACCTGATCGGTCACATCCTGAACCAGGATGGTGATGCTCTGGGTGCTTCCGGAAAAGCGACCACGCACCGGAGAGAAAATCCGATTGACGTACATGCTGCCTGTGGCCAGCCGCACTTCGTAACCTTCGTCCATGCGCATCTCGCCCGAATCGGCGACCAGTCTCACCGCCTGTTCGAAAGGCGGAATCACCTCTGCGACCCGCAGACCGAGCAGGCGGGTGTCGGCGGAGATCCTCCCGAACCGCTCCACGAAATCGATGAAGCGGGCGTTGGCCAGCTCGAAACGCAGCTCATCGGCGGAGATAACGGCCACGCCGATGGGCGCCGACTCCAGGACGGCCTCGAAGCGCACGCGCGCGTCAACCTCCCGGCGGGCAGTCTCTTCCGCCGCGCGATGGCCCTCGCTGGAGAGGCGGGTGAGCCGCTGGATGTGACTGGCGGTTCCGATGCGCTGGGCCACCGATTGCACGAACTCCAGGTCCTCCGCATCGAAGTTGCGGCGGGGATCTGAATGAGAAGCCACGATCGCGCCGATTCGCTCGCCGTAGGATTCGATCGGACAGGCGATCAGACTCTGCTCATGCATGGCCGCGGTGACCTCGCGCTCCTTCTCATCGCGCGCGAAGTCGAGCACGGCGTTCCCGCGGATCTCGTAGAAAAACATGGGACGCCCGATCTGGAAGGCGGTGCCGGCCAACCCCTCTCCGGAACGATAGGGGTGGTCTGAGAAAAACTTCCGGAAGTGACCGAGGCCGGGCTCGGTGGAAGCAAACCCCGTGAGATCCAGCTGCGCGTTTCCGGAGTGATGGAGGTAGATCCGCACGGTTCCCGCGAGGGCCTGGGCCACCTGAAGCGCCGGAGTGTCGAGTTCTTCGAACTCGGTCTGCAGGGTCACCATTTCGAGGCCGAGGTTGGCCAGACACTCCGCGCGGCGCCGGCGCATGGCCTCGCGCTCGCTGGTTCGACGCTCATCGGTGACATCGCGTGTCAACACGACCGACCCGATGATGCGGCCACCGCCGTCATGAATGGGCGCCGCCTTGAAGTTGATGACGCGATCATCATCGACTCGGGAGTCATGGATCAGATAGTCAGAGCGGATCACCTCTCCCCTCAGGGCCCGCATGGACGGCAGGTCGTTCGCCTCCAGCGGCGTCCCGTCGATGTGCCGATGACGTCCCTTGCGAATGCGCGTCTCCGGATCCTGTGCGAAGAGGGCCAGCTCTTCGCTCGAGGCCACCGCGTTCATCCTCTCCAGCCGGCCCGAAGCATCGTAGATCGCTGCCGCCTCGGGAATCTGGTCCAGGATGGCCGTGACTTTGGTGATCTCCCCTACCGCTCGTTCGTGGAGAAGGGCGTTGTTCAGGGCGAGCGTGGCGTAGCGCCCGATCTCCGCGAACTGGGAGACTTCGGCGGAAGTCCACTTTCGAAGTGTGGTGCAGACGTGAACTCCGAGAGCCCATGGCTCATCACCGTTCGGCCGCAGTAACTGAATCAGTTGCGATTGCACTCCGAATTGACCGGCCAGCGTGGAATCGAGATCGGGATCGCCGGTCATCACGGCGATCGGCTCGACGGCATGGAGCAGACGGTCAATCAATCTCCCCGATCGCACCAGGGGAATCGATCCGGTGAACGAGGAGACCGCTGGGCAATTCGCGGTGGTCACCGAGCTGAGGACGTTCGCCACCGCAGCCTCCTCATGGATGGGATGAAGAAGCCACGCCGCGTCCGCGCCAAACTCCTCACGTGCCGCCGTGACGATCCGCCGAAGCACTTCCTGCAGATCGAGCGTCCCCGTAAACGACTCCAGGACTCCCGCCAGGAAGAGCGATCGATTCTCAGAGTCGCTGCCCGAGGGTTCCGGGCGATGACCGAGATAGCGTGTCATCAGCTGGCGGATCGTCTTCGTGTCCCCCTTGCCCTCAGGCAACTCCATCAATCTCGCCGTGGGTTGCCGGCGGGCGGCTTCCTCACGAAACCTCTGCCAGGACGCGCCACTGCTCATGGCGATCAGCAGATACCGATCCGCAGCCAGCAGGCGCAGCGCCTCCTGCTCGGTGAAGGCGGTTACCGGGGTGAAATTGAGCGAGATCGCGACTTCAGCGGGGGCACGAGCCGCTCCTTCGGGGGCGGCAATGAGGACCTGGTTCGGCATCGCGCGCTGGGGAAAACTTGAAAACGATGCTACCACCATTGAAAGCTCGAACTTGCCGCCGCTGGCGCGCGAGTACGATCGACGCGACGTCGGATCGCGGTGATTCCGGGCGACAGAATTTTCGCACCCCGATCGTCGGAAGCATCACCGGGCAGCGCGCAGCCGAACCCGCCCGATAGAATGATTCAAATGCAGAAGCGATCCTTCGATGAGCTCGTTGACCTCATGCACACGCTGCGTAGTCCCGGCGGCTGCCCCTGGGATCGCGAACAGACGCTGCTTTCCCTGAAACCGTTCGTCATCGAGGAAGCGTACGAGGTCGTCGACGCCATCGACCGCGAGGACCGGGCCGGACTGACCGAGGAGCTCGGCGATCTTCTCCTGCAGGCGGTGTTCATTGCAGAGCTCACCAGCGAGGCCGGCTCCTTTGACATTCATGACTCCATTACGGCGATTCACGACAAGCTGGTCCGTCGCCATCCTCACGTGTTCGGGGAGGCCAAAGCGGGAAGTGCAGACGAAGTTCTGATGAACTGGGAGAAGCTCAAGAACGAGGAGCGCAAGGCGGAAAACAAAAGCCTTCTGGCCGGCGTTCCGCCGTCGCTCCCCGCCCTGCTCCGCGCATCGCGCCTGACCGAGAAGGCGGCCAGAGTCGGTTTCGACTGGCGACGGACGGACGACGTTTTCGGAAAAGTGGAGGAAGAAATCGCGGAAACGAAGGAAGCCATCGCCAGCGGCGAACAGCAGGCGATCGACGAAGAGATCGGCGACCTGCTTTTCACTATCGCCAACCTCGCACGCAAACTGAACGTGAACGCCGAAGAGGCGCTGCAGTCCGCCAACCGAAAATTCAGCAGACGCTTTGAATCGATGGAGAGTGCGGTTCGAGCGGAAGGCCGCAACCTCGATCAGCTCTCGCTGGAACAGATGGACGCGCTGTGGGATCGCGCCAAGGCTACGGAGCGGGAATGAGGGCGGCGCCTTCCTCTGCGAGAGCTGCTGCGTCCGCGCCCGCGAGACTTGCGCGGACCAGCCGGAGCGCCTGGATCCTCATCATGGCGCTGCTCGCCGGGTGGATCGCGTACGATCTTCTGGTCCCGCCCGCACGGGCTCTCGACGCTCGCGCCGCCGTGGCGCTGATCAACCAGTATCGCGCTCACCTCTCTCCGCATCTCCGGGGAACTGTGGTGTGCCGCTTCCATCCGAGCTGTTCACTTTACGGCCGCGAATCGATCGCCCGGCGCGGCTTGCTGGTCGGCGGATTCCTCACCGCCCGGCGCATCGCTCGCTGCGGCCCGTGGACTCCGGCCCAGACCTACGATCCGCCCTGATGCTTCACTCCTGCGGCTCTTCGGCGCTGGGACAGAGGTCGTTGAGCCGGCATTGCCGGCACAGCGGCTTGCGGGCCACGCAGACCGTCCGTCCATGCTCGATCAGCCGGTGCGAGAACGACGTCCACTCTTTCGTCGGAATGAGTTTCATCAGATCCTCTTCGATCTTGACAGCGTCAAAGTTCGCGGTCAGTCCCAGTCGTCCGGCCACCCGGGTCACGTGCGTGTCCACGACGATCCCCACCGGCGTTTTCAGGGCATTGGAAAGCACCACATTCGCCGTTTTGCGACCAACTCCCGGCAGCGCGACCAGCTCGTCCATGCTGGCCGGAACGCTCCCGCCGTACTTCTCAACCATCACGCTGGAGGCAGCGATCACCGCTTTCGCCTTGTTGCGGAAGAACCCTGTCTGACGGACGTCGCGCTCCATCGCCGGTTGCGAGGCCGCCGCGAACGCAGCCGCGTCGGGATATTTGCGGAACAGCGATTTGGTCACGACGTTGACTCGCACATCGGTGGATTGCGCGGACAACATCGTGGCGATCAGCAGCTCGAAGGCATTGGTGAAATCGAGAGAGCACTTCGCCTTCGGATACATCTGCTTGAGCAGCACGGTGATGTCGAGCGCGCGCTCCTGTCGCTTGGTCGCTTTCCCCGCTTTGGCCGCCACACCTCCGATTGTATGTCCTCCTCCTCGAGCCCTCAGCGGCGATCGGAGCGCCTACAATTCGCCCATGACTACGACCCTCGCTAATCGCTCCATCCGCGCGCCTCGGGGCACCGTCCTCTCCTGCCGCGGGTGGCAGCAGGAGGCCGCGCTCCGGATGCTGATGAACAACCTCGACCCGGAAGTTGCGGAGCGGCCCGAGGAACTGATCGTGTACGGCGGAATCGGCAAGGCGGCCCGCAACTGGGAGTGCTACGACGCCATCGTGGCCACACTCAAGCGCCTGGGCGACGATGAGACGCTGCTGGTCCAGTCGGGCAAGCCGGTCGGCGTGTTCCGTACACACGAGAACGCACCGCGCGTGCTCATCGCCAATGCCAACCTCGTCCCTCACTGGGCTACATGGGATGAGTTCCGCCGTCTCGACGCCATGGGTCTGATCATGTATGGCCAGATGACTGCCGGTTCGTGGATCTACATCGGAACGCAGGGCATTCTGCAGGGCACCTATGAGTGCTTCGCCGCGATCGCGCGACAGCACTACGGCGGCTCGCTGCGCGGGAAACTGATGGTCACCGCCGGGCTGGGCGGCATGGGCGGCGCGCAGCCGCTTGCGGCGACCATGAACGAGGGGACCGCATTGATCGCCGAGGTGGATCCGTCGCGGATTCGCAGGCGACTGGACAAACGCTATCTCGACGAGGTGGCGCCATCGCTCGATGCGGCGATCGATCGAGCGCTCGCCGCCCGCGATGCCGGCGAGGCAGTCTCCATCGGCGTGGTGGCCAACGCCGTGGAGCTGCTGGAGGCGCTCCTGGCACGCGATCTCGTTCCCGACGTGCTCACCGATCAGACCTCCGCTCACGATGAGTTGACCGGCTACGTGCCCACGGCGATGTCCTTCGCCGAAGCTGTGGCGCTGAGAGAGAGCAATCCGAAACTCTATGTGGAGAAGTCGTACCAGACGATGGCCCGTCACATGCGCGCCATGATCGAGCTCCAGTCCCGCGGGGCCATCACTTTTGACTATGGGAACAATCTGCGGGGGCAGGCGCTGAAGGCCGGCGTCCTGAACGCATTCGACGTCGTGGGTTTCGTTCCGCTGTTCATCCGGCCTCTGTTCTGCGAAGGAAAGGGCCCGTTCCGGTGGGCCGTCCTATCCGGCGATCCGGCCGATCTGCGCGCGACGGACGAGGCCATCCTGGAGTTGTTTCCCCACGACGCAGCGCTGCATCGATGGATCCCGATGGCGCAGAAGCGCGTGGAGTTTCAGGGCCTGCCGGCGCGCATCTGCTGGCTCGGCTACGGCGAACGCCATCGCGCCGGACTGCTCTTCAACAGGATGGTCGCCGAGGGGAAGGTGAAGGCTCCGATCGTGATCGGGCGCGATCACCTCGACGCGGGCTCCGTGGCTTCCCCCAATCGGGAGACGGAGGCGATGAAAGACGGTTCGGATGCCATCGCCGACTGGCCGCTCCTCAATGCCATGCTCAACACCGCCGCCGGCGCGACCTGGGTGTCCCTCCATCATGGCGGCGGCGTCGGAATCGGTTACTCCATCCACGCCGGGATGGTGGTCCTGGCCGACGGGTCATCCGCAGCTGCCGGCCGGCTGGAACGAGTGCTGACCGCCGATCCCGGCACCGGAGTGATGCGCCACGCCGATGCCGGCTACGAGCAGGCCATCCGCGTCGCCGAGGAGCGGGGAGTGGACCTTCCGATGGTGATCAGGCATCGCTCCCGCTGAGCTCTGGCGTGCGAATTCCCTGGCCTTCCTGACCTCTTCCTCTGGAATCGGGAGCTGCTACAGCGGACGGGACGGGAGCACCTCCCTTCCTCCCGGTTAGCGCGGTCGGTCAAACGCGAATAGGATCCGTTCCTCTCGGGTTACAGAGAGTCCCGCATGGAGGTGACGTCATCGACGGCCAGAAAAAAGATTGGGTGAACATCGCGTTCCTGACTCTCACGCCCGTGATCGGGATCGTGGGCACCGCCCTCTACACGTGGTTCCACGGATTTCACCTCTGGATGCTCCTGCTGATGGTGGGCATGTACCTGGCGGTGGGTTTCTCCATCTGCGCGGGCTATCACCGTTTCTTCTCGCACAAGACCTACGAGGCCTCCCCGATCGTGCAGGTGTTCTTTGCCATCTTCGGGGCGCTGGCCGCGCAGAATTCCATCCTTTGGTGGTCGGCCAGCCACCGGGTTCACCACAAGTACGTCGATCACGACTGGGATCCGTACAACATCAAGCGTGGATTCTGGTGGGCGCACATTCTCTGGGTGTTCTACAAGAATCCCGCGGCGGCGAACTTCGACAACTCGCCGGATCTTCTGAAGAACCCCATCGTGATGTGGCAGCACAAGTGGCACAAAGTGATCCTGATCGTGTTTGGATTCGGGTTGCCCACGCTCATCGGTGCAGCGTTCGGCGATCCCATCGCCGGCCTGCTGTGGGGCGGATTCCTGCGCATCGTGGTCATCCACCACACCACCTTCTTCGTGAACTCGCTGGCGCACGCGCTGGGCGAGCCGCTTTACAACGCCGAAGTCTCAGCCCGCGACAACTGGATGGTCGCCCTGCTGACCCTGGGCGAGGGCTATCACAGCTTTCATCACCGCTTTCCTTCGGACTTCCGCAATGGAATCCGCTGGTATCAGTGGGACCCGTCGAAATGGCTGATCACCGGAATGCGGGCGGTCGGCCTGGCTTCCGATCTTCGCACCGTCACTCCGCCGCAGATTGAGCGCGCACGGATGGAGGCAGTCCTGCGCGAAGTCGGACCGCGGATTGAGGCAGCACCCGGATCGATCGGCGAGGAAATGCGCCAGCGGATTCACACGGCGGTGGAGCATCTGGAGACCGCACTCAAGCTCTGGCGACAGCATCTCGACGAGCGCGCCCAGGGCGTGTCGAACTCATGGCGCGCAACCCGGCGTGACGCGCACCTTCACGTGCGCCAGTCGCGTCGCCAGTGGAAGTGGGTCGTGCGCAATCTTCGCCGGACCACTCAGGCAGCCTGACGAACCGCCGCCCGGCCCTGTTGCTTCTGAGGGTCGGGGCGGCTTTCTCTCCGCGTCATGGCGACGCCGCCACCAGCGGAACGCCAAGCTTGCCAAGCGCCCGCTCCGCTTCCCGGGCGTGTCGCGGAAGGAAGCATCGCTGCTCGCAGACACGCCGGTACAGTGCGATCGCGCCCTCCCGATCACCGATCGCAAGCTTCCGAGGGGCATCATCCAGATCGAGGCCAGCAGAGTCCTTCCTGAGGAGAAGCTCGTCGCGCAGCGCTTTTTCGACCGCGGTCCCTCTTACCGCACCCTTCTCCTGCGCCACCCTCGAGATGATCACACCCTCAGAGGAAGCGAGAACGACCGTGGGCAGTTTTCCCGCTCCTCCGAACCGCTCGATGCGCTCCGCGTCATCCTGGCGAATGACCTGGAGACTCACGCAGGGACCGGCGTACTCGAGCAGCGGAGGAAAGCCGAG
>JBKJQB010000301.1:0-4530 GCA_046594105.1 Thermoanaerobaculia bacterium
GGCGCTGCGAACAGGATTGACCGCGGCCTCGATCGGAGCGTGGGCGCTCATTGCGTAGCCTCCCGCAGGCCCGGCTGTCCTTCGGGGATGGCGGTGGATAGAGCGCGGCGGATCTGCTCGCGGACCGGCTCGATCTTCATTCGCTCCACAATCTCGCTGGCGAACGCGTAGACGAGCAGGTTCCGCGCATCCTCCTGACCGATTCCTCGAGCCTGCAGATAGAACATTGCCTCATCGTCGAGTTGCCCGATGGTCGACCCGTGCGTGCACTTGACGTCGTCGTTGTGAATCTCCAGGGTCGGCTTGGAGTCGATGATGGCCGACTCGGAGAGGAGCAGGTTGTGATTCACCTGCCGCGAGTTGGTCTTCTGCGCGTTGGGCCTGACGATGATCTTCCCATCGAAGATTCCGCGTGCGCTCTGATCGAGCACGCCCTTGTAGAGCTGCATGCTGTCGCAATGCGGGCGGATGTGATCCACCACGGTCTGGTTGTCGGCGTGCTGCTTGCCGGACAGCGCGAAGAGGCCCTCCAGGTTCACGCTGGCACCCTCGCCATCGAGGGCTACGCGGGTTTCGTTGCGCACCAGCAAACCGCCCGTGGAGATGCTGCGCGCCGTGACGCTGCTGGCCCGCTCCTGGTGAATCTGCAGCGTGCCTACGTGGAATGCCTCCGCCGACTCACACTCCAGTTTGTAGTGATCGACCACCGCTCCCTCGCCGGCGGCGATCTCGGTGACGGTGTTGGTCAGATACGGTCCGCGGCCGACGTAGGACTCCACGACCGTGATCTGGCTTCCCCGTCCCGCCACGATCAGATTTCGGGGATGCGACATGACCGGAGCGTCGGCTGTCCCCTCGCCGAGGAAGAGGAGGTGGACGAACCCCTCGATGACCGTTCCGGGGTCGACCTCGATGAATGCGCCGTCCTGGGCCAGCGCCGTGTTCAAGGCGGTCATGGCCTGATTTTCGGAATCGGCGTAGTGCGAGAAGTGCTGTTCGAACGACTGGGAGCGCATCGCTTCCCGGATGGGCATGACCCGGACGGAGGGATGGTCGCCGATGGCCGAGCAGGTCTGCCGGGCGAAGATGCCATTGATGAACACCAGCTCGGCGATGGCTTTCCCGCACAGGCTCGACGGGGAGTCTTGGAAATCGTCGCGGTGATTCCTGGCATCGAGCCGGAACTCCGTGCGCCCCAGGGGAGCGAGCGAGGTGTAGCGCCACTCTTCCATCCGGCTGGTGGGCAGGCCCAGCGTGCGGAAGCGCTCCGCAGCATTGGCGCGGATGGCCTGGATGAAGTCGGGCTCATCGCCGTTGTGGAGAGGAGCGACGTTGCTCAGGCGGATGTCGCGATCGACGGCCGTAGTCATTTCGAAGCGACGACCTCCTGTTCGATCCAGTCGTATCCCTTCTGTTCCAGCTCCTCAGCCAGCTCCTTGCCGCCCGACTTGACGATCTGGCCACCGGCCAGGACGTGAACGCGATCGGGGATCAGGTACTTGAGCAGGCGCTGGTAGTGGGTGATTACCAGCACCGAGTGCTTCTCGCTGCGCAGCGTGTTCACGCCGTTGGCCACCACGCGCAGGGCGTCGATATCGAGCCCGGAATCGGTCTCGTCGAGGATGGCCAGTTTCGGACCGAGCACGGCCATCTGGAAGATCTCGTTCCGCTTCTTCTCGCCGCCGGAGAAGCCCTCGTTGACGCTGCGGTTCATGAAGGCCTCGTCGATCTCCACGAGCTTCATCTTCTCGCGGGCCAGCTCCAGGAACTCCATGGCGTCGAGCTCCTCCTGTCCCTGATGCTTGCGGACCGCGTTGAGCGCCGCCTTGAGGAAGTAGATGTTGTTGACGCCGGGAATCTCCACCGGATACTGCATGGCCAGGAAGACCCCTTCCCGCGCCCGTTCCTCCGGCTTGAGGGCCAGCAGATCTTTGCCCTCGAACAGCACCTGGCCCGCGGTCACTTCGTACCGGGGGCGACCGGCGAGCACGTTGGCCAGCGTCGATTTGCCGGAGCCGTTGGGCCCCATGATGGCGTGCACTTCCCCTGTGCCCACCGTGAGGTTGAGGCCGTGAAGGATCGTTTTGCCCTCGATCCCCGCGTAAAGATTCTTGATGTTCAACATGATGGTGTCAGTGCACTCCGGGATGATGGTGTGGCACAGACGCTCCTGTCTGTGCTTGATTCAAATTCTGGCCGGCAGGAGCACAGACAGGAGTGTCTGTGCCACGCCAGTCGCGCAAGACCGGCACTAGCCGACGCTGCCTTCCAGCGAGACGCCCAGCAGTTTCTGCGCTTCCACTGCGAACTCCATCGGCAGCTCGCGGAAGACCTCGCGGCAGAATCCGCTGACGATCATGGAGACCGCGTCTTCCGGAGAGATGCCGCGCTGCTGGCAATAGAAGAGCTGATCTTCGCCAATGCGAGAGGTCGACGCTTCGTGCTCCATCTTCGCGGTGGAATTGCGAACTTCGATATACGGAAAGGTGTGTGCACCGCACTGGTCGCCCAGGAGCAGCGAGTCGCACTGCGAGTAGTTCCGCGCGCCCTCGGCGGACTTCATGATCTTCACTGCGCCGCGGTAGGTCTGCTGGCCATGTCCGGCGGAAATGCCTTTGGCCACGATGGTCGAACGGCTGTTCTTGCCGATGTGGATCATCTTGGTGCCGGTGTCGGCCTGCTGGTAGTTGTTGGTGAGCGCGACGGAGTAGAACTCGCCGACCGAGTTCTCGCCCTGGAGGATGCAGCTCGGATACTTCCAGGTGATCGCCGATCCGGTCTCCACCTGCGTCCAGGAGACCTTGGCGTTGTTGAGCGCCTTGCCGCGCTTGGTGACGATGTTAAAGATGCCGCCCTTGCCGTTCTTGTCGCCTGGATACCAGTTCTGAACCGTCGAGTATTTGATCGAGGCGCCATCGAGGGCGACCAGCTCCACCACCGCCGCGTGCAGCTGGTTCTCGTCGCGCATCGGAGCGGTGCAGCCTTCCAGGTAACTCACCGTGGAGCCTTCGTCAGCGACGATCAGGGTGCGCTCGAACTGGCCGGTGTTGGCCGTGTTGATCCGGAAATAGGTCGACAGCTCCATCGGGCACTTGACGCCCTTGGGGATGTAACAGAAGGAGCCATCGGTGAACACGGCGGAGTTCAGCGTGGCGAAGAAGTTGTCGGTGTACGGAACCACGGTGGCCAAATACTTTTTCACCAGCTCGGGATGATTCTTCACCGCCTCGGAGAAGGAGCAGAAGATCACGCCGACTTTCGCCAGCTCGGTCTGGAAGGTGGTGGCCACCGACACGCTGTCGAAGACCGCGTCGACGGCGACACCGCTCAGCCGCATCTGCTCCTCGAGGGAGATGCCGAGTTTGGTAAACGTGGCGCGCAGTTCGGGATCGACCTCGTCGAGCGAGTTCAGCTTTTTCTTCTGCTTGGGAGCCGCGTAGTAACTGATGGACTGGTAGTCGATGGGGTCGTACTTCACATTGGCCCAGGTCGGCTCCTTCATGGTCAGCCAGTGTCGGAAGGCCTTCAGGCGGAAGTCGAGCAGCCACTGAGGTTCAGCCTTCTTCGCGGAAATCAGGCGGATGGTGTCTTCGGTAAGGCCGGGAGGAGCGACGTCCGACTCGATGTCGGTGACGAAGCCGTATTTGTACTCCTGGCTGGCGATCTGTTCGATGGTCTCGGTCATCTGCGTGATTCCCTGGTTGCGCCTCGGCGCCCCCATTCCTCTGTGCTGATCAGTGTTGCTCCATCCCAGTGTTGCTTATCAACGGCCGGTGCTGCGGAACAGCGGGAGCGACGTGCGGCATTACCCCGCGGGTGAGATCGCCCAGGGTCACCTGCTCGAAGGCGCCCTTGACTGCCTGATTGATCCCGAACATGAAGCGGCGGGAGGGGCAGGCCACACGGATGGAGCAGGCCGCCTCGCCCCGATCGTTCTGCGTTTCGCACTCGACCAGGTCCCACGGTCCCTCGAGGGCCTCGATGAGTTGTCCCAGGGTGACCTGTTCGGCATCTCCTTCGAAGGAGTAACCGCCGCCCACCCCGCGATGGGAGCGGATGACGGCGCCGTGCTGCAACGTCTTCAATACTTTGGTGATCATGGGAAGGGGCAGGTGATAGAACGTCGCCACCTCGCGGGCAGCCACCACCTCGCCATGCTTGCGAGCGAGGTAGACCGCTGCGAGCAGTCCGTAGTCTGTGAGTTTTGAGATTTTCAGCATCGAAATGCTCCGCGGCGGCAAACTGTACTCGATTGGTACTGTTTATTCAAACAGGGCGCCAATCGATCCTGTTCCCGCCGTCTGAGGTGCCGGCTACGACTGGAAGTACAGCGGTTCCATCAGTTACGTTTTTCGGGGACTTAAGCCCCCGCGGGACGTGGATTCCGACGCCGGAGGCGTCGCAGACGGTAGTCGGTGTGTCGCCGCAGCGACCACCGGATCAGAGGTCGTAAAACTGCGCGGCACCCCGGCGGGGTGCCAGAAAATCTCGGACGATCCCTGAATTTCCCTTACCTCTCAACATCTCTGC
>JBKJQB010000025.1:0-4906 GCA_046594105.1 Thermoanaerobaculia bacterium
GATTGTCTTCTGCCTCCGCGCTGATGATGCGAGGCTCGAGGGCCATCCCGCAGATCGGACAATTTCCCGGTTCCGACCGCACGATCTCCGGATGCATGGGGCAGGTCCACTCGGTCTTCGTTTCCAGCGTGGGCACGCCCGCGGGTTCCAGGGCCATGCCGCACTTCGGACAGATTCCCGGCCCGCTCTGACGCACCTCGGGATGCATCGGACAGGTGTACTCGACGACGTTCACCGGGTGTGGTGCGGCCGTCCCCGGCCGCCTCAACTGCGGGCTGTTTGACGAAGGAGTCACTCCGCGAACAGCAGCGTCGTCGCGGCGAGCCACGTAGCTCGCCGGCGCAAGATCAAACTTCTGCTTGCACCCGGTGGAGCAGAAAAAGAATTCCGTGCCTTCGTGCGTGGAGGTTCCAACGGCACGAGCCGGATCGACCACCATGCCGCAGACGGGATCCTTCGCGGAGGGCTTCAGGTACTTTGCCGGCTGGGCATCAAACTTCGTTTTGCAGCCTGACGAGCAGAAAAAGTACTTCTGTCCGTTGTGCTCGGACGTTCCCGCCGAACGCGAAGGATCGACGGACATGCCACAAACCGGATCCTTCACTGCGGTCGCACTCATGGGTTCTCCCGGTTCCATCATTCTCCTTCGCACGCTTCACGCTTTGTTCCAGAAACGACTCCGGAACCGAAATCATCTTCGACAAGCGAAACAAATGCGCATTTCCTAATGCTGAATTGCCATCGCTGAGTCGACGAGAAATGAAACGGCAAGGTGAGGTGAGCGAAGTGAAGGGGTCGCCAGCATCCTTGCCGGCCGCGGCGAAGGGCTTCCAGCACCATGACCTGAACGGAACCGCTCGTTGAGCCAGTTGGGGCGCAGGGGATGCGCGCCGGAGGCGCAGCAAGACGGTAGCCGGTCGGCAAGCGCGGAGCGCGCAGCCACCGGTCTTGAGGGCTCAGTCCATTCGCGACCCGCCCCAGCAGGGGCGGCAGAGTCGCCGAGCCACCTCCGACCGGAGGCAAGACGTACCACCGTCGATCGCTGTTGCGGGTGAACGCTTTCTGGCATCCCTGCGCGCCGAAGGGTGCTCTGCCACCGCCCTGAGAACTACCGGGCGCCGGCGATCTGGGGACCGGCCTGCGCTTCGAGAGCCGACCGGACGCGCCGGTCATCGCCAAGATAGATGAGGATCAGCTTGTCGTTCCGGTAGATGTGCGGCGGGCGCATCCAGTTCGGCATGGAGGTGCCGATGGGAGAACCGGAGGGGCTGATCTTCGCGGCATCGGCGGCAGCAGCGTTGCTGGTCGGATACTGGTAGACCTGCAGGTCGGCGTCGCCGATGACCAGCACACGGGCGGAGACCGCAAAGAATGGCTGGGTGATCGTGTCGTCGGCCAGGCGCACCGGAAAACCACCGGCGCGCAAGGCGGCGGCGACGGATTCCACCGTTTGCATCGGCGCGGCGATCAATCGTCCCGTGCCGGCAGACTGCGAGGTCCGGCATGGACCCGCTGCCAGCAGCAGCGAAAACGAGAGCGTGAGCATGGCAACTCGCATCGATTTCAAGCCTCCGTCGGATGGACGGGAGTCAGGAGCCCGTCACTCGGTGAATAGAAAAAGGGCGGGACTTGCGCCCCGCCCTTCCAATGGATCGAAAACTGAGGTTAGTTGCCGCTCTTGCCGTGGCTGTCGTCGGCCCAGGTCACGAAGGTGATCGTCTTGTTTCCGTTGCCGAAGTCCAGCTCATAAACCGCGCTGCGACCCTGGGAGGCGACCAGACGACCCCACGAGCCGGGATCCTCTCCGTTGAAGGCGCTCATTCCACTGGGGGAGGTGGCCGCTGCGAGCGTGGTGGAGCTGTCGAGGTGCGTGTAGATGGTGACCAGCTGGTCGTAGTCATGCTGATTCGGATGGGTGCTGAGAGTGCTGGTGGCGTTCGCTCCCGTGTTGGAGAAGTAGTCCATGCAGGTGTTCTGCGAGCTGCCGTCAGTGCTCTGGTGATCCAGGCCAAACGTGTGGCCGACTTCCTGACACATCACGTGAAGCTTCTCGTTCGGGTTGTTGTAGGTGGAGGTGTTGAAGTAGGTGTCGTTCATCTTCGCCGAGCCCTGGGTGATGTGCAGGCCGCTGATATTGATCGAGGCCAGTCCGAGCCAGCCGTTGCTGCCATACGTCCCGTTACAGACTTGAACGGTTCCAGCCACCATCGCGCAGCGCTTGGTGGAGGTGCCGGCATAGCCGTTGATGTTCATGATCGACGAGCTGTTCCAGTCGGACGCGGCGGTATTGAAGTGTGCGACCCAGTCGCCGGTCGTGTTGTTCTCCACTTTCAGCGTGAACGGGTTGGCCGTACGGGCCCAGTGGTAACCACCCCAGGAGTGGGTGGCGAACGCGGGAACTGCGGCCACGACAAAAACCAGAACTGCGAGGGAAAACCTGCGGGCTGACGTCATTGGTTGAAGCTCCTTTAATGAAGACGATTGACCGGGACCGTCCCGACCGCACAACGCGACCGGATGAAATTTGAGGATACTCCCGATAGAGCAAAGGGGCTGCCGGGGAGCCAGAAAAATTGGCCCCAATGGAATCAACCACTTGCGAATGGAGAAGCGAAGGACCGGGGTCAGCGACTAGACCGAAGTGTGAGCTATTGACCCATTGGTGGGGCGACATTTGACCCTCTGGAACGATTGGGCGCCGGTTCCGATCCATGCTTCATTTCATCGGCATCTGCATGCCGGGCGTCGAGCGCATGGGTCCCATCGTCCTCATCGCGCGCTCCCCGAGAACGATCCCGAACACCAGCAACACGATCGTGGCCGCCGCAACAAGAACTCTGCGAGCGCCGGAGACGGTAGCGGGACCATGTCGCATCGGAACTTCAGCCGATTCCCTCGCCAGGTCTGGCATCGCTTGTCCCCGATCCCCACCCATGTTCTGCATCGCAGGAACACGGTGGCCACTCATCCCCGGCATGATGGGAGCGGATGTCATTTCCTGCTGGCTGGTAGAACCACCGCGGCCGAGGGCTCGATCGGTCCCCATGCCGTGCTTCAGGCCTTTTGCGACCAGCCAGACGTTGACGGGGATGGCGATGATTCCGCCCGCCAGCGCGGCGACCGACATCGAGAACCAGAACTGGACTCGCGCCGGTTCCGTCGCCCGGGGGTCACGCGACATGAAGAGCATCATGACCGGGATCATCCCCGCCATCACGCAGTTCATCGACACCCACTCGGCGTAAATGGTTTTCCGGACCGCCTTGAAGTAGCTGCCGCCGAGCATGTCCTTCATGAAGAGGGCCTGGAAAACGAAAAGGCCGAAGAGAAAGCCGGTGGCGTATTCGACCGCCAGTTCAGCATTCATCGGCAGGCGCAGCGCTCGTGTAATCGCCGCGGCGAAGATGATCCCGCTGGCGTCCCCGGCCAGGCAGTGGATGGCCGACCCAACGCCCTGCTTCCACAACGGTGCGATGAACTTCTCATGCGTTCCCGGGGCCGGCTCCCGACAGGAGAACCAATAGACGATGAAGGCCACCGGCCCTGTGTAGAGCGAGACCAGGATCCAGCCCCACTTCATCACCTTCATCTCGGGGGTCCGGGTGAAGAGGTCGTAGGCGATATACAGGGTAGAAAGAGCAGTCAGGCCAAACCAGAGGTAGGCAACAACGGAGCTGCTCATTCGGTCACGTCCTGGGAAGGCCTGCCATACGGAAAAGCGCCGTGGCGTCTGGTGCTCATAACGCCGCGGCGCTCACCCTTCAGCGACAGGTGGAATGACCGCAGGAGCACTTGCCGCCTTCGGTCTTGCCCTCTTTGCATTCTTTGGAACAGAAGCCGTCAGCCTTGGTCTCGCTGGCTTTGCACGAGCACTTCGCCTGTTTGCATTTTTTCTCGTCCATTTGTTTCCTCTTGATCCGGATCCTGAGCAAGAGCCGCACCTTTTTCTGACCTTCTCTTGAGCTCGCTGTCCCCGCACCTTCCGAAACCTTCGTCGCGCAAGCGCATCTAAATAGGCAATCAGGTAACTTGTCATCGATCTTGCTTCGCTCACCCGCACGCATGAAACCGACCACGAAAGGATTGCTGCTTCTGACCGGCCTCGCCATTCCCACGGCGCTGGCGGCGATCTTCCTTTTCGGTTGCTGCGTCCTCCCGCTTCACAAGTACCTCCACACGGCGATGCCGCTCTGCCACATGGCCTCCGAGGTGGTGACCGGGCATCACGACGGCGACGAGCATGGCGATCATCCCGCCACGCCCCCGCCCGCTCGAGAGAAGCGCTCCGCCAGCGTCCCGACCCTCGAACCGTTTGCGTCCGCGCAGCTGTTCCTGACGACGATGGCCACGCTCCAGCAGCACGACCCCGCACGATCAGACCTTCGCAGCTACGTCTCCCTGGGAGCGGTGCGCTGCGAAAACGATGTCGGTCTTCTCCTGCTCCTGACTAGCTTCCGGATCTGATTTCCCTCCTGGCGCGCTCGCGACGGTCAATCTCCGTCTGCTGGAACGCGCACCTCGTCACACCCGCCGCCGGACTGTGACGCTCCCATCCAAACGAACACAGGAGAGAACCATGAGTCGTTTTCACAACTTGATCCGAATGCCCGTCCTCGGTTGCACCGTGGCATTCGCCGCCACTCTGGCGGTCGCCTGCGGCGGCCGTGAGTCCGTGGCCATGAAGAGCCAGAAAGCCTACGACGAGGCGCAGAAGAAAGGCATCCCCATCGCCAAAGGCGGCCACGGCGGGCATGAAGCGATGGGCAGCGAAGACATGCGCGGCATGGCCACGCAGACGGCCGGCGGCGACATGAAGGGCATGGACATGTCCGCCATGAAGTATGGCGACATGAAGGGCATGGACATGTCCGGCATGAAGCACGGCGACATGAAGGGTATGGACATG
>JBKJQB010000168.1:0-4101 GCA_046594105.1 Thermoanaerobaculia bacterium
CTCGTCGGGCGTGGCCAGGCCGGCCAGAACTTTGATGGCCACGGTGCGTCCGAGGCGGGTGTCCCGGGCGCGGTAAACCTCACCCATACCGCCAGCGCCGAGGCGAGACTCGATCTCGTACGGCCCGAGCTGCGTACCAGGTTCCACTTTCATGTTTTGGGCTGAAGCAACCAAGTATAGAGAATGGAATGTTGCTGGTCTCGCAAAATCCGCCCGTCGACCGGGTTCCCCAGGGAAGGCGTTGACGTTGATCGCCGGTTTTTCTGGCGGTCCTCGACGTTGTTGCCGCCCTTGACCGTCCCCGAAGCGGCACATAGACTCCGGCTCCGGACGCGATCTGCCTCGTGCGCTTCTCGGCGCGCCTCACCCACTCAGCCGCACGCGTTCAGGACTCGGATTGACAGGAACCCCAATGCCACCACACAACACGTTCGACACCCTCGATTCCTTCGAGTACGGCGAGGGCGCCAGCGGGCGCTTTTACTCATTGCCCAAACTGGAACAGGCCGGGATCGGTCCTGTCTCCAAGCTCCCGGTCAGCATCCGCATCGTTCTGGAATCGGTCCTGCGCAATGTCGACGGCAGGAAAATCAGCGAGCGAGACGTGCGCGTGCTGGCGAACTGGAAAGCCACGGCCGAGAGGGAGGAAGAGATCCCCTTCATGGTCGCCCGCGTCCTGTTGCAGGACTTCACCGGCGTCCCTCTGCTGGTCGACCTGGCCGCCATGCGCGCGGCGGCGGCGAGGATGAAGAAGGATCCGGGAATCATTGAGCCGCTGGTTCCGGTCGATCTGGTCATCGACCATTCGGTGCAGGTCGACTACTCCAACCGTGCCGACGCGCTGCAGCTGAACATGGACATGGAGTTCAAGCGCAACCAGCAGCGCTACCAGTTCCTCAAGTGGGGAATGCAGGCCTTCAACGGCTTCCGCGTGGTCCCGCCGGGGATCGGCATCGTCCACCAGGTGAACCTGGAGTATCTGGCGCCAGGAGTGCTGGAGAAGAACGGGATCTGGTACCCCGACTCGCTGGTGGGCACGGACTCCCACACCACCATGATCAACGGGCTGGGCATCGTGGCCTGGGGCGTGGGGGGCATCGAGGCCGAAGCGGGGATGCTTGGTCAACCTGTTTACTTCCTCACTCCGGATGTCGTCGGCGTGAATCTGACCGGATCGCTGCGCGAGGGAGTCACGGCCACCGATCTGGTGCTCACGCTTACGGAGATGCTGCGAAAGTCCAAGGTGGTCGGAAAATTCGTGGAGTACTTCGGCGAAGGAGCGGCATCGCTTCCCGTCGCCGACCGGGCCACCATCGCCAACATGGCCCCCGAATACGGCGCCACCATGGGCTATTTCCCCATCGATGAGGAAACCTGCCGTTACATGCTGCTGACCGGTCGCAACGAGGAGCACGTCGACACCTTCCGCCGATATTTCCAGGCCCAGGGTCTGTTCGGCATGCCCAAGGCCGGCGACATCGAATACTCCCGCCTTCTCCAGCTCGATCTCTCCTCGGTCGGCGCCAGTCTGGCCGGACCGAAGCGTCCACAGGACCGCATCGACCTGCGTTCGCTCAAAACCGCCTTCACCGAGATGCTCCAGGCGCCCGCGCCGAACGGCTACGGCAAGCCGGCAGGGGAGATCGACCGGGCCGAGAAAACGATCGTCGGCGTCGGCACGGAGCTGGCCGGGGCCACCATCGAAGGCGGCGGTGCGCAGGGCACGTCGCCGAGTGCGAAAGAGTCAGCCAGGAAAAATACCAACGTGACCACGGAAGAGGAGATGGTCAACAACCGTCCCACTCCGGACCGCGTCGATGCCCATTCGCTCGCCGCCGAGTTCCCCATGGCCGTGGCCCATCTGCATCACGGCGACGTCTTGATCGCAGCCATCACCTCCTGCACCAACACCTCGAATCCTTCCGTGATGCTGGCGGCGGGACTGCTGGCCAAGAAGGCCGTAGAGAAGGGCTTGCGCGTGCCGCGTGTGGTCAAGACCTCGCTGGCTCCCGGCTCGCGCGTGGTCACCGAGTATTACCGCAAAAGCGGCCTGCAGCATTACCTCGATGAGCTGGGCTTCTACACCGTGGGCTACGGATGCACGACCTGCATCGGGAACTCCGGGCCGCTCGGCCCGCTCATTGAAGAGGCCATCACCAAGCATGATCTCGTGGCTGCCTCGGTGCTCAGCGGCAATCGCAATTTCGAGGCGCGCGTGCATCAGTCCATCCGCGCAAACTTCCTGATGTCGCCGCCCCTGGTGGTGGCCTTCGCGCTCGCTGGCCGCGTGGACATCGACATGGAGACCGAACCGATCGGCATGGGCTCCGACGGCAACGAGGTCTATCTCAAGGACCTCTGGCCGACCATGCAGGAAGTGCGCGACGCGCTCGCGCAGTCCGTCGAACCGGAGGCGTTCCGCCGCATGTACTCAGACTTCGCCGAACAGAATCCGCTGTGGAACGCCATCGCCACGTCGACCGGCCAGCTCTACGCCTGGGACCGCGAATCCACCTACATCCAGGAGCCACCGTTTTTCACCGCGGCCAAGGCCTCAGGAAAAGCTTCGGACATCCTCGGCGCCCGGGCTCTGGCGATTTTCGGCGATTCGGTCACCACCGACCACATCAGCCCCGCTGGTTCCATCAAGGCCAGCTCCCCGGCCGGCCAGTACCTCATCGAGCAAGGCGTGCCGGTAGAGGATTTCAACAGCTACGGTTCCCGTCGCGGCAACGATCGCGTCATGACGCGCGGCACCTTCGCCAACGTCCGTATCAAGAATCTGATGGTGCCCGGGGTCGAAGGGGGCGTGACGAAACACCAGCCCGATGGCCAAACGATGTCCATCTACGACGCGTCCATGCGTTACCAGAAAGAAGGGGCGGCGCTGGTGGTTCTGGCCGGGCAGGAGTACGGCACCGGCAGCTCGCGCGACTGGGCCGCCAAAGGCACCAGCCTCCTCGGAGTCGGCGCGGTGATCGCGCAAAGCTTCGAACGGATCCACCGCTCCAATCTCGTGGGGATGGGAGTTCTGCCGCTGCAGTTTGACGAGGGGACCAGCGCAATCTCCCTGAAACTCGACGGAACGGAGACCTTCGACATCACCGGCCTGGCCGGAGAACTTCGTCCCCGTCAGAAAGCGAAGCTGGTGATCCGCCGCGCTTCCGGGAAGACCGAAGAGGTTCCGGTCAGCGTGCGCATCGACACGCCGATCGAGGTGGATTACTACGAGAAGGGCGGCATCCTTCCGTTTGTGCTCGAGCAACTGGTGGGGGCGTAGGAAAGCAGGCCGGCACGGCCGGCGGCGTTGGCTCGCAAAGCGTCCGCCGGGATTTTCGCATTAGCCGGGTTCACTCGGCCGCTTTTGATGCAGATGACATGCGAGCGTGTCATTAGAAGTTGGGGCCCTGCGCGAGCGCGCAGCCGTTGGTGATGAGAAACCGGAAGTCTCCCCATCGAGAGTCCTTCTCCCCGCGCACGGGGAGAAGGTCCGCGAAGCGGGGATGAGGGGTCCTGCTCGGTCGCGGGAGCTCCCCTCATCCGCCTTCGGCACCTTCTCCCCGTGCCCGGGGAGAAGGACTCTCGATGCAAGAGCACGGCCTTCGACGGTTTTTTAGAGCGTGAACCGGCGCCGGCTGCGTGGTTCCGAGCGAAGGTTCCGTAGCGCCGGCATCCTTGCCGGCTGTTGCGTCGGCTTCCAGGTGGCGCTGCTGGGCGAGGCCCCGCGGGCAGGACGCCGTCACCTCGGTTCTATTGTTTGTCGGGCATGCGCTTCGCAACTTCCGGCATTATGAGCAAGCAGAACAACGTGAATCCCGGGAACTACAAGACTGGCGGACGCGAGCACACCGAAGGGTCGGATAAAGGTGTTCCTTACTCGCAGGAGAAGTCCCGGATGGATGAGGCTGCTTCCAAGTTGAAGGGCGAGGAGGGGCAGCCGAACTTCATCCCCGGTGCGGCACCCGTGGGCCAGAAGGGCAAGCCGAAGAAGTGACGGCGTTAGCGGACCGCAGCAGCCGGGCGTTTGCGGTCTCCCGCCGTGGGCAGGAGATGCCGGCGTCGCCCATCCGCCGGCTCGCGCCGCTGGCCGAGGCGGCAAAG
>JBKJQB010000367.1:0-8467 GCA_046594105.1 Thermoanaerobaculia bacterium
GCGGCGTTGCTGCGTCAGGCGTTAGCCCATTGCGCAAAATTCCCCACTGCTGCCTCCCGTAGGAGTCTGGACCGTGTCTCAGTTCCAGTGTGGCCGATCACCCTCTCAGGCCGGCTATCGATCGTCGCCTTGGTAGGCCATTACCCTACCAACTAGCTAATCGAACGCGGACTCCTCCTATGGCGAGAGATCTTGCGACCCCCCTTTGACCTCACGGTCCTATGCGGTATTAGCCCGAGTTTCCCCGGGTTATCCCCCACCTCAGGGCAGATAATCCACGCGTTACTCACCCGTTCGCCGCTCGACTGGGTATTGCTACCCGCCTCGCTCGACTTGCATGTGTAAAGCACGCCGCCAGCGTTCATTCTGAGCCAGGATCAAACTCTCCAGTTGAACTTGCTTCGACCGTCGCAACTTACGTCACGGGCCGATAACTGAAAAAGCTGATGCTCTGACACCAATCGTGAACGACTAGTGTTTGTTATTCGGTTCGTTCTAAGAACGAACTTGTGTTGCATTTGAGATCGCCACGCACATTGCTGCGCGCGACTGATTCTCGAAAGGAATCACGTTGTCTTCTTGCTATCCTATTCAGTTGTCAAGGAACCGACGTCCGCGAAGGGTTGGCGAAGATACGCTTGCCCCTCGTCCGTGTCAAGCGAAATATTTCCGTTTTTACGAACAGATTTCGTCTGACTCGGAGGTACTTCGTTGGAAAACTGCGGCCGGAAAGAACTTCTGCTGCGGGGGGCCGGGATCGAGGATTCTACGTTCCTCTTCCCCTTCCGTCAAGTGTTGCTGAGAACTGTCAAGACTGCGCGCCTATTTCCTGTTTCCACCCGCCCGATGTCGATTGCCGGACTCGATGAGAAGCTTTGCTGAATACTCCCGACCTGAACCTTCCGCCAGCCGCTGCTTATTCCCGGAGGCCTACGTGCACAACCGACTGTGCAGGTTGAGCTTATCGTCCAATTCGAAAGATCTGATCCTCTCGCGGGACCGGCACAACGACCTCGGCCGCGACTGTATTCCAACGTTCCCGCTCGATGACCGGAAGGCAGAAAAAGCGTCGCTCCGCGCTGTGACGGTTACGGCGCAAGCTGCCGAGCGAGCTCGGCGCGGAGCAGCTTCCCCAGGGGAGAGCGAGGGATCGACCGCACCCGATGAATCGTTCGGGCGCGCTCGAACGGGAGGACCCGCCGGTTGAACTCCGCTCCGATTCCCTCAGCGGTCACTGCCAGATGGATGATCGTCCCCAGTCGCTCATCTGCGACTGGAACGACGCCAGCATCGCCGCCGAAGTTGCGGGCAACCTCGTGGGCGATACGATCCAAACGCTTGAGATCGACCGACTCTCCTCCGATCTTCACGAAATCGCCTGCACGCCCGCTCACCTGCAGCGATCGACCGTGCAGCTCTCCATGGTCCTCACTAAGAAACCACCCGGCGACTTTCGGATCCGACAGACCCTCCTTTGTCAGGTAGCCACTGAAGAGCGACTCCCCTCGAAACGCGAGTGCTCCTTCCGATCCAACGCGCACCTCCAGGTGCGGCAGAACCTGGTCGAGGACACTGATCGTGGACGCACACTCACTCATTCCGTAGCTTGCCAGCACTGGCCATCCCAAGGCTCGAGCGCGTTCGTCGAGCTCTCGATCGAACGCGCCACCGCCCACCAGTACGGAGCGCAGGAACCTCGGGGGCCGAAGACCCGCTTCCACCAGGTCGTACACCTGCGCCGGCACCAGCGAGGCCAGCGTGGCCTCCGATTGTGCGAACACCCGAGGGTCCCAGGGCATCGACAGAACCCGGGCGCCCGTCAGGTGTGCGCGGGCGTGAACGCCGAGACCGCCGACGTGAAACAAAGGAAGGACGGCGCACCAGACATCGCGCGAATCCGACTCCAGCCGCTCGTTGACCGCAGCGGCCGACACCAGGATCGCCCGTTTGGTGAGAGCGACCAGTTTCACCGCTCCTGTGGATCCAGAGGTGGCCAGGAAAACATGCGATTCGATCTCGTTCCCAGCCACCACTGTCTCCAGCCGGGCGCGCTCGTCTAGCGGCATCGATGGATTGAGCAGCAGGTGCGACTGCCTACTCTCAAAATCAATCATCGCAGACGCTCCCAGGGAAGGCGTTCGAGCAGATCATCGAATCCGATCCCTGCGCCGCCCGGAGAAACCAATCTGGCGCCATCGAGCTCCAGTCGTTCGCTGAAATCATTCCTCTCATAGAGTACGTGGGTCACCAGCCCGCATCGATCGCTGGTCGCGATCCTGCCGGCCACCGCGGCTGCATGGAGCTGCCCCACCGGGTGGTCCAGGTACGAGGTGACCACGATCTCCATCCCCGACGGGAGGTCCATCTGCTCGATCGCCTGCACGGCTGGTTTCACGATCAGGGCATCCACACCGACGTAAGCGACCTGGCGATCGAGCGCCAATCGAAGCCCGGTGCTCTCGCGGAGCCTTCGCCACACGGCGCCGTCGTACGGACAGGGATCCTCCACAAAGTCGATTCGCTCTTTCGGAAGGGTGAGAGCGATCCTTTCGAACTCTTCTGCGCCGACGGTCGCGTTGAAGTCCAGTCGCAGCCGCCCGTGCGGCGGAAGCCATCCTCCCGGCATCTTGACCTTGACTGTGTCGAAACTCTCCGGAGCTTCGCCGGCAGCCGACGGCCAATGGCTTTCGGGAACGGTCACTCCGTCGAAGAGCGAGCGTCCCTCACGTCGCGCTGCGCCGTCCAGTCGCGCGAATCGCAAAGAGGCCGCTGTGAGCGCAGTCTCTTCTCCGCGCGCCAGCAGGCCGAGTTGCCGGTCGAGCGGAGCGTCCCCCAGTTCGGGCCAGGGATGAATGTCGGCATACCCGTCGCTGTACCGGAGCAGAGCGCCTCGACGTGGGTCCGCGCCGGCGAGTGCGCTCAGCCTTTGCCGCGGAAACAACTCGTAGCGCGAAATCCACATCTGGCCGTTGATTATTGACGAGGCTCGCTCGCGGCGCGAAGTACTGATGGGGCGACCGATCCAGCGAGCGCACCGCCTCGAGATCTCACCGCGTCCGTCCGCAGCAGTCCCGCAGCCGAATCCGAGCTGCACCCTCTGGTATACTTTGCAGCCCGTAAACGGATGCCGATCATGATCAGCCTGACGCGAACGACCAGCCCGACCCCCGCGCCTCCCTGTTGGTGATCATTCATCTTCATTGAATCCAACCTACAGGGCCGAGCAATCGGCCCTTTTGCTTTTCAGACGCGGTTTTTCGAGGACAGCATGCAGGTACAACTTCCCGACGGAAGCATGAAAGAAGTGCCCGAGGGGGCCACCATCGCCGACGTAGCCGCCTCCATTGGGAGAGGGCTGGCGAAGGCCGCGCTCGCCGGCAGGATCAACGGAAAGATTGTTGACGTCTACGCTCCCGTTTCCGAAGGCGCAAAGGTCGAGATCGTCACGCCGAAGAGCGAGGCCGGCCTCGACACCATCCGCCATTCCACAGCACACCTCATGGCTCACGCAGTCCAGGATCTGTTTCCGGGAACCCAGGTCACCATCGGGCCGGTGATCGAAAACGGATTCTTCTACGATTTCCCCACGGAGCGTCCCTTCCTTGATGAGGATCTCCGTCGCATCGAAGAAAAGATGACCGAGATCGCCAAGCGTGACGTGCCGGTGCGCCGCGAAGAGTGGACCCGCGAACAAGCCATCGAAACATTTGGAGCCATGGGCGAGCACTACAAGGTGGAGATCATCAAGGCCATCCCCGGAGATGAGCCGCTGACCGTCTACCGTCAGGGCGAGTGGTTCGACCTCTGCCGCGGACCGCACGTGCCTTCGACCGGAAAACTGGGAGCGTTTAAATTGCTTTCCGTTGCCGGTGCCTACTGGCGCGGCGACGAGCGCAACGCCATGCTCCAGCGCATCTACGGCACCGCCTGGGCTGATGACAAAGAGCTCAACGAATATCTGACCAGGATGGAGCAGGCCCGTGCCCGGGATCACCGGAAACTCGGCAAGGAGCTGGACCTTTTTCACTTCCATCCCTTCGCGCCGGGCGCGGCATTCTGGACTCCTAAAGGGACCACGCTCTATCAGATCCTCGCGCAATCCATGCGGGAGATGACCCTGGAGAACGGCTACGTCGAGATCAAGACTCCCCTCCTCTACAACAAGGGCCTGTGGGAGATCAGCGGGCACTGGGGCAAGTACAAGGACAACATGTTCCTCGTGCTCGACAACGAGTCAGGGGAGCACGACTTCTCGCTCAAGCCGATGAACTGCCCGTCGCACCATCTCTATTACGGGATGAAGCGGCACAGCTACCGCGACCTGCCGCTCCGGCTGCACACCCAGGACGTGCTGCACCGCAATGAAGCATCGGGAACCCTCAGCGGACTCACTCGAGTGCGCCAGTTCGCCCAGGACGACGCGCACATCTACTGCCTTGAGAATCAGGTGCCGGACGAGGTGAAGCGGTTCGTGGCGCTGGTGGACCGTGTGTACGGCTCGGTGGGTCTCGAATACACCGCGAAATTCGCCACCCGGCCGCCTCAGCGCATCGGTGACGACGCACTCTGGGATCGCGCCGAGTCGCTGCTCAAGAGCGCGCTCGACGCCCTCGGCAAACCCTATGAGCTGAAGCCCGGCGACGGCGCCTTCTACGGACCCAAGATCGACTTCGAGGTTTCCGACAGCATCGGACGCAAATGGCAGTTGGGAACGATCCAGCTCGACTACAACGCTCCGGAACGGTTTGACCTGACTTACATCGGCGAGGACAACGCCTCCCATCGACCGGCCGTGCTTCATCGCGCGATCTACGGCTCGTTCGAACGATTCATCGCCATCCTCATCGAGCACTTCGCCGGCGCGTTCCCGCTCTGGCTGGCTCCCGTCCAGGTGACCGTCCTCCCGCTATCCGAAAAGTTTGTCGGCTATGGGCAGGAGGTGGCCGGCAGACTGCGCGCGGCCGGGTTGCGGATCGAGATCGACGAGAGCGACGAGAAGCTCGGCGCGAAGATCCGTACGGCTCAGCTCAGCAAGATTCCGTTCATGCTGGTGGTTGGAGAGAAGGAAGCCTCGGCGGGCACCGTAGCGGTGCGCAAACGCAGCGGTGGCGATCAGGGATCGATGGCCATTGACGACTTCCTCGTCGAGGCGCGCAGGCTGATCGCAGAGCGCGCGTTGACTTTCTAGTGTTTTATTCGTAGATTTTCGCCTCACCGGCAGGGCGGGTGGCGATCGTTCGCGCGTTTTTCTACGGGCGGACTGCTGCCCATCTCCCGTCAAATGCAACCGTTTCCATAGGAGGATTTCCGCATTTTCCCACCACGAAGAGGATCGAGATTCGATCGTAGACCCGCAGAACCTGAATCGAGAATCAATGACCTGATCCGCGGCATTCCTGAGGTGCGCCTCATCGACGCCGAAGGTGGCCAGGTCGGCATCGTCCCTCTGCAGCAGGCGCAGGACATGGCCCGCGAGAAGGACCTCGACCTCGTCGAGATCTCCCCGACCGCGAATCCACCGGTCTGCAAGATCATGGATTACGGCAAGTTCGAGTTCCAGCAGAAGAAGAAGCAGACCGAAGCCAAGAAAAAGCAGAAAGTCATCGTCGTCAAGGAGGTGCAGTTCCGCCCCCGCATCGACGAGCACGACTTCGATTTCAAGAAAAACAACATCATCCGATTCCTGCAGCACGGGGACAAGGTCAAGGCGGCGATCCGTTTCCGCGGCCGTGAAATGACCCACATGGAGTTCGGCCGGAAACTGCTCGATCGTCTGCTCCTGGACATCAAGGAGTACGGAGCGGCTGAGAATCCGAATCCGGACGTCCAGGGAAACCGGATGACCATGATCATTTCGCCGACCAAGTGATCGGGTGGCGGCGAGGCCGCCATGCCGGTCAACGCCCGTCATCAAAAATCGGCTTTCCGGCCGCCCTCCAGCGGGCGGGAACCGTGGGAATTCATTCATAGTTGAGCCAGTTAGGAGTCGAGTTATGCCGAAAATGAAGACACACCGTGGTGCCGCCAAGCGGTTCAAGAAGACGGGAACGGGGAAGCTGCAGCGGAACAAGGCCTTCCACTCGCACATCCTGACGAAGAAGTCGCCCAACCGGAAAGCATCGCTCGCCGCCGAGACCGAGGTCTCCAAAGCCAACGCGAAGACCGTCCGGCGGATGATTCCGTACCTGTAAGACCCCGGGGCATCGCTGGCTTTTTGACGCCGGCGACTGCAGCAGCCCTCCCCGGATCACCCACATCGAGCGCGCCGAGGCGATTTCCCTCCTGGCCCCGCCGCTCTAAACGAAGTCAACGAGGAGATATCGATGCCGAGAGTCAAACGAGGTCCCAAAAGAAAGAACCGCCGCTCCAAAATTCTCAAGCTGGCCAAGGGCTACTGGGGAATGAAGTCGCGCGGTCACCGGATCGCGAAGCAGCAGGTGGAAAAGGCGCTCAATGCAGCCTTCACCGGCCGCAAGGATCGCAAGGGTGAATTCCGCACGCTGTGGATTGCCCGCATCAACGCCGCGGCACGCATGAACGGGATGTCCTACTCGCAGTTGATCGCCGGGCTGAACGCCGCCGGCTCGCTGCTCGATCGCAAGGTGCTGGCAGACATCGCCGTCCGCGATGCCGCCGCCTTCAGCCTGATCGTGGCCGGAGCAAAGAAAGCTCTGGAGAACAACAAGCACAATGCGCCTGCGCCGAAGACCGCAGTGGCCAACAAGGCAGCGACGAAAACCGCCTGACCCTTACCCTCTCGAACTCTAGAAACGCGGGCTTCGGCCCGCGTTTTTTTGTTTCTGTCATCCCGAATCGCCGGAGCGTGTGAGCGTGCACCATCGTGTACCGGTCGATGCAAGTTCCGCGGGGCCCTTCGCCGCGCTTCGCCGGCTTCCAGGAAACTCCCGGTGTTCATGTAAGTTTTAGCCCCGTAGGGGCGATTGACCTTAGCCCAGGACTTCAGTCCTGGGATCGGGCGTCATCACCAACGGAGTCCCGGAGGGACGATTGAAAATGTTCTTCGCCAGACGGCTTCAATCGTCCCTCCGGGACTTACGGAGCGTTGCGGTCTCATAACCCAGGACTGAAGTCCTGGGCTAAGGTCAATCGCGCCTCCGGCGCTTTGCCTCCGAGGTCGTTTTCTCTCTTCCAGACGCCGCGCGCACTGCCCCTGCTCAGAATGGACACGACCCCGCTACGCTAGAATGTCCCGCCCCACGGGGCTCCCATGCTCGACGACATCCAGAAGATCTCCGGTGAATTCGATGCCTCGCTGGCCGGCGCCAGCGACGGGCCGTCGCTCGATGCGCTCCGCGTCCACTACTTCGGTCGGAAGGGCGGCCTCATCCCCGCGCTGTTCTCCCGCCTCAAAGAGGTGCCGAAGGAGCAGAAGAAGGACGTTGGCGATGCGCTGAACAGACTGCGCGACCGGCTGGAGTCGGAACTCAAGGAAAAGAGCGAGCGCGTTTCCGCCGAAGAAGCGACGCGCAAAGAAATGCGCGACGTGCTCGACGTCACCCTCCCCGGCCGCACTCCCCGCCTCGGGCATCTGCATCCCATCACCATCGTCCGCCGGGAGATGGAAGAGGTCTTCCGCGAGATGGGCTATTCGATCGATCCCGGCCCTGAGCTGGAAACCGACTGGTACAACTTCCAGGCGCTGAATTTCACCCCGGACCATCCCGCACGCGACACCCAGGACACCTTCTTTCTGGATGTGGAAGGCCTGCTGCTGCGAACCCATACGTCCAACACGCAGATCCGCTCCATGGAAAAGTGGAAGCCGCCACTGCGCGTTCTGTCGGCCGGCCGCGTGTATCGTCGCGATGAGATCACCATGCGCCGGTCGCCGATGTTTCACCAGGCCGAGGGGCTTCTGGTGGACAAGGGGATTCACATCGGGCACCTCCGCGCCACGCTGGAGCACTTCATCAAGCGCCTCTTCGGGCCGGACCTCAAGATGCGCATGCGCCCGAGCTACTTCCCCTTCACCGAGCCGTCAGCGGAAGTCGACATGTCCTGCGTCTTCTGCAAGGGCTCCGGCTGCGGTACCTGCTCCCACACTGGCTGGATGGAGATCCTCGGCTGCGGGATGATCCACCCTCAGGTGCTGCGCAACGTCGGCATCGATCCTGAGGAGTGGAGCGGCTTCGCCTTCGGCCTGGGACTCGATCGTGTGGCCATGATCAAGTTCGACATCCCGAACATCCGCACGCTGTTCGAGAACGACCTGCGAGTGCTGCAGCAGTTCTAGCGCGAGGTTTCCGCCGCCAGTCGCGGTGCCTCACTCACCGTTCCCGTGTTGAGTTCTGAAGCCAGCTGTCTCCACTGCGGAGATCGACGCTGCTGGCATACGCGGTCCAGAAGTCTCCGGAAGGATCATCCAGGGGAACAATGGTGATGGTCACGTACCCGAGTTTGGAAGGTGGAAGGGTCACCTCAGTCAGGGAGAGGCCGAGAGAGCGCA
>JBKJQB010000054.1:0-5449 GCA_046594105.1 Thermoanaerobaculia bacterium
TAGAATAGTTCCAGTTTGAACGTAACCGCTCTTTGCCCGAAATGCCAAAAGCCATTGTCGGGAGGAGTCTGCGGGTCTTGCAGCGACGAACGAGAGTTTCAGCTGGTCCACCGGGAACTGCTGATGCTGGTGTTACTCGCCGTGGCTGCGCTGCCAGCGTATCTGTTCACCAGGCAGATGGCCGGGCTCAACCGGCAGCGTGACTCGCGGATTGCCGCCTACTGGTATCGGCAGGGAGAGCGCGAGCTGGCGAACAAGGCTCCCGATGCCGCGATCACTTCATTACGCCACGCAACCACCGCCGATCGAAACAACGGTGAGTATGCATTTGCTTTGGCCAGGGCTCTCGCCGCCAACGGACATGACGAAGAGGCGAGACTGGCGCTACTGCGGTTGCGGGAAGCTGCGCCGGAAAATCCTCAAATCAACCTCGAGCTGGCGAGACTGTCCGCTCGAGGGCGAGAGATCCCCCAGGCTCTGCTTTACTACCGTCACGCCTTGTACGGAGCCTGGACCGGAGAGAGGATCGACGAACGGAGACGGCAACTTCGGCTCGAGCTGATTCATCTGCTTCTCGATCGCAAACAGGAAAGCAGCGCCCTGGCTGAGCTGCTTGCGCTCAGCGCCGATACGCCGGACACCCCGGTGGCTCACCTCCAGATCGCCCAGCTGTTCATGGAAGCCGGCGATCTCCCACATGCCCTCCGGCATTTCAGTGAAACAGCCCGACTCGATCCGCAGAACGCCGAAGCGCTTCAGGGAGCGGGGGCATCATCATTCCGGCTCGGTGATTACAAGACCGCGGAGCGTTTCCTGAGGCTGGCTCTGGAACTAGACGCGAGCTCCAGGCCGACGGCACAGCTGCTGGAGACCACACACCTCATTCAATCGAGCGATCCACTCCTGCCACGTCTCACCGTTCAGGAGCGCGCGGCGCGCCTGAACGCCGCTCTCGATCAATCGGTCAAACATCTGGAGGAATGTGCCGGCAAGGATCAGCTTGTTCCGGCCTCGCAACCTTCGGAATCAGAGCAACTCCGGAACGAGGCTATGGCCCTGAAGCTGACGATCACCCCGGCGAAACTGCGTCAGGACCCAGAGCTCGTCCGCACCGGCGCAGACCTCGTCTTCAAAATCGAGGAGAAGGGGATCGGAAGCTGCGGCGAGCCCCAGGGACTGGATCACGCGCTTCTTCTCATCGGTCGCAAATACAAAGGCATCGAACGATGAAGTTCGGCGCGCTTCTCACCACCGAGAAACTTCGCCTTCGCGAGAACCAGGTGTTTCTCGCGCTGACCATTCTGCTCGGAGTCTTCGGCGGTCTCTCCGCGGTGCTCTTTACACTGGCCATCGAAGGGACGAAGCATCTTCTGTTCGGGTCCGCGCCGTCCCCGCTGCGGTTGCTGGCCGTACCCACCCTGGTCAGCCTGGTGACCGGCTATCTTCTGGCGAAGTTCTTTCCCGACGCCCGCGGCAGCGGCGTGCCTCAGACGGAGGCGGCGTATCACCTCCACAACGGAGTGATTCCGGCGCGGGTGGTGTTCGGAAAATTTCTCACCGGCGCGCTGTGCGTCGGGTCCGGTCACTCCATGGGCCGCGAAGGCCCATCCGTGCAGATCGGTGCTGGCATTGCGTCGGTCCTTGGGCGCTGGCTGCGCCTTCCGCCTGCGCGCGTGAAAAGCCTCATTCCCATCGGCGCCGCCGCGGCACTCTCAGCAGCCTTCAACACGCCTGTGGCAGCTGTCCTGTTCGCGCTCGAAGAGATCATCGGAGACATGAACGCCGCGCTGATCGGGTCCACGGTGGTGGCTTCCGTGACCGCCGTCATCGTCGAACGCTCCATCCTCGGCGAAGAGACCCTGTTTCGAGTACCGGCCTACCAACTTGCCAACCCCGCCGAGTTGATCGGCTATGCCATCCTCGGTGTCGTCGGCGGGATCCTCTCCGTCATTTTCTGCAAGGGCTTGCTCAGTTCACGGAAGCTTTTTCTCCGAATGCCAGCGTGGAGCCGGAGCCTGCAACCTGCCATCGGAGGGCTGGGCATAGGAATTATGCTGCTCTTCGTGCCGCAGGTGCTGGGCGTCGGGTATGAACACGTTGATCAGGCCCTCGATGGCGCCCTTGCCTGGAAGATGCTGCTCATCCTCTGTGGCGCAAAACTGGTCGCTACGATCGTCTCTTATGCCTCGGGAAACGCCGGCGGAATCTTCGCGCCGAGCCTCTTCATCGGTGCGATGGCCGGCGGTGCGGTGGGAATGGGAATGCACGCGTTCGCCCCCTTTCCCACGGGCAGTCCGGGGGCGTACGCGCTGGTCGGAATGGGCGCTCTCTTTGCGGGCATCATCCGTGCGCCCATGACGTCGGTCTTCATGGTTTTCGAGCTCACGCAGGATTACAAAATCCTGGTGCCACTGATGGTGGCGAACCTGCTCAGCTACCTGATCTCCAGTCGTTTTCAGCAGAAGCCCGTCTATCACGCCTTGCTCGAGCTCGATCACGTGCATCTGCCCGGACCGGCGACGCGATTCGCCACCAGCACGTTGCGCGCGGGCGACTTCATGAAACCAAATCCGCCCTTCCTTCCTGAAACCGCATCGGTGAATGATGCATGGAAGCTCATCGTGGACGACCGTTCGTCCTGTTTTCTCGTCGGCAGCGGCAGGAAGATCATCGGGCTCGTGACACGTCAGGCCATCGAGGAGAGCGTGAGCTCCGGCTCCGGCGACAAGCCGATCACCATGCTGTTGATCCAGGAGTGGGTACATGTTCATGCCGATCACTCGCTCGAGATCGCGCTCGATCGATTTCGCCAGAGCCCGGGTCTGCTCCCCGTCGTCAGTCGCGAAGAAGCCAACCGTGTCGAGGGCGTCATCACTCTGGAATCAATTCTCCAGTTCGTGCAACGAAACCCTCGAGCCGAAGGGGCTGAGATCACCGAGGCATCGCTGGCCTGAGACTCATTCCGGGACAGCAGGCATTCCGCAAAGTAGCGGTCCGATCGGCACATCCGGGATATCAACGAACCATCACCCCCGTGCGAACGGCGTGACGGCTGCGGCCAAACGCGCGATGAGCGAAGTGCGTCACTCGCGCTTCTTCGGCACCCCGTTCTTCACATACTTGTCGAACCATCGCAGCTCCTCGTAGGCGAGATGTTCGTTGGATTCCATGGCCGAATACCAATGCGGCTCGTGCGGCAGCATGACCAGACGGGTCACGCCGCCGTTGCCGCGGATGGCCTGGAAGAGCTGTTCGGACTGGAGCGGGGTCGTCCCCGGGTTGGCGTCGTCGGAACCGTGGACGATGAGCAGTGGAGCGTGCATTTTGTTGGCGAAGAAGTAGGGGGAGACTTTGAGATAGACATCCTGCGCGTTCCACACCGAGCGGCGCTCGTTCTGGAAACCGAACGGCGTCAGCGTCTTGTTGTAGGCGCCGCTGGTGGCCACGCCAGCTCGGAATAGATCGGTGTGGGCGATGAGGTTCGCGGTCATCATCGCGCCGTGGCTGTGACCGGTCACGCCGATGCGGTCGCGATCGACCACTCCGAGCTCCACCGCTTTGTCCACCGCGGCCTGGGCGTCATCCACCAGCTGATCGATGTACGTGTCATAGGCCTTCTGCGGGTCCCCCACGATCGGAAATGCCGCATTGTCGATGAGCGCGTATCCGGAGAGAAGCAGAAGTTGATAGTTGCGTAAGCGGGTGAAGTACTGCTCGGAGCCGCTGATCTCACCGGCAGTCTTGGCGTTGGCGTAGTCGAGTGGGTAGGCATAGAGGATCGCCGGTACGCGCGTACCCTCCTTGTAGTCTGGCGGGGTGTAGAGCGTGAACGAGAGCTCCACTCCATCCTTTCGCTTGTACGTCACCAGCCGTTTCTTGATGGCGCGCACGGCGGGCGTGGGGTGGGGAAGGTGCGTCACGGCGCGCGCCGTCGAGGCCACCGTTGCCTCGCCTGGGGCGGAGGTCCGCAGCGGTGCTCCGAGCGTGCGCAGCATGAGGTTGGGCGGTTCCGTGGGGGTCTGGCGCCATGTGAGAAGCGCGTTGGTGGCGTCGCCGGCGAAGGACAGGAAGGATTCGTACGCGTCCCGGCCGGTGCGGAAGAGGCGTCGCGACTTGCCGGTACGAAGATCAAAACTGTCGAGGAACGGACGGTCGCCCGCCGTCGATGCCCCCTGGCCGCTCAGGAAAATCGTGTCGTCCTTCTGACGTACCGCCCACTGGCCGTTCGGCAGGACGCGATAGACCGGCTGACCGGGATTCTCATAAGACTCGTCGCTCGAGAGGTCCCAGATCACCCGCGGCTTCGTCTCGGCGTGATCGGCGTCGATGAGGAAGGTGCGCCGCCAGTGCCGGTTGTCGTCGTACTCCTGGAGCAGACCGACACCGCGTCGCTCGCTCCAGTCGAGCCCTGAGTATCGCTGCTCCGTGCGCGCGATCTCGACGGGGTTTGCCGTGAACGGCGCGATCTGCATGAGCACCTTGTCGCGCGCCGGAACCTTCGCCTTCCAGTCTCCGCCGTCGAGCGCCTCGGCCCACACCAGCGTCGCCGGCTCGGTAGGGCGCCACTCGTGGTTGCGTGGACCGGTGGGCACGCCGTGAATGGGCACGTGATCCGCGACCGGCAACTGCGCGAGCGGCGTCTGTTTCCCGGAGCGGTTCCAGACTTCGACGTCATGCGCAAAGCGACCGTAGGTCACCGAATAGGAGTACGGCTTACGGATCGACGTGACCAGGATGTGCTCGCCGTCGGGTGCGATCTCCACTTCGCTCAGGACTGCGGGCGCGCCGACTTTGGTGATCGCGCCAGTCCCGACATCGACGAGCGCGAGCTGGCTGGTGCCGTAATACTCGAAGAGTGCCGCATCGGCCTGGTTTCGCAGCGTGTCCCGCGCCTCATAGGTGCTGAACTCGCCTCCTCCCGTCGATTCCTGAATGCGTGGGCCCTCGGTTCCGGCCGCTGCGGCCGGCTCCGCGCCGATGTCGTCGGGGACGAGTTTGACCAGAAGGGTCTTGTTGTCCGACGCCCACTGCAGCGAGCTGCCGAGCATCGGATTGAGCCGCAAATTGCCGATCCGGTGCGTCGTGCCGTCACGGCCTCCAGCCCAGAGCTCCACGGCATCGCCAGAGGTATTGCGGAACGCGAAGCTCACGCCGTCAGGGGCCCATGAGAAGCCGTCCGCGCAGCCGCCAGGTGGCAGGGCGATGTTTGTCTCGCGACGCGTCGCGATGTCCACAACCGAGAGTGTCTGAGCACAGGGTGCCACCCCGTAACCGCCCGGAGTGTCGTGCTTGCGGCGCGTCCGTGGTTCCACGCGCACCCCAGCCAATTTCAGAAACGGCTCAGCCACCTGCGCCATCGGTGGGTACTCGACCCACGAAACCAGAAGCGTGCTGGCGCAGGTGGCTGAGCCGTTTCTGAAATTGGCTGGGGTGCGCGTGGAACCACGGA
>JBKJQB010000172.1:0-27083 GCA_046594105.1 Thermoanaerobaculia bacterium
ATCTGAGCTGCGCACAGCCGTCGCCGGGATCGGAAACGTTCTGGAAGACGCCGAGGTGCGGACTTCGGAGACGGCACCGGGACATGGAATGATGCTTCTTGGCAGGAGCGCGTGGGATTCCACGTCGAGGTGGACGGTTCGGCGCGAACTGGAACAACCCGTTTCCATCCGGATCCGCAGCCGCGACGCGAAGAAGCTCGTCTTCGACTATCAGAGTCCGAACCCGGCGAACTACGTTTCCGCGGAGTGGGAATGGAACGGCCGCAACTATGGCGGTCAGGGACACCTGAACGGTTCGAACTCCGGCTCGGCAACCGTTTTTGCAGGAACACTCCTTGCGCCGATCTTCGCGCGATGGGCCTGGGAGAGCGGTCGTCTCGGGCCTTTCCAGGCCAGGACCCGCATCTTGCTCATCGAGGAGAATCGCCAGCGAACCAGCACCGTGGTCTGGACGGAACCTGCCATCAGCGCGGCAGCGGCGCTTCCCTTCAGCATGTTAGGAACTCTGCGCCCATCACCCAACGGACAGCTCACCTGCGATTTTTCTCTGCCGGCCGCCTTGAAGACCGCCCAGAGCAGACTCACGATCGAGATCGATTTCACCCTTCGCGCGAAACAGGTGACCGTGGCCGGTCCCGGGGGAAAGGTGACCGCAGTGCTCTCGAGCGAGGTTCTGAACTTGGGAAGGGCGTCCTACCTCATCCCGCTGCATTCGCTGAGTGAGATCGCGCCCGACGGAGGCATCGTCACCGTGACCGTGGACCGGGCCGAAAAAGACGTCTCGTGGTCGCCGCAGGTGCGGCTGGAACTGAGGAGAAACGCTCATGAGTGAGACTGCCATCGTCGGCGAGAATCTGCTCAAACGGTACGGGAACGTCACCGCACTGCGCGACACATCCTTCACCGTGACCAAAGGGACGATCACCGGCTTCATCGGTCGCAATGGCGCAGGGAAAACCACCACGCTCAAAATCGTCTCCACGCTGATGCGGCCCGACGACGGCGTGTGCCGGGTGTTCGGTCTCGATGTCCGGGAGCACGCCTACGAGATCCGCCGTCGCATCGGATTTCTGCCGGATTCCTTCGAGCTCCCCTGGTCGCTCACCCTGCGCGAGTACCTCGACATCTTTGCCGACCTCTATGACATCCGGCGCAGTGACCGCGCTCGCCGTATCGATACGGCCATCCAGCTCACACGGACCGAGGATCTGGCCGATCGCCGGTTGAACGCTCTCTCCCGCGGCGAACAGCAGCGCGTGGGCCTGGCCCGGGCCCTGATTCACAATCCCGACCTTTTGTTGCTCGACGAGCCGGCGGCCGGCCTCGATCCTCACGCGCGGGTGGAGTTGAAAG
Organism: Thermoanaerobaculia bacterium; assembly: GCA_046594105.1. Lineage (GTDB taxonomy): Bacteria > Acidobacteriota > Thermoanaerobaculia > Gp7-AA8 > Gp7-AA8 > JBDSGC01. The sequence continues at coordinate 1,354 of JBKJQB010000172.1, forward strand.
AGCTCCTTCGCCTTTTGCGGGAACGGGGAAAGACCGTGTTCCTTTCCTCCCACGTGCTGGCGGACCTCGAGGAGATCTGCGACGAGCTGGTGGTGATCAAAGCGGGCAACGTGATCTTTTCCGGCGACATCGCCGGGTTCCGCCGCCAGATGCGCTCCACCACCCGCTGGCGCGTGACCACCCTCGGCGGACAGATCACCCTTCCCGGCAACGCGTCGGGAGAGGTGGTGGCCCGTTCGGCAAACTCGCTGGACTTCGAAGGGGATCTCTCCCCCGCCGAGCGCGCCCGCTGGATCGCCGAGCTGGTATCGAGAGGGGTTTCTGTCTGCGAAGTGAGCCCCCAGCGGACCACGCTCGAGCAGGAGTTCGCCAAAGCGGTCGAGGAAGAAGAGGAGGTGGAGGCATGATCGCCCTACTTCGCTACGCCATTCTAAGGAGCGCCCGGGAGAAGTTTCTCTTCGCTCTCCTCCTGGCGCCCTCCGTGATGCTCCTCTCTCCGCTCCTTGCCATCAGCGCAGTTTCGCTGGCGAGAGGTCAGGCGGCGTATCCGATGTCCTTCGACGCGCGGATCTCCCCCGCTGCGGCCGCCTTGATGGGTGGGGAGATCGCCATGGCCATGGCATCACTGGCCGCAGGTGCAGGCGGCTTCTGGATTTTCCGACGGGAGATGGCCAATCGCAGCGTCAGCTTCTTTCTCCTCGCCGCGCGGCCGCAGGCGGTCGCTTTCGCCGCGACCATCTATGGGTTTCTGGCTGGGATGACCGCATCGTTGATTGTCATGTCCGGTCTTGCCGCGCTGACCCATCATTGGCCGGCGAGCGGACGAGTCTTTCTGGTAGCGATGGTTTCCTCGCTGGCCACCAGCGCCATGGGGACGCTCCTGGTAACGATCTCCAGCGACGAGTCGATGCTGCTTCCCGTCTTTGGCGGTTCCTGCGTGATTGCCGTCTCTCTGATGAGCGCGAAGACGCCTGCCGCGCTACCAGCGGCCGTCGTGGCCATCCTGCTCTTTGCAGTGTCCTCTTCCCTTCTGTTGAGGTGGCGATGCCCTGTCTAGCCGTTGCGCGGTACCGCATCCTGACTTCGATCCGGTCGGCAAACTGGGTGTTCGGAGTCTCCCTCGTCGCGGTGTTGCTGCTGTACGACACCGTATTGATGATGGTCCGCCCACCAGGAGTTGCAGCCATTGGCGGGTCCATCTTCACCTCCGAGAGCGTCTTCCGCCAGGCTCCCGAGTTCACGCTGTCGTCTGCGGCAATGTTCGCGCTGCTCGCGTTCGTGATGCACCTTTTCATCATGGTCGCCGCGTGCATGCTGTTCGGAGCGAATCGCAGAAAGTCTGAGACCGCCTTGACCGCGGACCTCATGGACACCGCGCCGATCACGCCCTCGGCCCGCTTCTGGGGAGATGCGCTGGGGATCTTCGCGTCTGCCATGATCGTTCACCTCTGCATCCTCCCGTTGCTGGCCATGGCCATCGTGCTCAGCCCCCTCGGACTGACCGCCTTCTTCTCGTTCGAGCTCCTCATCATCACCGCCCTTCTCCTGGCCAGCACGGCCGCGTCGTGGAAGTTGCGAGCCGAAAACTCGCGCTGGGCGCACACCCGCATGATGCGGAGCGGTGCCCTCTTCACCATCGCCCTGATCATCATCCTGATCTCGAACAGCCGCTGGGAGGACCTCCGGGACACCGCCTTCATGTGCCTCAACGAGCCGTCTTCCCAGAGATGGGCGCTGGTCATGGGGACGATCAACAACCCGCCATTGATGTTCTCCTGGCTGTTCCTGTTGTACGCCGGTTTCATGACGTTCTATTACCTGCATGGCGTGCGCTCGCACGCGCAACGTTAGGAAGGATGGCAATGTCGGGTTCACGACCAATCACACCGCGGCACCGGGATCTTCCTGCTTCGATGACGCCGTGGGGGCCCTCGCCGGTGCGCGCCAGCAAACATTCGATCCAGACATTGGCCGAAATCAGGCCAGACCAGCTCGCCGGCCGCGCCGGCCACCGGAGACCGTCATGATCTGCAGCCTCTGCAATCAGGAAAACCGCGACAACGCCCGCTACTGCGATGGTTGTGGCGGTGTCCTCAACGAGAACCTCACCGTGAGCAGAACGGGGATCGATCCCGAGCTCGAATCCATCCGCCGCGCGTTCAACGAACGCTATGCCGTCGAGTCTCTGCTCGGGCGCGGCGGCATGGGTGCTGTGTATAAGGCGCGCGAACGCACTCTGGACAGGAATGTCGCATTGAAGATCGTCCCGGAGTACCGCAGCCAGGACTCTCAGTTCATCGAGCGCTTCCGGCGGGAGGCGCGCATCGCTGCACGCCTCCGCCATCCTCGGATCGTGTCTGTCCACGAGGTCGGGACGATGGGCGCCTTTCCTTATTTCTCGATGGATTACATCGACGGATCGACGCTGCGGTCGGTGGTGCAGCGGCGTCAGGTACTGACCCCGGAGGATGCCGTCTCCATCCTCGTGGAGATCTGTCGCGCCGTCGCCCACGCCCACAGCAAGGGCATCATCCACCGCGACCTCAAGCCGGAGAACGTGATGATCGACACCGAGGGTGACGTCTTCGTTCTGGACTTCGGACTGGCCCGGGCCAGCGAAGAGCCGGCGCTGACCCACAGCGGCGCAGTGATGGGCACTCCGTTTTACATGAGCCCGGAGCAGCTTTCCGGCGGAGCTTTGGACGAGAGAAGCGACATCTACGCGATCGGGCTCATCCTCTATTACTGCCTGACCGGAGAGGATCTCTTCGCCGCCGACAGCATCGCCGCCGTGGTTTCCAAACACGCGAGCATCCGAACCCGTGATGTGGTGCAGCTCAATTCAATGCTTCCCCCCAACCTCCAGGACCTTCTGGTTTCCATGCTGGAAGAGGACATCAATATGCGCGCGCGATCGGTCAAGGAAACGCTGGAACGGCTCACCCTCAGGCGAATTGTGGCCCTCGGTCTGGCAGCGACGGAGGACCAACAGGACACTCCGACCACGGCTTTCGCACCCGAGGCCATCGCCCGGTCGCAGCCAGCCCCGGTGGAAGATTCGGTAGTGGCCGTGTTCGCCGAACGCCGGAAAGCGCGCCTCCGTTCCCTGCTCGACGAGATGTAGAAGCCGTTGGTTCCCATACGCAGCCTCACCGTCCGGCCCATCGATCCGCGATAATGCCCAGCGGTGAGCCTGACCTTCGACCGCTTCGTGTTCGACTCCGAAAGGCGCGCGCTGCTGGACGGCTCGCAACCGGTCCATCTCTCTCCGAAAGCTTTTCGCCTGCTCGAAGTGCTGGTCAGCCACAGTCCCCGCGCTCTGTCGAAGGACGAACTACAGGAACAGGTATGGCCGCAGACCTTCGTCGAGGAATCGAATCTCGCCGGTCTGGTCAAGGAATTGCGCTCCGCGCTCCGCGACGATGTCCGCAACCCGCGCTTCATCCGCACCGTCCGCGCGTTCGGGTACGCATTCTGTTGTGAACTGTCGGGGGCGCCCAGACCGAAAGAGTCCACCCGCAGCGCCATCGTCGTGTTTCAAGGAGATGAGCTTTCGCTTTATGAGGGGGCCAACGTGCTGGGACGGGACGCCACCGCCGACGTTCAGGTCGACGACGTCACCGTCTCCCGCCGCCACGCCTGCATCACCGTGCGCAGCGACAGCGCCAGCATCGAAGACCTCGACAGCAAGAACGGAACGTTTCTGGAGGGCGCAAAGCTCGCAGGCACCGCCCCATTGCTGGAGGGACAGACCATCGTCCTCGGCGACGCCCGGTTGATCTTCAAACGCGGCGCTCTCTCCGGCTCGACGGTAACCCTTCACGGAACCGCCCGGAACGACTAGCCGGGCCGGCACGGCCGGCCGCGCTGGTTGCCCAAGGCTCCGCCAGGATCACGCTCCAAAACGTTCTGACGCGCAGGCTCTAGGTGGCGGACCCGTTTGAATGCCGGTGAGCCGTAGAATGCCGATATGAAACCCTTATTCATGGTCGGAATCGTCCTTCTCGTCGTGGGCGTGGCTTCTCTATTCATCGCCATTCCGCAACGCCAGCGCCATGGCGTGGAAGCGGGAGGCTTGTCGATCGGAGTCGAAACGGTCGACCGCCAGAAAGTGCATCCCGCGATCAGCGCCGTCCTGATCGCCGGCGGCGTGGCGCTCATGATCGCCGGGAAGGGTCGCGGCCAGCGCTGACGAACGCCTGCCCCGGCGAGCCCACGGACAAGGCCTTCGGCGCCTGCGCACCGTTCCAACACTGACGGGTCGACTCGGTGTCAGGACTCCTGCTGTGTCCACGCGCGGGCGTTCTCGCGCGCGTAGTCTTCAAACTTCCGCGGCTCGCGGCCGAGGATCTTCCGCGTCTGCGTCAGATCGTCGATGGTCGCGGCAAGCCCCTGGCGCTGAAAAAAGTCATACATGATCCGGAAGTCGTCGACCATCCAACCAGGCAGTCCCTGTTTGGCCTGTTTCTCCCACGCATCGAGATCGTTTCCGCCGTAATGAATCTCCTTGCCCAGCGCCTGACCCCAGATCGAAGCAGTCTGGCTTCCGGTGAGCGCATCGGGACCGACCAGCGCATAGCGTTTGCCGGCATGTCCCGTTTGCGTCAGCGCATTGGCCACCGCCTCGGCGATGTCGCGCGAGTCCACGCGCGAGAGTCCCAGGTCGCCGAAAGGCTGCGGATAGACGCCGTAGTCGAGCATGGCCTGCCGGAACCAGACATCGTTCTGATAGAAATTGTTCGGCATGATGAAGGTGTACGGGATGCCGCTCTTCTCGATGGCAGCCTGGATCTCGATCTTCGACTGGAAGTGCGGCGCCTGCGGGCACTTCTCCACGTCATGCACCGACATGAAGACGATGTGGCGGACGCCGGCCGCCTTGGCCGCCTCCACCGCGCGGATTCCCTCCTGCCCTTCGGTCTCGCTGATCGGCGTGAGGAGAAAGACTTTGTCCACTCCCTTCATGGCCCGGTCGAGAGACGCTCGATCGTCGAGATTACCGACCACGCCGTGCGCGGGTTTCGGCAGTCCTTTCGCTTTTTCCTCGGATCGAACCAGCACCCGAACGTCTTCCCCCCGGGCAATGAGCTGACGGACCACTTCACTGCCGACCGTTCCGGTTCCACCTGTAACCAATATGGGCATGACACCCCCCGATGCGCGATGCGCGAATTGCGATGCGCGAATTGTATTGCGGCCGTCGAGATCTTCGAAAGGGAGTTTCGAAACCCGGCTCCGGTTCGATCCTCGACCCGGTTCTGCGTCATCATGCGCGCCGCATCTTCCGGGGGAACGACCGATGGCACCCATGCTGGCACGCCGCACCATGACTCTGGTGGCAGGAAACGAAACGACGCTTCACATCGACACTTCCTTCCGTCGCGGCCGCCGCGGTGAGACGGCCCGGCTTCTTCAGGAGTGGCTCTGTCTCAACCACTATGACGTGATGATCGATGGCCAGTTTGGCTATGCCACCGAGCAGGCCGTCAAGGACTTTCAAGGTGGAACGGGCGTGCTGCCGGTCACCGGTGAGGTCGACCCGCAGACCTACGCAATGCTGACCCGGACGATGGCTGAGGCGTTGCGACGGATCGATCCTCCTCGAACGGCCACCATGGGGCAGATGGTCGCGGCGTACGCACTGCAGCACCTGCGCAATCATGCACGGGAGGTGGGCGGACAGAATCGCGGCCCATGGGTCCGGCTGTATCTCCACGGCGACCAGCGCCCTCGAGATCTGAAACTGCCGGCGGGGCAGAGCGCGTGGTGCGCGGGTTTCGTCAGCACGGTGGTCGGTCAGGCGGCGGCGACGCTGGAGACCGACCCTCCGATCGAGTACCACACCAACTGCCATCGTCTGGCGGAGGATGCCATCCGCCAAAAGCGATTCGTCAGCGGGGAGAAAGCCATGCGCGACCTCTCGCGCGTCCCCACCGGCAGCCTGCTGCTGCTGCGGCGCGGCGGCAAACGCGACGAGTGGCATCACACCGGCGTGGTGACGCAGGCCCTGCCGAAGTTCGTGCGCACCATCGAAGGAAACTCGGCGTACACCACCGACGACGTCCCCTCCGGCCACTCGGTATGCCGGCAGATGAGGTCCTACGGCAGTCTCGATTTCATCGTGCTCGACGGACCGGCGAAGAAGTAGGCAGACACCGCGCAGATGCGATGGAACCGAGGATCGGCTGCCTTAGATAGGGGATCTCCCAAGAAACTCCCAGTTTTATGCAGGGTTGCGAGCGCGCCCGCTGATGGAATCAAAGGGTAGGAACCTCAAATCTGTCCGTGATCAGCCCGCGTCAGCGGGCGCAAGAATGTAGCCCCCGGCGCCAGCCGGGGGATTGCGGACCCCAGTCAGAAGTGAGCCCGAGTAGCGGGCGACAGAAACGCTGTGGAAGCCGCTACCGGCAAAATGCCTGGACCAGTTTTGGGGGGCAGACCATCCAGCCGGCGCTACTGGGCGAGATCCCGGCCGGCAGGATGCCGGCGCTACGAAAGGCAATCTCCCACGTTGGGGATGAGGGCGCTGTTCGTGCCGCCTCAGCGATCGATGGTGGCCATGGCCTTCTCGTTGTAACGCGGTCCGGCGATCGGCAGCGCGGCGGCGAGTTGCTCCGCCTCTGCAGGCGTCAGCGCGATCGACGCCGCCTCGACGTTCTCCTGGAGATAGATGCGCCGCTTCGTTCCCGGGATCGGAACGATGTCCTCCCCTTTGCTCAGCAGCCAGGCCAGCGCGACCTGTCCCGGCTTCACTCCCTTTTTCTCGGCAACCTCTCGCACCACCGACGCGGCGCGCATGTTGGCGTCGAAGTTCGCACCCTGCCAGCGCGGGTCATTTTTCCGGTAATCGCCCTCCGGATACTCCTCGGCGCGCTGGACCTTGCCGGTCAGGAAACCGCGGCCCAGCGGGCTGAATGGTACGAGGCCGATCCCCAGCTCGCGCAGCGTCGGGATGATCCGCGGCTCAAGGTTCCGCTCCCACAGCGAGTACTCGCTCTGCAGCGCGGTGATCGGATGCACCGCATGCGCGCGCCGGATGGTTTTCTCCCCCGCTTCGGACAAGCCGAGGAACCGGACCTTCCCCTGGCGCACCAGCTCCGCCATCACGCCGACGACGTCTTCGATCGGCACTGATGGATCGACCCGGTGCTGATACAGCAGATCGATTCGATCGGTGCGCAGCCGCTTCAGCGATCCTTCCACCGCTTCCCGGATGTGCTCGGGGCGACTGTTCAGACCGTTCATCTTGCCGTCTTCGATCCGAAAACCGAACTTCGTGGCGATCACGATGGAATCGCGGCGGCCCTGCAACACGCGCCCCACCAGTTCCTCGTTGACGAAAGGACCGTACACCTCCGCCGTATCGAAGAAGGTGACCCCGAGCTCGATGGCCCGGCTCAACGTGGCCATCGACTCGCCCTCGTCGGCGACGCCGTACGACTGGCTCATTCCCATACAGCCCAGGCCGATCGTCGAGACTTCCAGACCCTGACTTCCCAGTTTTCGTTTTTTCAGCATCGGCTTCCTCACACCGGATGGTATTCGGATGTCATGCCCTTCTGTATTTTCTGGACCTTCCGCGAGCGAGCCCGGCGGGGGATAATGCGCCACATGAAACCCGCACTGATGGTTCTCACCTGCCTTCTCCTCGCCACCTTTGCCTCCGGTCAGACGCTCGTTCTAGCCGGCGGCCGCGTCATCGACGGGTACGGCGGACCGCCCATCGACAACGCGGTGATCGTGATCGAGGGGAATACCGTTCGCGCGGTCGGCCCGGAGTCCTCCGTGGCCATCCCCGCCGGCGCGAAGGTCATCGACACCAACGGCTACACCATGATGCCCGGCCTCATGGACATGCACGTCCACCTGATGATCCTCGGACACGGCGACTACACCCACTGGTTCGAGACCTATCCGTCCCAGTGGCGCGACGTGGTGATGCCGATCTCTGCCAAAGAGTTGCTGATGGCCGGGGTGACGACGGCGCGCGATCTCGGAGCACCCCTCGAGGACATCGTGGCGGTGAAGAATCGGATCAATCGCGACGAGATCCCCGGGCCGCGCATGTTCGTCTCCGGCCCATTCCTGCAGCACACCTCGCCGCCGCTGGAAGCGAAGTTCCGCTGGGCGATCAACGGAGTCGACGACGCGCGCAAAAAGGTCGACATCGTGGTGGATGGCGGCGCCGACGTCATCAAGCTGATCGATCAGGATCAGATGACCCAGGAGGAAGTGAACGCCATCGTCGACCAGGCCCACAAGCGCGGAAAGACGGTGGTGGCGCACGCTCATCGCTCGGAAGAAATCCGCAGAGGACTGAAAGCGGGTGTGGACTGCTTCGAGCACACCGGCCTGGCGACCAAGGCCGGCTACGAAGAAGACATCCTGCAGATGCTGCGCGAGCGGAACGCCACCCTCTACTGGGACCCGACCATGGAGGGACTCTTCCTATACGACTACACGCTGCGCTTTCCGGAACGACTCGACGACCAGCGACTGAAGAAGGACCTGCCTCCGGCGATGTACAAAGATGTGCGTGACTCGCTTCGAAACATCTCGCAGCTGTCGTACTTTGCGCTCACACCGCGCCGCGTCCCGACGCTGGCGAACAAGTTCCGCCAGCTGCGGGAGACCGGCGTGACCATCATCGTGGGGACCGATTCCGGCATCCCGCTGAACTTTCACTACGACTCCACCTGGCGCGAACTGAAGACGATGGTCGACCTCGGCATGGCTCCCATGGACGTGATCCGCGCGGCGACCTACTGGCCCGCGCAACTGCTTAAGCAGCCGAAGCTGGGAACGATCGCCGCGGGGCAGCTCGCAGACATCATCGTGGTGAATGGCGATCCGCTGACCGACATGACGGCGCTGCGCAACATCGTGCACGTGGTGAAGGACGGCAAGGTTTACAAGTAGCGCGCTCGGCCGACCTCTCGCGTGGTCCACCGTTCTGTCCGCGATCAACGCGCATCGGTTCCACGCCTGGACGCTCGGAATGGGATGACGCTTCAAACGAGCAAACGCGAATCCATGAGCGTGGCCCCCGCAGCGAACCCGAGGACGATCAAGCAGCAACCCTGGTAGGCCCTGCGGACTCGAACCGCTGACCTCCGTTACGCAGAATGGAGACGGAGTTCGAGCCGCGGTTGACCACGCGAGATCGAGCATACCGTCGCCGTCGAGATCGCCCGTCGCGATCGACGCGGGGCGTCGACCGGGCGAGCCGTGGCGCCGGCCTGACAAGTGGAGCGGACGTGACGCCCACTTTCTCAGTCGAGCAATTACTCCAGCCGAACCACCGAATCGCCGCTGCCGTTGTCGGTGATGATGACGAATGGAACGACCGACCCGTTGCCGCTCATGACATCGATGCGCAGTTGCAGCCCGTGCAAATCGCTGTACGCAGAATCGCGCGATGTGCCGACGATCGATCGCACGAGCTCAGCGAGCACCAACTGCTGCCGCGGCGCGAGCGTGAAGTCGCGCGCGAGGACGGCGCTGGCGATCGACTTCGGATCGCTGATGACAACGCTCGCCCGCACAGTCACCTTCGCGCCTGACGACTCGACGAAACCGTAGCTCGTGCGGAAGGTGTTCGGCGTCGAGGCCGCAATCGTCGATGAAGTCGAATCGTCGAGATCCGCGAAGATCTGGGACTGTCCGACCCGCAATCCCGACGTGGCGGAAACCACCGGCACGGCGCTCCCGATGCTTTTGTCGGCCGTGCGATAGTCATGCGCCGTGACGATCAGTTGTCCGCGAATTGGCACCAGCACGATATGCGCGAGAGGCACAGGTGAAGCGGCGTCGGTCAGTGTGATTGTTCGACGCGCCGAGACGACGACATCGCGCTCGACGATCGCGCCCCCGGCATTGATCACTTGCATCTTCGCGCGCGCGTCGTCCGTCGTCGGATTGAACAGCGTAACTTCGGTGGATGGCGAAATCACCTGCACGGCGTGCGGTGCCGCACGCCGCCTTCCGCCGCCACTCGCGGTCGTCCCCTCGGCGAACGGGATGCGCATCGCCTCGGTCAGGGCGTACTTGTTCACGCGGCTCCAGTCGACGACGCTCCACACGTCCCCGCTGCGATCATCGATCACGCGCGCGTAGGCGGCGATCCGTCCGGTCGATGCCGCATTGTTCGTGATGATGGCAGTGATGGCGTTCACCGGGACGATGCCGCGCAACTCATCGAGCGCAAACGCGGCGAGCGTCTCGGTGCGCGACTGCCCGCTCGCTGCTCCGCTGGCGTCGAGAAAATCGATCCGCGCCGTTGCCGCGCCACCGCTCGTCTCCTGCAGATAGAGATCGGCGCCGGTGCGTAGACCGGTGAGGTACGTTGCCTGATTCGCACCTGCGGAACGATCGGAGCGGAAGATCGGAACATCGCCGAGTAGTGAGCCGGACGATTTGCTGCTGGAGAGCTTTGCCACGGCGGCGATGCTCCGCCAGTCGCTGCTGCGGATCTGCAGAGTCCCTGCGCCGTCGCTCACGCCGTACACATTCGTGACGACATTCACCAAGCTCACTGACTGCGTCGAGCCGATCACCGGCAGCGACGCGAGGCTCGTGGACGACGAACCGGCGGGTGTGAAATAGAGGCGCAGATCGTTGAGAGAGCGCGCCGCGGAGGAGTTGACGATCGAGATTGCGGATGCGTACCGGTCAAGAGCGCGTTGGAATGTCGCCACGCCCGGCGCGAAGAGCGCGACTTCACCGGGAAGCGTTCCCGGGATCGAGTTCGGAGTCACGGTCGGTTTTGTCACATCGACGACAGTGACCTTCGTGACCGAAATGCCGCTCGACGGTGCATCGAAGCCAATCGCCAATGCCGTCGAACCAGCCGATCCGGCGACGTAGACCAGGCTCAGATTTGCGGTGAGCGCACCAATGCCGGGCGGCCGTTTCGCGCGAACAACCTTGAAGGTGACAGTGGCCGTCGCGCCGGGATCGATGGAAATCGGGTCGGTGGCCGGCTGCACCCACGGCTGATCGGAGATGACGATCCCTGAGAGCGTGGCGGTTCCAGCATTGCGGAACTTCGCCGTCCCGATCGAATCCGAACCAGGCGCGCCTGCGAGCTCGATGCGCGTGTCGACGGCGACAGCAGTCACAGTGCCGCTCGGCCGCGTCGAGGAGAGAAGAACGATCGGAATGCCGATGCCGTCGCCCGTTCCATCGCCGGTCACGACCACATAGCCGTTGTAGTACGAGCCGACCGGCTTCGTCAGTGACTGGACCGTCACGATCTGACTGGCGCCCCCCGCGAGCGAGAAGGTGGCCGGTTGGAACGTGAAGTAGTCGCCGTCGCCTTTCGTGATCGTGATCGCTGTCGTGGCATCGCCGTAGTTGGTCAGCGTGAACGTGTCGACGTTCTGCGGCACACCGTCCACCTGCACCAGCCCACCGGCCGGCTCGGTAACGACGACATCGGCCGGCGCGACGACTCGCGGCCCGGTTGTCGCGCTGATCGCCGCTGTGGGATCGCTCACCACGACGTTGCGTTGATAGTCGTGCGGATGCGTTACGGCCGACACCGTGAAGAAGTAAGTCGTTGATGCAGAGAGCCCGCGAACAAGAATTGAATTGACTTCTTTCGAGCCCGTCGTGGCGATCGTCGTTGGTGTGCCGCCCGCCGAGGTTGAGGCAGCGACCTGATATCCCCCCCCATTGTCGGTGTAGGGAATGAGGTCCCACTCCACGGTCGCGCCACGATCAGTCGTCGTCGTCACGCGCGGATTGGCCGGCGTCACCGTCTGCGTCAACGTGAAGTCACCGCCCTCCTTGGTATTGAGAAAATCGCGCACAGACGTGTCAGCCGTGTACAGCGCGTTGGAGTTAAAGCCGGATTGGCCGTTCGTCAAGAGTGTGAGCGACTTGATCTCGGCGGGAACGGGACCGCGGAAGGCGTTCCCTGAAATATCGAGATGGAGAAGATTAACAAGGCGGCCAATCTCTTTCGGAATGGTCCCGCTGAAACGATTTCCCCACAGCGAGAGATACTGCAGGTTCGTCAGGTTCCCGATGTCCGCCGGCAGTGTGCCATCGAGATCGTTGTTGGGCAACGAAAGCCACGTCAGCTCGTGCAGACTGCCAATATCCGACGGGATCTGCCCCGTCAACTCGTTGTTATCGAGTTGGAGGGTGTCGAGCTTCGAGAGTTGCGTGATGCCCGGCGGGATCGATCCGCTCAATTCCGCGTCGGAGATCTGCAGCCGCGTGAGATTCGTCAGCTCGCCGATCCAGACCGGGATCGATCCGCCGACGGGATTCCCGCCTAACGTGAGCTGGACCAGGTTGCGCAGATTGCGGAACGAGTCGGGGATCGGGCCGCTCATTCGATTGTCGAAGAGAAACAGAATGTTCAGTTTCGTCAGGTTGCCGATTTCGCTCGGGATCACACCCGAAAGCTGATTCGAATATACGGAGAACCCCGTGAGGTTCGTGAGTTTGCCAGCGGTTGTGGGAATCGCACCGGTGAGCTGATTGCTCGCAAAGTCGATCGATTCGAGCGCTGTCAGATTTCCGATCTCCGTCGGAATCGAGCCGGTGAATGCATTCGAGCCGAGCGAGAGCGCCTGCAGATTCGTCAGCGCGCCGATGCCGTGCGGAATCTCGCCGCGGAATTCGTTGTGGTCGAGCTGCAGTCTCCGCAGATTCGTCAGCCGGAGAACGGCGGCGGGAAACGCGCCGCTGAATTTGTTCTGCGAGAGATCGAGACCACGCAGAGCGGCGAGATTGCCAGTGTCGTCCGGCACGACGCCGCCGAGCTGATTGTTTCCGAGGTACAAAACTTCGAGGTTGCGAAGCCCGCCGAGCGAGGGGATCGTGCCGGAAAGCTGATTCGCATAAAGGCTGAGCCTCGCGAGATTGGTCAGTTGCCCCAGTTCAGGCGGGATCGATCCTGACAGTTGATTACTATTGAGATCGAGCTCCTGAAGACTGACCAGAAACCCGAGCTCCTTCGGGATCGCGCCACCCAACTTGTTGCTCTCCAGGTCGAGAATCGTCAGCTTCGACAGCTGTCCGAGCTCGTGCGGGATCTCGCCGCTCAACTGGTTGTAGTTCAGGCGCAGTTCCTGGAGCGATGAGAGGTTCCCGAGCTCGCGCGGGATCGTGCCGGCGATGTTCGTTCCATTGATCCGCAGCCGCTGTAGTTTCGTGAACGATCCGAGGGCCGGCGGCAACGAGCCGCTGAGCGGATTGTGGTCGAGGATCAGATCTTCGAGAGCGGCGAGTCTCCCGATGTCGCCAGGAATCGGCCCGGTTAAAGAGTTCTCCCATAAGTGCAATGCCCGCAGCGCGGGCAGGTCGCCGATGGCCGCGGGAATCGTGCCACGCAGATTGTTCTGTGCGAGACCGAGTCCGGTGATGTTGGCCTGATCGTCATCGCAAGTGACACCGAACCACTTGCACTCCGTTCCCGCACCAAGCCAGCCGTTGTTGTCCGTCCATGTCGGCCCGCTGGTGGAGTTGTAGAACGCAACGAGCGCGTCGTGCTGTGATTGCGGCACCGCCGCCGCGGCGCTCACCGACACGATCAACGCGCAACCGGCGAACCATCCCCGTATCAGCATGCTTCGGGTAAGTATGACGCGGTTTTCGTCAATCCGATCAGACGCGCGAACGGCGCAAGGCGCCCGGCAGAGCAGCCCTACCGTGCCCACGCGCGGGACGTCGCCGTCGTGGAGTGCCTTTCGACGCGCACCGGCTCCTGACTCCGATGAACGTTGTGTGAGGCCCGATGACTCCGGTCGCGGAGTGATTCCTGGTAGGCCCTAGCGGACTCGAACCGCTGACCTCCACCGTGTCAAGGTGGCGCTCTAACCAGCTGAGCTAAGGGCCTGCAAAGACGCACTGTGCGAACCATCCCGAGAAGGAAAATGGTAGTCGCTAACGGACTCGAACCGTTGACCCCCACCGTGTGAAGGTGATGCTCTACCAACTGAGCTAAGCGACTGTTCGGGATCGTCTCAACGAGCTATCCCGGCACGCTATTTCCGCGCGGGAGGCAGAGAATACCTTGGCCGGGTTCGAGCTGCAACCAGGCGTTTTCCGTGATGGCGCGGGCAGCGGTCCGAGGAAAAGGGCGCGGGGCCGCCAACGCAGCGGCCCCGCGCGATCGGAATCAGTAGAGCAGTCGCACCGCGAACTGGTACGTCCGCGGCAGATAGTTCACGTTGGTGCTGGTGATCCGCCCGAACGATGCCGATGCAATGTCGTTGACGGGGAAGCCGTACTGCACACGGTTGAAGGCGTTGTACATTTCGGCGCGCAGCATGACCGTGCTTCCCAGCGACGCGCGGATGCTCTTGTAGAGTCCGAAGTCCACCTGATGCTGCCCATCGAGATAGAACGTGTTCCGGCCAATCAGGTCATCAACGCTGTCGCCGGGAGTAGCCCGGCGGAATGCCGAGCGCGGCAACCCGGCCTGAGAAGTCCGTGGATCGTTCAGATGCCGCCCGTTGATGGTCGGGTCCAGGAGGATGGGGCGGAGATCGGCTACGCCGTCGAAGTCGATGTCCAGACCACCGGTGTCGACAACGGTGAACGGCGTGCCGGAGGAGAGCTTGACCACGGTAGAGACCTGCCACCCGCCCAGCACTCCGCCGAGAATTCCGCCGCGATCGCGGAAGAACGGAATCGCATAGCTCGCGTTCATGGTGGCGCGGTGACGGGTGTCGAACCGTGAAAGACCTCGCGCGTAGTCGGCGTGGTTGGGCGAAAACATACTGATGTCCCCTGCTCCGACAAAGGTCGCCTCAGAACCATTGTCGATGGTCTTGCTGTAGGTGTAGGTCATCCGCCCCTGAAATCCGCGCACGACGCCGGACTCCCACTCCATCTGGCCGGCGTGATACCAGCTCCTGCCGATATTGGAGATCTCCTGATTGTTGCCGTAACGCGGGTCGGGACGGCGCTCCGCTACACGCTGGACGCGCAGACTGATCTCGTTGTTCGCGATGGGCACGGGATTCTGACACGTTGGAGTGGTGGCAATCTTGACGCCATTATTGACGCCAGGGATCACCTGGCCGGTGCCGGCGCAGGCCACGTCTGCGGCGACTTTGTAGGGACTGCCCGCAGCGTATGGGGAGACGGGAAGATTGTAGAGTCGATCCTGCAGAAGGTTGCGCCCCTGGGTTCCGATGTAACTCAACCGGAGCTTCTGCGCGGAGAAGATCTGGCGCTCGAACGTCAGATTCCACTGATGGGTCTCCGGCAAGTTCAGGTCCGGATCAATCGTGGTCAGGACCGTTCCGACGGGCACCGGTGCGCCAGGCACGAAGACATAGCCGTTCGTGGGATCGGCCAGGTTCGTCGAGTCAGAGAAAACCCGGATCAAAGCATTCGGCGGATTGGTGCGGACGCTGGCGCCATTCTGCGAGTAAAGCGACTGGAACACGCGGCCGTGAAACACGCCGAATCCGCCTCGGATGGAGAACCGGCCCGGGCCGCCCGTGATGAAGTTGAAACGCGACCAATCGGGGGTGTATGCAAATCCTAATCGAGGATCGACGTAGTTCTTGTTGCGCAGACCGTAATCGATTCGATTCTTCACCTCTTTGGTGCCGTACACGTACTCGTCCCGCAGTCCGAGGTTCAGAGTCAGGTTGTCCCGAATGCGCCAGTCGTCCTGCAGGTAGAAGTTCCCTTCCTGGTTCCGGTTTTCCAGATAGTTCGGGCCGTAGGCCTTCGTGAACGTTCGGACACATCCGGCGAGGAATGCTGCGTACGAGGACGAATACGTCGTCCCTCCGCAGGTCGCATTAAAGGACCAGAAACCGCGGTTCTGGCTGTCGGAACGATCGTCGAGGCTGGTACGGCGCAGATCGGTTCCCAATTTGAGGGTGTGGTTGGAGCGCCAGATGGAGGAAAGGTTGTAGACCAGCTGGTTGTCGCGCTGGCTACGCAGGATCGGGAAGGTGCCGGCGTTGCCAATGATCGGCCCGAAGGTCAAGCCGGCGAACCGGATGACCGGAGTTTCGTTACCGCTGGCCAGTGTGACGTTGGTGCTTCGAATTCCGAGGCCAAAGCGCACTTCCTGAACCGTATTTGAGGAAAGGATGTTGGTCCAGGTGGTTCCAATGTTCGACTGCCGGTTCCTCTGAATGGCAGCCTCTCCGATGATGGCCTCACCAGGCGTCCGGGGAGTCGCATTGCGCTGGTACCGGCCGGTAACGGCGTTGTTGTTGTTTGCGTTCCAGTCAAGGCGGACCGACCACTCGTTATCGGGAAACTGATTGGTGACCAGAGTGGTGTAACCGCGGGAAGAGATGCTGAGGTTATTGGGCTCGTTCCCACGGAATCGCGCCAGCGTCGCATCCAGGAACGCGCGGTTCGCAGGCGTGTCATTGCCCAGGCTCAGACGAGGACTTGCCAGGTCAGCCGCGTTCGGAATCTCCTTGCTGACCGTAGCCTCGCCGCCATTGGACGTCTTGTCACCGCTGAGATACCCGAACAACGTGTCCTGGATGATCGGAAACCCTACGGTCAATCCGTACTCGTAGCGATGGTTGATCGGCCTGGCAAGAGTCTTCGCAAAAAAACTCTTGCTGTTCCATTTGCTCTGGCGCTGGTAGTCGTACAACTCGCCATCGACCTGATTGGTCCCTGACTTGGTCTGCACCAGGACCACCGCTCCGTATCCGCGGCCGAACTCCGCCGAGAAGTTGTTGGAGATGACCTGGAACGACTTGATGGAGGCCAGGGCCACGCTCTGCCGGTTCTGGTTTTCCGAGGAGTCGTCGTTGTTGACGCCGTTGATCTGGAAGGTGGCACCACGAGAGCCGGTGCCGTTGAAGTTGATCGACGATCCCGTCGATAAGGTGGGGTTGTTCTGCGCTCCGGTCGGGTTGTCCTCGAATCCGGCGAAGGTCTCGGCCAGGCTGAGGAAGTTGCCCGTGGAAAGATTCGGTTTGGCCATGATCTCGTCCGAGGTCATGGTCTGCTTGATCTCGGCATCGCTGGTGTTGATCCGCGGCGCATCGGAGGAAACGGTGATGGTCTCCGAGGTGGTCATCCCCAATTTGAAAGTCTGGACGGTCGTTTCATTTAGCTTGACCGGAACATTCTCACGCGTGGCGCTCCCCATCCCGGTGAGTTCGACCTGCATGCGATAGCGTCCGATCGGAAGAAACGGCGCGCTGAAGCGGCCGTCACTGTTGGTTACGGTGACCCGTTCCAGCCCGGTGTCCTTGTCGCGGATGGTCACGGTGACGCCCGGTAACGCAGAACCGGAAAGGTCACTGACCGTGCCTTCCAGGGTTCCGGTGACCGTCTGTGCCGCGAGCGGCAGCGCGAGAAGCAGCGTCACAACGAGAACAAGGCACTGCCGAATGGACAGGAATCGGATCATGAAGTCTCTCCTCCGCACGACGGGACTGCCATGGACTGGTTGGCGAAACCCTACGATGGAGTCCCGAGGGAGTCAATACATATGGTTCGGATCTCTCGCCGGCGTTTCGCATTCGGAGCACCCATGTGCAGACCTGATCCGCTGCAATGGCCATGGCGGGACGCGGCTTACTTCCGGATGCCGTGACCGATCGCGTAGAAACCGGGAATGCGCACGGGCAGGCGGCCGGTGATGGGATGCTGGCCGAAGATCGCGTCGAGCGCCGCAGATTGCAGCACCGGCTGAGGGCCATACGCACACAGATACGTCCCCACTGATGGCACTTCGCGCAGCATGTAGGGCGTTCCGAACGCGATGGCCAGAGTGCGGCTCTGCGGCGGCAGTCGCGCCACCAGAGCAATCGCCGCGTCGGGAAGCGAGATCTGTCCGGAGCCCGATCGGGCCCGGACCGCCAATGCCAGCAGGACCAGGTCCACGCGTTCGGCCGACGACAGAATGGACGCCAGGTCCTCGTCGCGCGAGCGCGCGTCGAGGGCCGCCACTTCGATGGAGTGCTCCAGGCGCCAGCGGAGATCGTCTTCCAGATTCGCCAGCGAACTGGTTGGCGATCCGTCGGTCACCATCACCAGCAGAACCTTCACCTCCGGATGCAGCGGCAGAGTTCCCGGCTGCTCGCGCACCAGGGTGATGGCGCGACGGGCGATGTCGCTGGCCACATCGCGATCTTCCTGCGAGTCGATGATGCGGAAGATCTCGCCGGCCTCCGCCACCGCCGACCCCACCAGCGACTTGGCCGCCAGGATCCGTCGCACCGACTGGTCGATGCGCTCCTCGCTCAACCTTCCGCTCTGCACGGCGGACTTCACCGCTGCGATCGCCGCGTCGGGATCGGCGGACACCATGACCTGATCGATTCCTGCTTCGAAGGCCAGCACGGCCGCCTCCCCTGCTTCGAAGTGCTCGGTGATGCCACCCATGTTGAACGCATCGCTGACCACCAGGCCGTCGTAGCCGAGCTCGCGGCGGAGCAGGCCATCGACGATCTTCACCGAGATCGTCGCCGGCAGCGTTCCGTGCTGCGGCACTTCGGACGCATGCGTCCCGTACGGATTCTCCTCATGCGGGGTGGCCCGCACCGGCACGGGCTCCGAGTCGAGCGCAGGCACCGCGAGATGCCCGATCATCACCGAGTGCACCCCCGCGTCAATGGCCGCGCGGAAGGGAACCAGTTCCACCGCATCGAGGCGGGTGCGCGTGGCCTCGATGACCGGAAGGGCGCGATGCGAGTCGACGTGCGTGTCGCCATGTCCTGGAAAATGCTTTGCCGTGGCCAGCACGTGCTGGCTCTGCACTCCCCGGATGAAGGCGGCGACGTACCGGCTGACTTCCTGCGGATCTTCGCCGAAACTCCTGGCGTTGATCACCGGATTGTCGGGATCGATGTTCACATCGGCGACCGGGGCCAGGATGTGGTTCACCCCCAGCGCCGCCGCCTCGCGCGCAACGATCCGCCCCTCCGCCTCGGCCAGACTGGGATCGCCGGTAGCGGCCACCGCCATCGCCGGCGGCCAGTAGGTCGTATCGGTGAATCGCATCCCTGGTCCCGCTTCGAGGTCCGCGCTGACCAGCAGAGGGATGCGCGCCACCGCCTGCAACTCGCGGGTCAGGTGCGCCGTCTCGTACACGTTGGAAACGAACCAGATGATGCCGCCGACCTGGTTGTCCCGCACGGCGTGGAGAAGCTGCTGGTAAGCCTCTGAAGACTCCGCCATGAAGAGCGCGTTTCCGGGATGGATGAAGAGTTGCCCGATCTTCTGATCGAGCGACAACTCTTCGAGGGCAGGAATCGGCCTGGAGTGTTGCGGAGGGGACGCACTCATCGCGCCGAAGAAGCCTAGCATGCCGCCGTGACTGGATCCGGTCCGTTCCGGGCCCGCAGTGTCGATCGATCGCCCGCGGACCGGCAGGCGGAGACTGTCCCCCGCGGCTCCTACTTGATGAGGGCGTGGATGACCAGCGTCGCGCCGATCGCCGCGTTCTCCTTCGTTCTCACCGTCACCTGTTCTTCCAGGGTGCCCGCTTTTGCCCGGGCGCCGTCCACGGTCACGGTGATCGTCTCGTGTCCTTTCGCCGCGACCTTCGCGTGGTAGTCGTAGTACAGGCAGCGGCAGGTGGAGCGGGAGACGACCAGCGTCAGAGGCGTATCGGAAACGTTGGTCACCTCGAACTGACGGACCGCGCGGGTCCCCTTGCGGATCGTTCCGTAGTCCGCGGTGGCCGGCTTCACTTTCAAACCTGCTGGTGATTCCTGCTCGACAACCGGAGTGACGTCCTGCGACGCAGTGGCCTCAGGTACCACACCGGTGGTCGAGGAACGCTCGATGATGGCCGCGGGCCCTTTGCGATCGGAGCTTGCGCGCCAGATCAGCCATCCGATCAGACCAAGGAGGACCACACCGACGATCACAATCAGTAGCACGCGCGAGGTGGCACCGGGAGAGACGAGCGTGCCGTCCTCCATGGGATCGAACGAGTCGCCTGCATCGGGCGAGTTGACCAGCGGCTGCGTTCCTGCGGAATTGCGGCGAGTGTCGGGAAGGGAGGGCACGGTCCCCGGCAGGGCGCTGGAGGAAGGGCGGTGCTCCAGCTCTTCGAGCTTCCGCATCGACGAGTCGATGCTGACGCAGAGCCGCTGGTACTCACCGGCGAGTTGCTCATTGGGAGCGTCCGCGGCAAGGCGGCTCAGCATCTCGCGATGATTCCGATACCGCTGCCGGAGAGCCTCGATCTCGCGCGCTCGATCGCCGCGCCTCACGTTCACCGTTCCGAAATCTTCAGACATCGAGCCACCTCGTCCGGCCTTTGTTGCAAGTTTGCTGCGAGGCTGACTGGGATGGCTGCCAGAGCCACTTCCGGGCCATCAGCCAGCGCGCAACAGGGGCCGCCTTCATTTTTTCACATCCCCCGCGCGAGGGCTCCTCAGACCGGCCATTCTGTTTCCTCCCTGCCACAAGTGGAGTAGCGTGTGACCGGCATCGGCCTCGCAGCTACGGCCGTCACCAATACCCTCGGAACGCGATCGCACATGAAAATCTACCTGGGGCAGCTCAATCCGACCGTGGGGGCGCTCACTGCGAACGTCGAGCTCATTCAGCGCGCTTATGCGGACGGAGTGAAGGCTGGCGCCGATGTGGTCATGGTGCCGGAACTGGCTGTGACCGGCTACCCTCCGCGCGATCTCCTCGATCGCGCCGTGTTCATCGACGCCACGGCCGCCGCCACCGCCACCCTGATCGCGGGCACCGGCGACACCGCTCTCATCTTCGGCACCGTCACCCGCACCGAATCGTGGTGCGGCAAGCCGCTGCACAACTCGGCGATCGTGGCCCGGAACGGCCGCGTCCTGCTCCAGCAGAACAAGTCGCTGCTGCCGACCTACGACGTTTTCGACGAGATGCGTTACTTCGAGCCGGGCCGCAGCGTGGGCGTGACCACCATCGCCGGCCGCAAAGTCGGCGTGGCCATCTGCGAGGACTTCTGGTTCAACGATGAAGTGCTGGACACGAAAATCTACTGCCGCAATCCGATCGACGAGCTGGCCCGGCAGGGGGCGGAGGTCATCCTCAACATCTCGGCGTCCCCGTTCAACTCCGGCAAGCGCAGGGCGCGCTTCGAGCTGTTCTCCGCCATCGCCACGCGCTACGACGTTCCGCTGGTGTACGTGAATCAGGTGGGGGGAAACGACGAGCTGCTCTTCGACGGATCGTCCATCGTCATCGACGCGAAAGGGACAACCATTTTCTGCGCTCCGGCTTTCGAGGAGTTCAGCGCGCTGGTGCATCTGGCGGGATCGCCCTGCGACTTGGTCCCGGCGATGGAGCAAGACGAGGAGATCGGTCGCGGGCTGATCATGGGGCTGCGCGACTACATCCGGAAGGTCGGCTTCCAGGACGTGGTCATCGGCCTGTCCGGTGGAATCGACTCTGCGGTCACTGCCGCCATCGCCGTCGACGCACTCGGCGCCGGCCATGTCACCGGCCTGGCCATGCCCTCGAAGTTCTCATCGCAGGGTTCCATCGACGACGCACGGGCCCTGGCGGTGAATCTGGGCATCGCCTTCCAGGTCGTGCCCATCGACCCCATCTACCAGCCCTACGAGCGAGGGTTCGAGACGCTCTTCGGAAACACCACCTTCGACACCACGAACGAGAACGTGCAGGCGCGTATCCGCGGAAACCTGCTCATGGCCTGGTCCAATCGAACCGGAGCCATGGTGGTGTCCACCGGGAACAAGTCGGAGCTCGCGGTCGGCTACTGCACGCTGTACGGCGACATGGCAGGAGGGCTGGCGTTGCTGGGCGACGTGTACAAAACGATGATCTATCGCCTGGCGCACTGGCTGAATCGCGACGGGCAGCGCATCCCGCAATCCACGCTGACCAAGCCGCCCTCCGCGGAGCTTCGCCCCAATCAAACCGATCAGGACACGCTGCCGCCTTACGAGATTCTGGACGGAATCCTCAAGCTCTACATCGAGGAATGGTTCGAAGTCGACGCCATCGTGGAGCGTGGATTCGATCGCGGGCTGGTTGAAAAAATCCTGCGCATCGTCGACACCAACGAGTTCAAGCGGCGTCAGGGTGCGCCGACCATCCGCGTTTCGACCAAGGCGTTCGGCAGCGGCCGTCAGATGCCCATCGCCCAGCGCTGGAGGCGTGAGCCAGCCAGTCAGGTGCGTTGAGCGTGAAGGGTCCGCTGGGTTTGATGACACCGCCTCGTCGAGCCCCCTCTCCCCGCCGCAGCGGGGAGAGGGTCCGCGAAGCGGGGGTGAGGGGTCGCTTTTTCGAGTCACCGCGCGACCCCTCATCCGGCCTTCGGCCACCTTCTCCCCGCTGCGGCGGAGAGAAGGAACTCGATCGTGGGAGGCCGCGTCGGGTCCTTGTCCATGAGGCGAGCTCCCGCCGGCAGGATGCCGGCGCTACGAAAATCTTGCTCATCGCGCTGCTGCTCAGCGTCGCCTTCGCCTGCTCGCGCACGAACATCCCGCGCCAGCAGTGGCAGTCGATGCCCTCCGAAGAAAAAGTTTTGTACGTCCGGACTCTGATCGGACATCAGCAGGCGCGAGCGGCCAAGGGGGGAAACGATCGCCTCTTCACCGCGGCTCCGGAGGAGTACGTGAAGAGAATCGATGCGGCCTATGCGCACGGCGATCAGCGCACAGCGGACGCGATCTTCGAAGGCCTCGGCGTGCGCCGCTGACCGTCTCTACCTCAGCGCGTAGGGAATGCGCACGACGGGAGCGAGAAGGCGCGACGGATTGCTGGTCGCGGCCAGATACTTCGATGACGAATTGAACTCCAGGTTCACGCCCCGCCCAAGGTCGATGATGGCGATCCACGAACATCCCCCCGGACACCACCAACCCGGCTGCAGGATGCGGAAGACGGAGGAGTGAGGAGGAACCAGGGTTTTTCCGAATCCGCCGCGGTCGGTCGAATACTCGATTTCGATCTCGAAGGAGTTCGGATTGATGAGGAAGAGATTCGTGGACTCCTCATCGCCGCGCATCGCGCGGTCGATGCGGGAACGGCCGGTGAGCCAGTCACGCGCGATCTCCACGGTCTGCCAGCGATAGTCCCCGCGCGCGGTCGCCACGACTTCCGAGCGGATCTCGATCGGTTGGTCGGCCGTGATCACGGCAGCTCCCAGGAGCAGCGTTTGCGCGTCCACTGCCAGAGCGGTTTCGCTCGAAAAGCGCTTCGTTCCATGAGCGGGGATGATGATCTCGGTATTCAGCAACCGACATTCGGTGCAGGGTGCGCTCGTGACGGGAAGAATGTCGGTTACGCGGACGTGAGCCGTCGACGCCGTTGGATTCCCGAGCGCCAGAATCGAATCGTAGGTATTGCCCACTCCCTGCACGTGCGTGCCGTAGACCGGAATGATCCACTGCTCTTCACCACGGGCGGGAAGGGTCACGGCGGCGAGCATCAGTGCGAGCGCGGCAATCTTCAATGAGGGCTCCGGTCTGCCGAATCCTGTTCTCGAATGCCTCGGCATCGTAGCGCACCGCCTGATGGGCGATCGAGCGAGACCGCCAGCGAGAGGATCGCAGCGAGGCTTCCAAAACCTGTGACATTTTTTGGGTCCATCAACCCGACACCCGCTCCCGATTTTGATAGACTCACCGCCTCCCAATCTGACACCTATACGCGCGGGAGGTTCCCGCGCCGGACAGTGATCCATTTTGCTGCCGCGACGTTTCGTCACGACGGTTTTGTCCCACGGGGCGGTGGCGTTCGGTGAAATCGCAGCGTGTCGCTGTGCCGTAGCCGGGCCTATCCCCCAAGCTGATCGGAGGACCTATGCGTCATCGGAATGTCCCTCTCGTCGTTCTGGGCAGTTTGTTCGTTCTCTTCCTGACCACCGCCGCGTCTAACGACGCAAAACCGGCGGCACCCGACTGGTCGATGAACGCGTCGATCATCGAAGCCTGCAGTTGTCCGATGTTCTGCCAGTGCTATTTCAACAGCGAGCCGGCGGGACACGCGTCGGGACACGCAGCGAGCCATGGCGGGAAGGACCACGGCGGGCATTTCTGCAAGTTCAACAACGCCATGCGCGTCAACAAGGGCTCCTACGGCGCGACGAGTCTCGACGGGGCAAAGTTCTGGGTGGCCGGCGATCTGGGCGGCGACTTCAGCAAGGGCCAGATGGACTGGGCCGTCCTGACGTTCGACTCTGCTGTGACCAGCCAGCAGCGCGAGGGCATCATGGCCATCCTCGGCAAGGTCTATCCCGTTAAGTGGAACTCATTCAAAGTGGCCAAAGACGCCACGATGGAATGGAGCGCCACGAAAGAAATGGCCTCCGCCACGCTCAACGGCGGAAAGACCGCCGAGGTCCAGCTCGGAAAGTTTCAGGGGATGAGCAACGAGCCGGTGGTGATCTCCAATCTCAAGTACTGGGGAGTGCCGCGCAACGACGGCTTCGTCCTGATGCCGAACAAGGTCGAGGCCTATCGCGCCGGAGACAAACCGTTCTCCTACAAGGGAACCAACGGCTTCATGATCACCTTCGACATCAACTCGAAGGATGTGATGTAGGTTTCTGCGACGGTCTGGTGGCCGGTATCCGCTGCCACCAGACCGCGTTCATCAGGGCACCGCTGCGAAATCGCAACCGGACGCCTGGCAACGAAGCGCCACGAACACTTCGGATCGGATCAGCCACCGACCGTCACGCCTGACCCACTGCGCGGAGTAGCGCCCGCTGATGACTTCCGGACCGGTCGCGTTTCCGAGACGGCCGCGCCACACGCCGGTCTCAAACGCCAGAGGCCAGCGCGCACTCACCTCGATCCCGGAAGGGATGCGCTGATACACCACCCGCTGCGCGTTGCCGGCGTCCGCCTCGAGCAGCTTGCGGTACGCGGGCCGCCCCGTCACCGGAGTTCCCAGGCCGCGGCGGATGGTGACGTCCTCCGTCCAGAATGCTTCCGCCTGGTCAACCTCGCCCGCAGCCATGGCCCGGTTCTGCTCCAGGCGGCCAGCGCGGATGGCGGCAGCATCGCCGCTCTCTATCGCCATCGCCGGAAGGCCTGCGGGATGACTCGAGGCGCAGGCGAGAGTGATCATGGCGACAGCGGCGCTGATGAGCAGGCGGATTTGAAAGGGGGCGCGCAGCATGGGGATCACGTGGGTTCCGTTCGAAGATCCGCGTCGCCGGCCGGCCCCACAGCCGCCTCCTGTTTCTCGCGAAGGCGGGCCATCTGAATGGTCAGGAACTCGTGGAGCGGCTCCTGCTGTTCGGGCGCCATCTGGGCGAAGGAGATCGCCGAGCGGAAGACGTACTCCGGCCCCTCGTCCCCTCTCCGCACCTGCACCAGAGAGCGCAGCACCTGGCAGGGAATGTACATCCCTCCGTAGCTCGGAAAGATCAGCGTGCACGACGCCCCCGCCTTGATCGGAGAGCGATGGATGACGGCGGCGCCGGTGAGGCTGAGATCGATCAGCTCTGCGTTGATGTCCGACAGCTGCACCGGAATCGAAGCGGTCTCGTACCGTTCGGAGCGACGTCGATCTTTTCCTGAGGCCACCTCGACATTCTGCCAGCAGCGGCGCGTGCGTGCCAGCCAAAAGGCGTTTGGAGGTTGTGAACAGCGTTGTGACCGTCATCCTGAGCTGGGGAAGACGCGATGCAACGATGATGGCGTGATGAACGTGCGCTTCGTGGTTCTTCTGAGCGGAGCGAACGGAGCGCCGGCATCCTTGCCGGCCGGTCCGCCGGCTTCCTGGTCTGCTCCCCGAAAACTGGACCACGGATTATGTCGGGCGGTTTACCGTAAGAAGGAGCGACGGTATGG
>JBKJQB010000231.1:0-3846 GCA_046594105.1 Thermoanaerobaculia bacterium
CCCCCCACGGATGGGAGCCGAGACGGCCGAAAGCGGGATGTTGGGGGTATTGATGTGGCGCCATTTCGATCACCATCTCCGCCAGTTCGGCGTGTGACGGGACGCTCCTTCTGACCGCCCGACGTGCGGAATGACTGTTGCTCTGGAGAGTGCGCATGCGCGGCCTCGCGGCTCTCCTTCTCGCTCTCATTTGCGGCAGTCCGTCACCAACACCGTCTGCCCCTCACCCTCCGAAAACGCAGAGTGCCCCGGCACAGGCGAACGCCAACACGTTCGACGTCCGCATCCTTCATGGCGAAGTGATCGACGGCAGCGGGAAGCCTCGCTACCGCGCCGACATCGGGATCCGCGGCGATTCCATCGTGTCGATCGGCGATCTCTCCGGGAGTTCTTCGGCGATGACCATCGACGCCACCAACCAGGTGGTCACCCCAGGCTTCATCGATCTCCTCGGTCACTCGGAATTCTCGGTCCTCATCGATCCGAACCTCGAAGGAAAAGTGCGCCAGGGCGTGACCACCGAGGTCACTGGCGAGGGGCATTCGCCCGGACCGATCAACGACGTCATGGCTGCGGAGATCGATCGCACCAGACTGCCGGGCTTCCCTGACGCGAAGTGGCGCTCGCTCGACGACTTCATGCGCACCGTTGAGAAGCGCGGCTCCGCCATCAACTTCGCCTTCTACATCGGCGCGGCCAATCCTCGCGAGATCATTCTCGGATCGGCGGATCGCCAGCCCACCACCGCCGAGCTGGCGCGCATGGAAGCGCTGGTTGACGAATCGATGCGCGCCGGTGCCGTGGGGATGTCCACGGCCCTGATCTATCCGCCGTGTCGCTTCGCCACCACCGGGGAGCTCATCGCCATGAGCAAGGTCGTAGGCCGACACGGCGGAGGCTACTGGACGCATCTCCGCAGCGAATCCGACGGGATGGCCTCCGCTCTGGAGGAAGCATTCCGGATCGGCCGTGAAGCGCATGTGCCGGTCAACATCTTTCATCTCAAGACCGGCGGGCCGATGAAGGGACACATGGCCGAGGTGATCGCCATCATCGAACGCAAACAGAAGAGCGGACTCGATGTGGCATCGCAGATTTATCCGTACACCGCAACATCGACCGATTTGACCTCTCTGGTGCCAGCCTGGGCGCTGGACGGTGGCTACCTTCCCTTCGTGGCGCGCCTCAAGGAGCCGGCGACGCGCGCGAAGATTGCCGATGCCATGCGCGTGGGCGGCTACCTCCGCGCTGGCGGCGGCGGGATTCTGGTCCGCAACATCCCCGGTGGAGCGCTGCCGCAGTTCGAGAGGAAGCGTCTCGACGTCATCGCCAAAGGCATGGGAACCGATCCCACCGAGGCCGCGCTGCGCCTGTTCGAGGCCAGCAAGTCCTCGCCCATCGCCATTTACTTCGGACTGAGCGAAGACGACCTCAAATTGGCCATGAGACAACCGTGGGTCGCCGTCGGATCCGACTCCGGCGCCGTAGTCGGGACCATGCGCGACTTCGGCGCCCACCCTCGCGCCTACGGCACCTTCCCCCGCATCCTCGGACACTACGTCCGCGAGGAGAAGCTCTTCACCCTGGAAGAAGCGGTGCGAAAAATGACGTCGCTGGCCGCCTCACGCGCGGGTTTCGCCGATCGCGGAATGCTGCGCGAAGGGATGAAAGCAGACGTGGTCGTCTTCGATCCGAAAACCATCCGCGACGTCTCCACCTACGAAGACCCCCATCATTTCTCAGAGGGAATCAGCGCCGTGCTCGTCAACGGAAAGGCGGTCCTGCAACAGGGAAAGATGACCGGAGGGCTGAGCGGGCGTGTGCTTCGGCGAAAGAGCGCGTCGATGAGTATGCGGTGAATGTGCCTCCAAGCGCCCGGGGGCAAGCCGGCGAAGCCGGCACAGGATCGTAGCCCCCGGCGTGAGCCGGGGGAAGCGAAGGACAGGCGGCAACGAAGCCCGCACGGCGGGCGACAGACACACGACCGTTCCGCTCGGTGTCGCCCGCTGACGCGGGCTGAAATTCAGGGGCTACTGCTTACCCCCGGCTTGCGCCGGGGGCTACAGTCTTGCGCCGGGCTTCGCCGGCTCGATTCGTGGGTGGTTTCTCAACAGCCTTATTTCGTCGCGCGCCTTCTCGAAATCGACGATACGTAGAGCAGGCCGCCGCGTGCAGTCACCGACTTGCCGCCGACGGTCACGACGACATCCACCGAACCGGCGACGTGGGCCGGGACTCTCGCGGAGATCGTGATCGCGTCGATGATCTGGACGTTGGTGGCGGCAACTCCACCGACAGTCACCGAGGAGGCCAGGGCGCTGGTGAATCCCGCTCCGCTGATCTGGATGATGGACCCTCCCGCCAGCAGCGACAGGCCGGGAGTGATTTTCGAGACGGCCAGTTCGGCGAGACGATAGGTGAAGGCTGCCGCTGCGGTCGCGCGGGTACCGTCCGGATTGGTCACCACGACGTCGCGCGGCTGGCTGATCTGTTCGTTTGCCGGACCGAGCGGCGATTGTGCGGTGATCCGCGTGGAGCTGACCACCACGGTTCCGAAGGCAGGCAGGCCGCCGACGGTGACCGTCGCGCCGGCGAGGAAGACGTTGCCGCTGATGGTGAGCGCGGTGCCGCCCGAGGTCGGTCCTTCGTTCGGAGCGACCGAGGTGATGGAGGGACCGGAGACCGGCGTGGTGTAGGTGAACGCGCCGCTCACTGCGGCAGACTGGCCATCGGGATTCGTCACCACGACATCCACTGCGCCCACAGCGTGCGACGGTGTGACCGCCGTGAGGTTCGAGCTCGAGGTCACGTTGACGCCGGCGGCGGCCACGCCGCCGAAGCGCACGGTCGCGCCACTCTGAAAGTTTCCGCCGGCGATGGAAACCGTCGTTCCGCCGGTGGTGGGACCGCTGGTCGGAGTGACGGAGTTGATGACCGGAGCGGGATTTGCGGCAGCCTTCACCAGGAACGTTCCAAACATGTTCGAGTGCCCGCTACCGCAACTGGGGACCGTGCAGACAAAGCCGAACGTGCCGACCGTCGTGGCTGTGAACTGGGTGCTTTTGGTCGTCCCAGGGCTCACTGTGATTCCCGACTCAACGTAGTTATTCATCAGCACCCCGTGCGAACTGCCGTCGCTCGCGGGGACGGTGATATTCAATGTGACCGTGTCTCCCTGATTCACCTCGAAGGGTGTGGGCGACACCGTAAACACGAACCTCTTCGCGGTGATCGTGAACTCCTTGACCGCCGCCGTGGGGGAAATGACCAGCGGCTGCGGGATAACCGCGCCATGGCGGGAGTTTGCTGCCACAAAGGCTCGGAAGTCCTCCGGTGTCATCAGCATGTGGTTATGCTCTTGTGCGAGAAGGAGGGTGGGCAGGACGAGGATCGATACTGCAAGTGAAATGAGTTTTTTCATGGGTGGTTTCGCGGACGATGGGTTCAGAGCTTGATGATGATGTTGCGGCGATGAAGAACAGTCAGGATTCCCAGCCACAAGGTGACGAAACACAACGCCCACAGCAACGACGCGAACCTGGCTGGGAAGTACGGCTGGAACAGCAACTGATAACTGGCCTGATGGACCGAGATGTTCCGCCCCCCCACCGTCACCTTCAGAATCGAGTCGGTCAGGCGGGCCATCATCCCCGATCCGATGAAAGCCACCAGCGGGTTCAATCCATAGATGACGAAGGGACGGCTCCAGGCGTGTACATGGTGCACGTCCATGATCCACAGGCAGGTGGCCAGCGCGATGCAGGCAAAGCCGGCCGTAAACACGACATAGCTGCTCGTCCACAAACTCTTGTTGATCGGGAAGACCCAGCCCCACAGCGAGCCCCC
>JBKJQB010000311.1:0-22573 GCA_046594105.1 Thermoanaerobaculia bacterium
GGCGATTGCAAGGTTCCGTCCACCTCGCTTCGGATCGCGGCGGTAGGAGTGGAACAGCGCCTCGCTCGGCACGCCGGGAGAATGGCCGCGCAAGGTCTCCACTCCGCCATCGCATCGCGTGCAGAGAGCGGTGTCAAAAATCCGCTCCGCGGCGAACCCCTCGCTCCGCAGCACCTCCGCCGTCAGACCGACCAGGTCCACGTGCGGTCTGGCCCCGGAACGGTCCACGAAGCGTTCCGCGCCGGCGTAGGAACTGGTGAACTGATCCACCACTTCCTCTCCTACCTCGAAGCAGCAGACCCGGATCGAGGGACCGAGCCACACCGAAGCGGACGACGCCTGAAACGAGGACGATTCCTTGAGCGTGCCGACGGTGGCGCCGGTAATCTGCTGCACTGCACCCCGCCAACCGGAGTGAACGTTCGCCAGCACGTGGTGCACCGGGTCGATGATGGAAATCGGAAGGCAGTCGGCCATCTTGATGGCCAGGGCCATCCCTTTGCTCTCCGTCCAGAGCGCATCGCAGGAGTCGCATTCGCTCCAGCCCTTCGTCGATCCGACCTTCTCCACGCCACGGCCATGAATCTGATTGCACGTGGAGAGGCTTGCGTCGATCCCGAAGCGTTCGTGCACCACCGACAGCACACTCTCCGCCACGCCGGCGTCGAGGCGACCTGAAAAATCGGCGGTGGTGTAGAAAAGGGCAAAGCCTGGAGGAACGTTTGCCGGAATCACAATCCGTCCGATCGTCGTATCCTCGATCGATGATTCGCACATCGCTCGCTGCATCCGTTCTTCTCCTCGCCGCTTCCTGCGCCAGCGCCCCGCCGCGGATGCACGACGTGGTGATCCGCAACGGCATTCTCTACGACGGAAGCGGACGCGATGCCATCCGCGGCGACCTGGCCATCGACGGCGACCGGATCTCGGCCCTCGGCGCGGTGCCGGGGCACGGCCGCATGGAGATCGATGCGCACGGTCTGGCCGTGGCACCCGGCTTCATCAACGTCATGAGCCAGGCGCAGGAGTCGATTCTCATCGACGGCCGGGCCATGTCTGACCTCAAGCAGGGCGTGACCACCGAGATCTTCGGCGAGGCCGAGTCGATGGGGCCTCTCTCCCCCGCCATGAAGCAGGAGATGGTCTCGTCGATGGGCGATGTCCGCTTTGACGTGGACTGGACCACGCTGCGGCAGTATCTCGATTCGCTGGTCCGTCGCGGCGTGGTTCCGAACGTCGGCTCGTTCATCGGCGGCGCCACGCCGCGCATCCACGTCATGGGAAGGGAGAATCGCCCGCCGACTGCCTCGGAGCTGACCAGGATGCGCGGGCTGGTCACCGAAGCCATGGAAGGCGGCGCATTCGGAGTGGCCTCCGCGCTGATCTACGCCCCCGGCGCCTACGCCAGGACCGAAGAACTGATCGAGCTCTCCAAAGCAGCAGCCCCTTTCGGCGGCCTGTACATCTCGCACATGCGCAGCGAGGGGAACCGGCTGGTCGAAGCGGTCGATGAACTGATCGCCATCGCGCGCGCAGCGGGAGTGCCCGCGGAGATCTACCACCTCAAAGCAGCAGGAACGGCGAACTGGCCGAAACTGGACGAGGTCATCCGCCACGTCGAGGCCGCGCGCGCCCAGGGTCTGCGCATCACCGCCGACATGTACACCTACACCGCCGGGGCCACCGGCCTCGACGCCTCCATGCCCACCTGGGTGCAGGAAGGCGGATACGACGCGTGGCGGAAGCGCCTGCAGGATCCGGCGATTCGTGCGCGCGTGCTGACCGAGATGCGCACCCCCTCCGCCAGTTGGGAAAACCTGTTGATGCTCGCCGGCGGCGCGGACCGGGTGCTGCTCAAAGGATTCCGCAGCGAGGCCCTCAAACCACTCACCGGGAAAACCCTGCAGGAAATCGCGCAGATGCGCGGTGTCAGTCCGGAAGAGGCAGCCATCGATCTGGTGATCGAAGACGGCAGCCGCGTGGAGACCATCTACTTCCTGATGTCGGATGACAACGTGCGCAAACAGATCGCCCTGCCCTGGATGAGCTTCGGATCGGATGCCGCCGCTCCGGCGCCGGAGGGCCCCTTCCTGAAATCGAGCCCGCATCCGCGCGCCTACGGCAATTTCGCGAATCTTCTCGGCCGCTACGTGCGCGAGGAGAAACTTCTTCCTTTGTCCGAGGCCATTCGAAAAATGACGTCGCTTCCGGCCGCAAATCTGGGGATCGTCGATCGCGGGATGTTGCAACGGGGCCACTTTGCCGACGTGGTGATCTTCGATCCGCAGACCATCAACGCCGTCTCCACTTACGCGAACCCGCACCAGTACGCCACCGGCGTCGTTCATGTCTTCGTCAACGGACAGCAGGTCCTCCGCGAAGGGGAGCCAACCGCCGCAAAGCCAGGACGTGTGGTGGTGCGGGCCAGAAAGTAAGACGGGGCGTGTGGCGCGGCCGTCCTCGGCCGCCGATTGTTGTGGTCCGCTGGAAGCAGGAGTCGGCAAACCACTCTTCGTCGTTGTTTGACATCGCGACCGGGAGGGCGCCACCCAGGGGCGGCCGGGACGGCCGCACCACACGGCCGCACCACACCAGCCTTTACGCCTCCATCCAGTCTGCCATCAGCTTCCCCAGCTCTTCTTCGTGCCCGGTGAAACCGTGATCCGATCCCTTCAGCACGATGATCTCGGCGTCGTCGCCGACGTGCTGCGACAACGTTTCCACGAAGCCGCTGACGTTGCCTTCGGCGTACTCGTCCTCTTCTCCATAGATATAGAGGGAGCGTTTGCGGATCTCCCGGATGAGATGGAAGAGAGGCTTTCGGGAGACGGGCGGACCCTTGATGGCCTCCCGAAACGGAAAGACGTTGTAGTCGCCGTCCGGATTGGCCAGGTCGTAGATGCCCTGCCAGGTCATCGGCAGTTCCGACAGCGAGTACGGGACGAACTCGCGCCCGCGCTTCCCGGTGATGTGCCCCTTCGCTTTCGTCAGCATCGCCTTCAGCCCGCGCGGGCCGAGTTGATCCAGCATCAGTCCGACGTCATCGCCGCCGGCAAGCAGCAGGTAGCCTCGAATGCGGTTGCGTCGCTTGTAATGATCGTAGACGGCGATCTTGTTGGCGCCAGTGGAGTGACCGGCGAGAAAAATCTCCCGGTATCCCCGGCGCCAGAGCTCGCGCACCGCGCCGTCGATGTCGGGCACGCAGTCTTTGATTTTCTCGAACGCCGCGCCGCCAAGGTCCTGACCGATGCGTCGAACGACATGAGCGCCCCGGTTGTTGAAGGGAAAGAAGGCGATGCCGCGATCCATCAGCGACCGGCCGAGAAGATTGGTGCGCCGGGACTCGAAGATCGATGAACCGCCGGTCCCGTGCAGCCAGATGATGGCGCGGTCGCTGCGTTTCTGTGGCTCGAACAACAATCCCGCCAGGCCGATGCCGTCGGTCGCGTCGAACCTTACGAGGTGGCAGGGCGGCTCGCCACGATCTGCTGCCTGTCTCCATCCCATCGCCACATCCTCTCGCGCGTGAGGTGCGCGCCCCCCAGCCAGAAACCCTCTCCGGCGCCGTTCAACATCATGAAGTCGTCCGTGCCATCCAGCACATTGCGGCCGGCCGGCGTCACCGCGAAGAGCAGCTTCTCCGGCGAATCGCCGATCATGGTGATCATGGGCACCGCCCCGCCGGCCAGATGGTGCAGGTGTCGAAGGAATTCGCTGTCGCCAAAGCCGAATCGCGGCGGATGCGCGTCCAGCCGGCCGAATAAGGTCACAAAGTCGGCTGCGGAGGACTCCATGCCTTCCATGGCCCTCCGTTCGACTTCTCCCAGACCGTTCCTGATCGAGGGGAAGCGCGATGCGTGCAGCTGCATGGCCTGCCGGAGAAACGGAAATTCTAGCTGCTCGGCGACCAACAGCGGATTCAGCGCGGTGGGATCCTCGGCGGTGTATGCGTTCCACGCTTCCGTCGCCGCCAGGCTCATCGCCAACGACACCTCCCCCCGCGAGTGATAGAGCTGGAAAAGATCCTCCGGCGGCTGCAGCGCCAGAGCTTTCGGGCACCACACCAGCGATACCCGACACTTTTTCAACCGGACCAGCAGATAGAGCAGATGCACGGTGCAATACAGATCGTGCTCGAACCAGAGGACGATCTCCTCATCGTCTCCTGCTGCGTCGATCAGCGTTTCCTGCTCCAGGAGATCGTTGCGCAGGCGCAGCAGGTTCTGCCCGTGGGCCTCCGCGAGGAACGCCGCCCGCACCTCCACCCACTCCGGCCGGGCCATGGCGCCCGGTACGCGACCTCCGACCATCGATTCGCGAAACGGCACATGCCACCCCGGGATCCCGGCGCGCCTGGCCAGCGAGGCCACGATGTCTCCGTTGTGAAAATGAATCATGTGCCGCGCATTCTACGGATTGCCGTTGGAAGGTTCGTGCCCGGGAAGTCGAGGGCCTGCAATCGCGAGGATTACGATCGAGTTCCTTCTCCCCGCACACGGGGAGAAGGTGCCGAAGGCGGATGAGGGGTCTCCCGGTGACGCAAAGGAGACCCCTCACCCCCGCTTCGCGGACCCTCTCCCCGCTGCGGCGGGGAGAGGGAACTCGATGGGGAAGTGGCTGCTCCCGGGTGACGTTCCGGTTGCCACTCCGTATCGATCCTGCAATCCTTCGGTTCGTCGATGCTGGCCGCCGCCCTTCTCCTCGCCTCCACTCTCCACATCGACACCGCGCGCGTTCTGGCCCGCTTCGATCCACGCACCGCCCTCGGTGCGACCATCGATGCCCACGGCAACGGAGAGAGCAAACAGATCTTCACCAAGGCGAACGTGAGCGCGATGCTCTCCGCCGGATTCGGCCCGCTGTCCTACCGGCTGGCCACCGAGCTTTGCGGAGAGGCGTGGCACTGGAATCCTGCCGGCCACTTCAGCGACGAGGAGCATCAGCAGGGTTACTGGATTTCCGACGACGATGCGAAATCGCCAATCGAGGTCTCGTACGGCTATCGCCTTCCTCGGCGAGGCAACACGCTCGATCAAGCGCTGAACGAAGACTGGTCCCGCATCGACGACGGCGACCGCACCACCTTCTGGAAATCGAATCCCTATCTCGACGGGCGGCCGCAGTGGGTTCTCGTCGATCTGGGGGCGCCGCATCCGGTCGATTCGATCGCCATCACCTGGTTCGAGCCACACGCAACCGAGTACGAAGTTCAGTGGTGGGACGGGCATGACCCCATCGATGACCCCGACCGTGGCCGATGGATCACCTTCCCGCATGGCGCCATTCAAGGAGCGGGCGGTGGAACCCTGCGCACCGCGCTGACGGAGAGATCGGTTCGCTGGGTGCGGGTGTGGATGACGCAATCGTCGGGAACTTCGCAGCGAACGAGCGACGATCCGCGAGAGCGGGCCGGCTTCGCCATCGCCGAAATCGCCATCTCGCACGGCGCGCGCGATTGGGTCCGGCACGCCGCGTCGCACCAGGCGCAGTCAGTGGTGTGGGTCTCCTCCACCGACTCCTGGCACCGCGCCACCGATCGCGATCCGGCGATGGAGCAGCCCGGCCTGGATCGCGTACTGGCGAGCGGCCTGACTGGCGGGCTGCCGATGCTCACACCGGTCGCGCTGCTTTACGGCACGCCGGAGGATGCAGCCGCCGAAGTGCGATTTCTGCGGCGGCGCGAAGTCGCGGGCAGCATCGAGATGGGGGAAGAGCCGGACGGCCAGGGGATGTCGCCGGAGGACTACGCCACGCTCTACGTGCGCTGGGCCGATGCGATTCATGCAGCCGACCCGTCGCGCAGACTGGGAGGGCCGTCGCTGCAATCGACGCGCGACCGCGTCGCTTTCTGGGCCGACGCTCAGGGCCGGACGGCATGGATGGGTCGTTTCGTCGACGCGTTGCGTGCGGCCGGCCGGCTCGATGCATTCAACTTCTTTTCCTTCGAGTGGTATCCGGTCGACGACGTTTGTGGCGACGCTGCCGCGCAGCTTCGCGGCACCCCCGGCCTGCTGCGCCGCGTGCTGGCGCAGTGGCGGGAGGAAGGAGTGCCCGTCACCATTCCCTGGATGGCCACGGAGTATGGATGGTCGTCGTACGCTGCCCGCGAAGAGGTCGACCTCACCGCCGCGCTGTTCAACACCGTCTTCGTCGCCGATTTCCTTTCCCTGGGAGGCGCTGCCGCGTACTTTTACGGGTTGGAGCCGGAGGTGATCATCCGCGAGTCGGAGCGCTGTGCGACCTACGGCAATCTCCTGCTGTTTCTCTCCGATGAGGAACATCGAATCCTCGCGCCCGTTGCCGCGTTGCACGCCGCCCGCATGCTCACCAGGCACTGGCTGGCCGCCGAGGGGCTGCACGAATTGCTGCTGGTCTCGGGAGCGCCGTCGGGGATTCGCGCCTGGGCCGTGCGGCGGCCCGACGGTCACTTCGCCCTGCTCGTCGTCAACCTCGATGCACAGCGGCAGCGAATCATCGATGTCGCCGGTGCCACCATGACCCAGGCGCATCAATTCTCAGCAACCGAGTACGCGTGGCACGCCGCGGGAGCGAACGGCAAGCCCCTGCGCAGCCGGCCACCACGAAGGTTCCTCCCGCACGGAGCGCTCCGCATCCCGCCGTCGTCGATCACCGTCATCGATTTGAAGTAGGCGCCAGACCGAAGCCTCGAACAACAGTCAGCCTTTCGGAACGCCGGCTTCCCAGCCGGCCGGTCCGCCGGCATCCCTGCCGGCGGGAATCACGCCGACCTCACGGCCTCCATCGAAGCGCAATCCATCCACGCGTGCGACGATCCTGACGCACCCGCGCAACGCCAGCGGTCAGCTTCATCCCTGCGACCTTCAGGATCGGCGTGGGTTCGCCGCCGAACGTGACCTCAGCGCCCACGACGTCGAGGGTCCCACTTCCGGAATGGCGCTGCCAGAACAGCGACGCGACGCCCATGCGCAACTCCGCACGTTCGCCGCGATAGCGATCGGCTGTCATCGCATGGCGATCGAGCGCGTGATCGAGCCGGCGCTCCAGCAGAAGCGAATCTGGCTCAATCGAAGAGCCGGCGCCCCCCACGGAGAGATTGCGGCCTCCCATCCACTGGGCGCCCAGTCGCAAAGATCCCAGACGCAGGGAGCCGGTCAGCGTCGCTCGCGCATGTCGCGCCGAGTCAAACGCCAGCGAGCCCGCTTCTTCGAACCTGCGCCATTGCGATGCCGACGCGTCGGCTTCGAAAAACGCCCGGCGCCGATCGCCCAGCGCCAGCACACCGGCATGCGTGGCCCCGCGCCAGTGTGAAAACTGCGCATCGCGCCCGGCACGCAGCTCGAGACCTCGATCGTGGTCCGCGCGAAAGAGATGGCCCGCCACTGCGATCGGCCATCCACGCCACGCGCTGGCGATCGCAGCGCCGCGCGGCAGGGAACCGCCGCCGGTCGCTCCGATGGCAATGGTGTCCAGCCGTCCGATGACGTCGCCGAGGCGGATGCCCGCCTCGATGCTGCTGCCGAACGAGGTCGACTGGCCACCGAACAGCGCGGCTGGTTCCTGCCGGCCGATCCCATAGGGTTTCGAGCGCACCGCCACGCTGCCCAACGGAACCGGAACGCCGCGCGCAGGCGGAATGGCCGGCACCAGGGAGGCGTCGGCGGATCGGCGCGATCGCCCCTCGCTCGCTTCGCGCTCCTGCTCCGCAAGCGTCGAAGGAGCCGGTTCAAGATCTCCCGCCGCGACCCGCCTCACCACGAAACCGTCGGGATCGAGCGACATGAAAAAGAGCGATCCATCGGGCGACGGGGCTGGCTGGAACGCGGCGGTCGCTGATCGCACGACCGTAACCGCGCCGGCTTCCGTGACCCGGACGATGTCGAAGAAGCCCTCCCTCACCGCGTTCACATAGAGCTCTCCATGCAGCCCCCACTCCGGACCGAACGAGTGGCCGATCGACGAGGGAGCGCCGCTGACGAACCACCCTTCTCCGCGATGCTCGCTCCAGGCGAGCGCGCCGCTCGAGCTGGCCCGAGGATGGGAAACGGTGACGCCGGATCGCGGCTGCGTCTTCTCCGTCACACGTCCGCTCTGGAGATCGACCAGCACGAGTTGAGTGAGGCCGTGGCGAGTGCGCACGGCGATGGCGCTGCCTCCATCCGGAAGCGGATCGGCGTCATGCACGTCCGCGAGCCGGGTGACCCGGCGGTTGCTGCCGCTCGATGGTGTCCACAGAAAGAGATCGTGATGCAGAACGCCGTCGTGGTCCGGCTGCCGGTGCGAGTAGAGGATCGACTGCCCGTCACGCGTCCAGCGCGGATCTTCCACGTCGCCACCATCGATCGGCGTGAGCTCGAAGAGATGCTTCCTCTTCAGCGGTTTCGTTCGGACCGGCGCCACGTCCTGCGGGTCGCGACGAAGGATTCCGGCGATGCGCTCGGCGAACTTTGCTTCCTCCTCGTTCGGGCCGGTGGACTCCACCACCAGCGTGGCCCGCCGGTTCTGGTCGCGCAATCGGTTCTGGTCGCGCAATCGGTTCTGGTCGCGCAGGACCAGGGCGATCTGCTTGCCGTCGGGCGACACGGCAGGATCGCCGCTGGCGCGCGTGGTCTCCTGCCACAGTTCCCCCTCCCGTGGAGAGTCCAGGCGCGCCAGGGTCACGGAGCTGGCGGTCAGTTCGGCGGCGAACCGTCCGTAGAGTCGTGAGGGGCTGTCGCCGAAGACTCCGCTGAATGCTTCGTCGAAGCTGCGATCCTGACGGGCGGTCATGCGCGCCCACAGATTGCGCGAAGCCTGTTGACCATGAGTCTTCTCCAGCCACTCCAGAAACGCCGAGCCGGCGAGGTAGGCCATGGACATCCCCAGAAAGCGGCGATCAGAGCTGAGCTGCCCGTAGGTGGGAAGCCGTCCGTTGCGTGCGAAGGTGCGCAGGATCGCGGCCCGCATCGATCCGGAGGGCCGGCCGGACGCGGTGATCCGTCCCTCCATCAGCGTGGCGTAACCCTCCAGAACCCAGCGAGGCGCAGCCGCGGCGATGGGGTTGAGCGGGACGATCTTTTCCAGCAGATGCTGCCAGCGATTCCGTGATGGTCGCAGCAGATGCACGAGGTGCGTCATCTCGTGGGCAGTCAGCAGGAGCGGCCAGTCGGAGAACTCGCCGATCTGCTCATCGGGCTCCGGCGGCTCGGTGTACAGCACGATGCGCGGGGCGTCGAGGAGCGAGTAGGTGATGCCGTTCGAGTCCGCCCGCGGGTTCTCCACGATCACATCGGTGACCGTCTCCGGCGCAAAGCCAACCTCCTGCACGACCGCATCGCGGATCGACTCGATCTGCGCGGCAACGAGAAGAGTCCAGGCCTCGTCAGGCTGCGTGTAGTGAATGCGGAAGTGCTTCGTGGTGATGGTGCGCCACGCTTCCTGCGGCGCCTGCGCGTGAGCGGAGGTTGCGAGAAGGATGCTGACGAAAAGGAGGCGGTGGATCATGCGGGATTCGGTCCTTTCCTTTGCAGAGCGCTGACCACGAACTTGGCAGCGACATCCACGATATCCTCTGGCGGCACGCACTTCAGGCATTCAGGAGATTCCCTACATGAAGCACTTCCTTCTCATCCTCGCCCTCGCCGGCATTTCCTCGGCAACCGACGCGCAAACGCAACCTGCTCCGAAAATCATGTACGTGATGCACGGCGGAGCCGGCACCATCACCCGCGGCAGCATGACCGCGGAGGTGGAGAAGGACTATCGCGAGACGATGGAGAAGGCGCTCCGCGCCGGCCATGCCGTCCTGGCGCGCGGCGGAGTCAGCCTCGATGCGGTGGAGGCCGGGATTCGCATCCTGGAAGACTCTCCTCTCTTCAACGCAGGCAAGGGCTCGGTCTTCACCCACGACGGCAAAAACGAGATGGACGCCGCGATCATGGATGGCCACACTCTCAAAGCTGGCTCGGTCGCTGGCGTGACCATCATCAGGAATCCGATCGTCGCCGCCCGCGCGGTGATGGACAAGTCGCCGCACGTGATGATGTCCGGCAAAGGCGCGGAGCTGTTCGCCACGAAGATGGGGCTGGAGATCGTCGATCCTTCGTACTTCTGGACCGAGCGCCGCTGGAAATCGCTGCAGCAGGAGCTCATGAAGGAGCAGAAGAACGCGTCGCCGCCGCATGCGGCCCTGCGCGAAAACGATACGCATTACGGCACGGTGGGCGCCGCGGCGCTCGATGTTCATGGCGATCTCGCGGCCGGGACTTCCACCGGAGGCACCACCAACAAACAGTATGGCCGCATCGGCGACGCACCGATCATCGGAGCGGGCACCTACGCCGACAACGCGTCGGTGGCTGTCTCCTGCACCGGCGCCGGCGAATACTTCATCCGCTGGACCGTGGCTTACGACATCGCCGCGCTGGTGAAGTACAAAGGCATGACCGTGACTCAGGCCGGCAACGAAGTGATCCACAGGAAGCTGGAAGCGGTCCCCGGCGCGTCGGGCGGCGCGATCATCCTCGACAGCAAGGGAAACTTCTCGCTGCCCTTCAACTCCGAGGGCATGTATCGGGGATGGATCGGAGCGGACGGCGTGCCGCATGTGTTGATTTACAAGGAGTGAGGGAGCGAGCGAGCTTCTACGACGTGGGAAAAGTAGAGTCGCACCAAGCCCCGGAGGGGCGATTGAGCGATAGTCCAGGACTTCAGTCCTGGGACAGAACATAGGAAGAAGACGAAGTCCCGTAGGGCGATTGAGCAGCTCTGAAGGGAGACGCTCAATCGCCCCTCCGGGGCTCACTGTCGATGGGTCCACCGAACCCAGGACTGAAGTCCTGGGCAAACGCTCAATCGCCCCTACGGGGCTTGAGGCTCGATCACGGTGGCGGCCTCGCGCGACTAAGAACTCCACCAACATCCGCGTGGAACTTCAGACCCTCGCGCTGACCAGCGCCTTCCCCGCGCTCATCCCGGCCAGTCTTCCGCTGGCCCAGGCCCACTGAAAGTTGTAGCCGCCGATTTTTCCGTCGACGTCCAGGATCTCGCCGCAGAGATACAACCCGTCGCAGCGGCGCGAGGCCATCGTTCGCAGCTCGATCTCGTCGAGCGGGACGCCGCCCGCCGTGACTTCGGCGTAGTCGAACCCGCGATCCTGCACGATGGGAATCTCCTGCTCCACGATTCCTCGGATCAGCACGCGGCGATCCTCACGGGACAGCCGGCCGAGCCGGGTCTCGCTCCCCAGCTGCACGGCCAGCCGGTCGGGAACCCGGCGGCGCAGCACGCCCGCCAGCGTCGCATGCGGATTGCGCTTCGCCTCCGCCAGCAGGGACGCTTCCAGACTCTCGAACGATTCGTCCGGCAGGAAGCTGGCCACCAGCGCCGCAGGCTGCTCGGCGATCCAGTGCCTGCTGATATCGAGGACCACCGGCCCGCTCAAACCGAAATGCGTGAAGAGCAGCGAGCCTCGCTCCCGATGCAGCACCTTGCCGTTTTCCGATCGTACGAAAAGCTCGGTCTCGATGGAGGTGCCGCTCAGGGAGCGCGTCCAGTGGCCGGCGGGAGTGACCAGCGGAACCAGCGCCGCAAACGTCTCTCCAACCGAATGCCCCAATCCGCGAACGAGCGCGTAGCCCGATCCGTCGCTTCCCGTTTTGGGCACCGAGCGGCCTCCCGTTGCCATCACCAGGCGCCGCGCACGAATCGTTTCATTGATCAGAAAGCCGTCATCGCTGCGCTGACAGGAGAGCACCTTCTGGCCGCTCACGACCTCCACGCCCGCCTCGGCAGCGGCCGTGAGCAGCGCATCGATCACGTCACGGGCCCGGTTGCTGGTGGGGAAGAGCTTGCCGCCCTCTTCCCGCTCCACCGTGATGCCCATCGAAGCGAAGAATTCGAGGGTGGGAGCGACATCGAAGCTGCGCAGGACTTTGCTGATGGCGTTGCGGTTCCCGTTGAAGTCGGCGGCCCGGACCTCATCGTGCGTGAGATTGCAGCGCCCTCCGCCGGAGATCAGAATCTTCGCCCCGATCTTCGGCGCGCCGTCGATGGCCAGCACCGAGGCACCCTCCCGTCCGGCGAAGATGGCCGCCATCAGGCCGGCCGCTCCCGCTCCGATCACGGCCACGTCGCAGAAGCGTTCGGCCACATTGTTCGATGTTCGCAACATCACTCCTCACCAGATTGCACGCGCACCCTTTACCATTCCGGCCATGTTTCGACGAAATGCCTCTGTCCTCGCCTTGCTGGTTCTCCTTCCACTCCGCGCCATCGCCTCGACCTCCCCCGACTCCGCGCAACTGCAGCAATCGCTTCGCAAGCTGACCGTGGTCGGCAGCGCCATGTATCTGGCCGCCCATCCCGACGATGAGAACACCGCGCTGATCGCCTACTTCGCGAACGGCCGCCTGCTGCGCACGGCGTATCTGGCCATGACCCGCGGCGATGGCGGCCAGAACCTCATCGGCGGCGAGAAGGGCGAGCTCCTCGGGCTGATCCGGACGCAGGAGCTCCTGGCAGCACGGCGCATCGACGGCGGCGAACAGTACTTCACGCGCGCGCTCGACTTCGGTTACTCCAAGACTCCGACGGAGACCATGGCCATCTGGAATCACGATCTGATCCTGGCCGATGTGGTCTGGAACATCCGCCGCTTCCAGCCCGACGTCATCGTCACCCGCTTCCCCACCACCGGTGAAGGCGGCCACGGACACCACACCGCGTCGGCCATCCTCGCCGGCGAAGCGTTCGCCGCGGCGGGCGATCCAACGAAGTTCCCGGAGCAGATGTCCTCCGTCGGCGTATGGCAGCCCCGGCGACTCTTCTTTAACAAATTCTCCTTCCGCCCCATCCCCGCCGACGACCCCTCCATCGCCAAGTCGCTGCGCATCGACCTCGGCGCCTTCAACCCGGTCCTCGGCCGCGCCTACACAGAAATCGCGGCCGAAAGCCGCAGCCAGCACAAGAGCCAGGGCTTCGGCGCGGCGGAGAGACGGGGGACCATCCTCAATTACTTCGAACAGATCGCCGGCCCGCCGGCGCAGACCGATCTGTTCGAAGGCATCGACATGAGCTGGTCGCGCTATGCGGGCGGCGAGGCCATCGGCAAAGTGCTGCAGCAGGCATCCGATACCTTCGACGCCTCGTCACCGCAGAAGAGCATCCCGCTACTGATGCAGGCGGTGGAACTGCTCGACCGGCTCGGCGCATCGGAGGCCTGGTCGCCGCGCGCCAACCCCTGGATCGAGGTCAAGCGCCGCGATCTCCTCGAAGCGATTCGCGGCTGCGCCGGTCTGGCCATCGACGTCAGCGCCTCCGACTCCACGGTGGTGCCGGGCGCGGAGATTCCGGTGAACGTCACGGTGGTCAACCGCTCCGACTATCCCTTCACACTGCAGACCGTGGCATCGCGCTATGCCAATCCGAGCAAAGGCGTGAACGCAGAGCTGAAGAACAACGTGCCAGTAAAAACCGAGCTTTCGATCAAAGTCCCCGCCGACTTTCCGATCTCACAGCCGTACTGGTTGCAGGCCCCGACTGCGAAGGGATCGTTTGCCGTCGCTGACCCGAAGAGCATCGGGCTGCCGGAGAATCCGCCGGCCATCCCCATCATCGTCACGGTCAACGACCGGGCGATGCACTCGCTGATCTTCACCGTGCCAGCCGTCTACCGCTGGACCGACGCCGTTCTCGGAGAGCGCGTCCGCAACCTCGACGTGGCCCCGGAAGTGACCGCCAACCTTGGTGCCACGGTCTACCTCTTCCCCGATGCCCAGCCCAGACCTGTCAGCGTCTCTCTGCGCAATTTCGCGACGGCGGGAACAGCGAAGGTTCGCCTGACCCTGCCGGCCGGCTGGAAGGCCGAGCCATCGGAAGTGCCGGTCACCTTCGCGGCGAAAGGGGATGAGGCGAAGGCAGCCTTCCGCGTCACGCCGCCTTCGAGCGAGACCACCGGCGTTCTGGCCGCCGAGGTGGAGCTGGCCGGAGGAAAGAAACTGCATCAGGCGTTGACGAATCTCGATTACCCGCACATCCCGTCGCAGCGTCTGTTCGGTGAGGCCACGGCGAAACTGGTCCGCGTCGACGTGAGAAAGCGCGGCTCGAAGGTCGGTTACATCATGGGTGCGGGCGACGAAGTGCCGCAGGCGCTGCGTCAGGTCGGATACGACGTGACCCTGCTCAACGACGACGATCTGGAACGCGCGGACCTTTCACGCTACGACGCAATCGTCACCGGCGTGCGCGCCTACAACGCCCGTCCGCGCATGAAGTCCGCACATCCCCGCCTGCTCGAATACGCGAAGAGCGGCGGCACGCTGGTGGTCCAGTACAACAGCACCAGCCCGCAGCCGCTGCTGGTCGATCCTCCCGGACCTTACCCGTTCAAGGTCACCTCCGACCGGGTCACGGTGGAAGAGGCTCCAATCACACTGCTGAAGCCTGCGCACCCGCTGCTGACCACGCCCAACCGGATCGTCGCCGCCGATTTCAACGGATGGGTTCAGGAGCGCGGACTCTATTTCGTCAAGGACCAGGATCCCCGCTACGAAACCATCCTGGCCTCCCACGATCCCGGCGAGCCGGAGAAGGAAGGCGGGGAGCTGTACACGCGCTACGGCAAGGGCGTGTTCATCTACACCAGCCTGGCCTGGTTCCGTCAGCTTCCCGCTGGCGTGCCAGGCGCCTACAAACTCTTTGTCAATCTCGTTTCCGCGAAGTAACCGCAGGAGCTTGCGGCCCAACAGCCATGACTGATCGCAATTGGACGCGGCTCTACGCTGCGGTGCTCGTTGAGCTGGCCATTCTGGTGGCGCTCTTCTACGCCTTCAGCCGGGCCTTCGCATGAGGACCCTGGACTGGATCGTCCTGGTGATGACGCTGGTCATCATCGTGGCCTACGGTCTGTGGAAGGGCCGCAAGAAAAAGGATCTGGCCGGCTACCTGCTCGCCGGCCGGACCATGCGCTGGCCGACCATCGCGCTGTCCATCATGGCCACGCAGGCCAGCGCCATCACCTTTCTCTCCACGCCCGGCCAGGCCTACGCCGACGGCATGCGCTTCCTGCAGTTCTATCTGGGATTGCCGCTGGCCATGATCATCCTCTCGATCACTGCGGTGCCCATCTATCACCGGCTGAAGGTGTTCACCGCCTACGAATATCTGGAGACGCGCTTCGGTCCCGGCACGCGCACGCTCACCGCATCGCTCTTTCTGCTGCAGCGTGGCCTCTCCACCGGCATCACCCTCTACGCGCCGTCGCTGATCATCTCCGTGCTCCTCGGATGGAACATCCACCGCACCAACATCGTGATCGGGTCGCTGGTGATTCTCTACACCGCGTCGGGCGGAGCGAAAGCGGTGAGCTGGACGCAGGTGCACCAGCTGTTGATCGCCCTCGGCGGCATGGCCGTGGCGCTGGTCAT
Source organism: Thermoanaerobaculia bacterium (assembly GCA_046594105.1). Lineage (GTDB taxonomy): Bacteria > Acidobacteriota > Thermoanaerobaculia > Gp7-AA8 > Gp7-AA8 > JBDSGC01. Next base: position 15,384 of record JBKJQB010000311.1, read on the forward strand.
GGCCATCCGCGCGCTGCCGGCCGGCGTGGGTCTGCTCGACGCGGTCCAGGTGGCCGGACGGATGGGGAGGCTCAACGCGATCGACTTCACCTTCGACCTGCGCACGCCGTACAACTTCTGGTCGGGACTGATCGGCGGGCTGATGGTGGCCCTCTCGTACTTTGGCACCGACCAGTCGCAGGTGCAGCGCTACCTCACCGGCTCGAGCGTGACCGAGAGCCGGCTGGGATTGCTCATCAATGGGATGGTGAAAGTCCCCATGCAGTTCTTCATCCTCTTCGTGGGGGCCATGGTCTTCGTGTTCTATCAGTTCGTGGCCCCGCCGCTGTTTTTCAACGGGGTGGCCAAAGCGCGGCTCGACGCGACGCCGTTTGCCAGGGAGTACTCACAGCTGGAGAAAACGCACTCCGCACTCTTCGAGGAGAAACGCGCGGACGTGATGCGCCTGGTGGATGCCACGCGCCGGCATGACAGAGCTGCTTCCGCGCAAGCCACCACCGTGTTGCGCGAAGTGCAGCAACGCGACGCCGCCAACCGCGCTGCGGCCTCCGAGCTGATCCGCCGCAGCGATCCCACCTCGGATGGCACCGACACCAACTACATTTTCCTGACCTTCGTCCTCCATACGTTGCCGGCCGGACTGGTCGGCCTGGTCCTCGCGGCAATCCTCTGCGCGGCGATGTCGGCAACGTCTTCAGGCCTCAACTCGCTGGCCTCGACGACCGTGATCGACTTGCTACGACGCTTCGCCTGGCGAGACGCCACCGACCATCAATACGTCCGCGCCTCGAAATGGATGACCGTGCTCTGGGGCCTCTTCGCCATCGGGTTCGCCGAGTTCGCCAGCCGCCTCGGATCGCTGATCGAAGCGGTGAACAAGCTGGGATCGCTGTTCTATGGAACGATCCTGGCCATCTTCCTGCTCGCGTTTTATGTGAAGGCCGTGCAAGGCACCGCTGCCTTTCTCGGCGCCGTCATCGGCCAGCTGGCCGTTCTCTACTGCGCCCGCTATACCGACATGGCCTGGCTGTGGTGGAACGTCGTGGGATGTGGCGTGGGCGTCGGCGCCGCCATCCTGCTGCAAGGCGCGTTGCCGAGAGCCACCATGCCCTTGGAAGAGCGCCCGCCCGGTCCACTGGCCTAGCCGGCAAGGCCGGCGGCGCTGGTTGCCCAAGGCTCGGCCAATATCACTCTCCAAGACGTTCTGCCGTGCAGGCACCTAAAGTCGAACTCTAACGTCCGAGCACGATGTCCAGGCCGGTGAGAATCAGTTCCAGCTTTGCTCCGGAGAGCTTGCTGACGCGCTCGGAAAGTAACGTCTTATCCAAGGCAACAACCTGCGAGACGTTGGCGACCGAGTCCTTCGCGAGACCGGTGGCCCTCACGTTCAAGAGAACATTTCCAGGAGCATTTGCCCAGCCCAGATTGCTCGTCAGCGGTACACAAATGGCGGTGGCTATGAGGCTGCGATTCAGAGCGTCCCCCTGGACGATCACCACCGGTCTGCGAAAGCCAGGGCCGGAGCCGGCAGGATGCGGCAAGTCCGCCCACCAGATCTCACCCTGCGAAATCACCACTCCGAGTTCACCAGCACGCGGTGAGCGGCAATCCGAGCGAAAGAATTATCCTCATCGCGAATTCGCTCGCAGACCTCATTCATTGCGTCGGTGACTTCATCCGGTGCATGGCGCGCCACGTATTCTTTCAGCGCGGCACTGAAGACCTCGCTCCGCGATCGCCCGGCACCGCGCGCCAGCCGTTCCACACGATCAAAAAGTTCGTTCGGAATCGAAACAGCTGTTTTCATACCCGGAGTATAACCCAGCGGAGAAGGGCCTGCCATCTCTTAGATCGGGAGGAGCACTCGCGAATCGGGCAGAGGCAAACAAAAACGGCGGCATCGCTGCCGCCGTTTTTCGAATCAGATCGAACGAAGGTTTACTTCGACGTCTTCCAGATCGCGATGTTCTTGCGGATCTCTTCGATCAGTTCCTTGTCCTTGTCCGCGCCTTTGGCGATGGCCATCTCGGCGGTCTTGACCGCTCCGGCGCGGTCGCCCGCTTTGGCCTGCATGCGGGCTTTCAGATAGAGGTTGCTGATGTTCTCGTTGGTTTTGATCGAGGCGTCCAGCCACTTCGCTGCATCCTCACGAGCCACGCCCGCTTCATCGGCGAACTGCGCAGCGCGCATCGGGGTGCGCCAGTCGTCGGCCTTCGCCGAAGCCACAGCGGCCCGCGCATCGGCGAGCACTTTCTCGGTGGTGTTGACGCTCAGCGTGAAGGGCACGGCCACTTTCTCCCAGCGGAGCTGGAAGGTGGCCTTGTCCGCAGACACATCAGGGACCTCGAACATCATCCATTCCGTCATCGAGGCGGCCTGCGGTTTGACCTTCACGCGCAGCGCGTCCTTGGTGGCATCGTAGGAATAGGAGCCCCACTGGTCAGCCGTCTTGTTGAAGATCAGCGTCCATTCGTCCTTGCCCGGAATGGTGTGCAGGCTGTAGGTGCCCTTGGCCAGAGCGTTGCCGTTGATCATCACGTCGTCGGTCACGGCGATGGTGGTCGCTTCATTGGCGCCAGTGCGCCAGACCTTATCCCAGGGGACCAGGCCGCCCCACACCGCGCGGTTCTTCACGCCGGGACGGCTGTAGTTCAGGGTGACGTCGGTGAGGCCGACCGTCTGCATGAGCACCTGGCGCGGGCTGGCCCGCGGCGTCTTGAAGGTTGGTGCGGCCGTCTGGGCAAACATCGGAAGCGCCGCGGCGCTGAGGAGGGCAATGGCAAATGCGTTTTTCATGAGGACTCCCTTTCACTTTGGAAACGAGGCGGATCGTAGCAGAAGGCCGCAGAACCGCGGCCGCTCGGCGTGACGATCTCGTGAACCTGACCGCTCATCGCCACTCGATCCAGCGATCCTCCAGAAGGGTTTTACGTCCGCGCCCGTCGACGATCTCGACCTGCACGTCGGTGACCGGCCACACTCCGGCCGGGCGCCGCGAAAACGCCGCGTCGTAGCGCGGATGAGAGGTGGCGTCGTACCAGCGAAAGTACCGCTGCAGAGACGTTTCCCCTTTCCGCAGGGTGGCCGGCACTCGGATCAACCCGTTGTTGAAGAGGAGATTGACCTGGCGGATCCCGTACGGTGACAAGGCAAACCCGGTGAACAGCGGATTGCGACCCAGCACCTCGCCCGGCTTCGGATAGTCCAGCGTTCCGAAGGTGGCGTCCGAATACACGGCGTCGCCGCGCAGCCAGGCATCCAGTTCGGCGGAGGGCGCCGAAACCTTCGCCACTTCGAACATCCAGTCGCCGGTCAATCCCGCGTCGAACCGTCGCACGAAGCCCAGCCCTCCGTTGGTCACCTCGCTGCGTACCCAGTCGCGCGTCGCCGCGTCGACCGCATCGCCGTGCACCAGCAGGTGGCTGCATCCGATGCGGCGCAGTTCGGCCATCAGTTGCGGCCGAACCGGATACTCATTCGCCATCGTGGCGATGTGCATGTAGTCCGGAGGGGCATAGCCGGAGACCCCGTTCACGATCGGACGGTGATGCCGTGTAGCTCGGAGCATGGAGAGGTAATCGCTGCCGTCCCTGGAAATCGGCAGCTCCAGCAGGGCTCGCGGTTTGGCCTGGCGGATCCATTCATAGACGGGCGGATCGGGCGTGGTCATGTACCAGCGGATCGGACCGCTCCAGAGCTCGGCCACGAAGGCCGCGGCGATCACTCCGCCGATCCACGCCCGCCGTTTTGCCAGTGCGGCGACCGACAGGGCGATGGACATGGACAACCCCACGTACGCGATCATGGCCCAGCGGGCCGGCACTCGGATTCCACGGAAACCAGGAACGTGCCGGAACAGATAGCGATGCAGGACGAAGTGGATCCCCAGCGAGCCGAAAAATCCGAGGGCGATCCAGGCGACGGACAGCGCCAGTTCCCGCCGCCGTTGGGTGCGAAACGCCGCGATGGAGACGACCAGGGCCAGCGCGCCGGGAAACAGCCAGCGCTCCGGATCGATCGAGGGATTGCGCAGCCGGGCGTAAACGTGATTGTGGAAGTTGCTCACCAGCCAGTCGCTGGCGCGTGCGGAATAGCCTTTCGTTTCCCGCCATCCCCGCTGCATCCCATACATCTTCGCGGCGGAGAGGTAGGGCAGGAGGAAAGGGACCAGCAGTAGAGAGGCGACCAGAAGAGCGGTGGCCAATGGAACGATGCGCGGTCGCAGGATGGCCATGGTCATTACGATGGCCACCGTGCCGAAGAGCAGCCAGTGCATGTTCACCAGTCCGTTGAAGAGAAAGGCCGCACCGAAGACCGCCGCTCTCTTCCACGTCGGCCGGTCCCGGTAGCGCAGAAGCGCCAGCAGCATCAGCGGGATGGTTCCGCTCCACACGTGTTGCACATGCGACAGATGGGTGAATCGGAACGGAACGAAGGCGTAGAAGATCCCGGCGCACAGGCCGGCAATGGCCGATCCGCTCAGGAATCTCCCCAGAAGAAAAGCGGAGAAGCCGGAAACAGCGAAGCCCGCCAGCAACGCGATGTTGTACGCGGTGATCGGACCGACGCCAAGCGCTCGCAGCGGAAAAAGCAGGAGGGCGATTCCGAACAGGTTCTCGCTGTAGGCCAGCGAGTAACGCGCCGGATAGAAAACGTTCGCATCGAACAACGAGAGCGGATGATGAAAGGTGGCGTACCAGTCCCAGTCGAGGATCCAGGTATTGATGTAGGGATCGCCCGGAAAGGCCATCGCTCGCGGCAGCACCATGACTAGAGGCCAGGTCATGACCATCGCCAGGGCCACGAAGAACGCGGCGGCCATTCCCTGCTGCTTCCCCATCGCCTGCATGATACCGGTGCGCTAAACTGCGCCGTCCCGTCCGCTTCGCCAGGTTTTCGCAACCCATCTGAGGAGAGCTCATGGTCGCCATCCGTTTCACCGGAAACTACGAAGACCTCTCGACCGACCGCGGTTATCAGTTCAAGTTCTATTGCGAGAAGTGCAGCAACGGATACATGTCCAGTTTCAAAGCCTCCACCATGGGCATGCTGGGCTCGGCTGCCCGCGTCGCCGGGAACCTCTTCGGAGGAGTCTTCGGCAGCGTGGCCGACAGTTCGTACGAGGTCCAGCGGGCCGTCGGCGGCGGCGCGCATGACAGCGAGCTGAAGGAAGCGGTCGAGGAGATCTCCCCGATCTTCAAGCAGTGTTCGCGCTGCGGCAACTGGGTCTGCGAACCGGTCTGCTGGAACAAAAAAGCCGGCCTCTGTGAGACCTGCGCACCCGATCTCGATGAAGAGATGGCCGCCGCCCAGGCCGAAGCTGCGCGGGAGCAGATCCAGCTCAAGGCCCGCGAGGTCGACTGGACCAAATCGCGCGACATCAAGCAGGTCTCCGGGGCCGTCTGTCCCTCCTGCGGAGCCAAGGCGCAGGGCGGCAAGTTCTGCATGGAATGCGGCGGCTCCCTCAATCCGAAGAAATCGTGCGGCGCTTGCGGACACGAGGCGGATGGCGGACCGAAGTTCTGTCCGGAGTGCGGCCAGAAGTACTAAAGCGGCAGAGGACGGCGAGAAGCTCTGGAAAATTCAGAAATCAGCCGCCACCTCAGCCGACCTTTCATGAATGACGACCCTGAATCCGTCCGCGCAAGTTACGACTCCGTCGCGGCCGCCTACGCCGAGCATCTCTCCTCCGAACTGGAACACAAGCCTCTCGATCGGCATCTGCTCAACCGGTTCGCCGAAGAGGTCCGCGATCGCGGCACTGTTTGCGACATCGGCTGTGGACCGGGCCATGTGGCCCGATCCCTTCACGATCAGGGCATTGCCATGCTCGGTTTCGACCTTTCCCCGGAAATGGTCCAGCAGGCTGCGCACCTCAATCCGGGCGTGGCGTTCCGGGTCGGCGACATGCGGGCGCTCGATCTTCCCGACGCCTCCCTGGCCGGAGTGGTGGCCTTCTACTCGATCATTCACCTCGATTCGTCAGAGCTCGCGATTGCCTTTCGTGAGTTCCGACGGGTGTTGACCAGCACCGGCGTTCTCCTGCTCGCCTTCCACGTCGGGGACCAGACCGTTCACCTCGACGAACTGTTCGGACAGTCGGTCTCCCTCGATTTTCATTTTCTCCTGCCGGGCACCGTCATCGCCGCCCTCCATGCGGCCGGCTTCCTGGTTACGGAAACGATCGAGCGCGAACCGTACGAGGATGCCGAGTATCCCAGCCGCCGGTGCTATCTCTTCGCAAGAGCGGTCTGATTCGGCGCTGGCTGACTCGGCAGCCGACCGAAATCCGTCCCCCTCTGTCACAACCCTTGCACCACTGCCGCGCATGACCACCATTGTCCTGTTCGGCGGCCGATCCGACGAGCGTCACGTCTCGGTCGCCTCGGCGCAGAACATTGCGCGCACCATCGACTCGCCGCTCTGCTGGTTCTGGACTGCCGACGGCGCCGTCCACGACGTTGCGGTTGCCGAGCTGCTCGCGCACCAGAACCCGTTCGTCGCCGACTTTGTCCCCACCCGCCCTGCCATCTGGCCCGATCTGGAGCAGGCCCTCGACACGCTTCCGGTCGACGATCCGGTCTTCCTCCTTGCCCTGCATGGCGGAGAAGGTGAGGACGGAACCGTTCAGGGGTGGATGGAGCAGCGCGGCATTGCCTTCACCGGTTCCGGCTCCGAGGCGAGCGCAGCCGCGTTCGACAAGGGACACGCGCGTGACCTGGTCAACGTTCAGGTCCTGGTGGCCGAGGCGCAGGTGCTGACCGACCTCTCCGCGCTCGACCGTTCCATGAAAGAGATGCTGGCCAGACACGGGAAAATCGTCCTGAAGCCGCTGGCAGCCGGATCGAGCCGCGGCCTGTTCTTCGTCGATCGCAAGAGTGACCTCGCGGAGGTCTCCGCAAAAATCCGCGCGCTCAACATTCCGTACATCGCCGAACAGTTCATCGCCGGGCGGGAGCTCACGGTGGGCATCATCGAGCGGAACGGCAAGACCATCGCCCTCCCCGTCATCGAGATCGAGATCGACGCCGGTCACGCCTTCGACTACGAGGGCAAGTACCTCGGCAAAGGAACGAAAGAGATCTGTCCGGCGGCGATCCCGGACGCGCTGCGCGACGAGGCCCAGCGCACCGCCCGCGCGGCTCACCTGGCGCTCAAGTGTCAGGGCTACTCCCGCAGCGACCTCATCG
>JBKJQB010000047.1:0-3183 GCA_046594105.1 Thermoanaerobaculia bacterium
TGTGACCCCATTCCTGTGCCCTCACTTCGAGAAACTGATGCATACCGGGATTCCATTCGTTTGCGTCTTCCGTAAAACGATAGAATCGGAGCAATGAACGTTCCGGACTCCTCAGGGACTTCTCCTTTTTTGGCGATCAGCCGGTTCCGGGTTGCCAATGCGATGACCCCCGAGGTGCGCGAGGCGTTCCTCCGGCGGCCGCATCTGGTGGACGGAGCCTCGGGCTTTGTCCGGATGGAGGTGGTTACGCCGTTGGATGACCCGGATGAATTCTGGCTGCTGACCTACTGGACGGATCAGGAGAGTTTTCGCAGCTGGCACCACAGCCATACCTATCGCGAATCGCATAGCGGCATACCCCGCGGGTTGCGGCTCGATCCGGCGGTGACCCAACTCCGTTTCTTCGAGAAGCTGAGCGACTGACCGATGAGCGACTGACCGGTGAGCGACTGACGAATGACTGATTCGATCGAACAGCTGGCCAATGAACGGGGACGTCTGGCCAGCGAGATTGCCTCACTGCATTTCGATCGGCATCCCCAGCTCGAGCAACGCTACGGCGCAAAGGGGCTGACCCACTGCACGCGCGACGCCGTTTACCACCTGCAGTATCTGGAGCAGGCGTTGCGCGTGAACAGCGACGAGCTGTTTGCCGACTATGCCCGCTGGGCCAAGGTGATGCTGGAGACACGGCACGTGCCGGTTGATGATCTGATTTCGAATCTGGCCACGGTCCGGGAGGTGGTGGCCCGGGAGCTTCCGGCCCTCGCTGCGGCCAGCGGTCGGATCCTCGATGCCGGCATCCGGGCACTCTCGGCTCCGGAACCAGCCGCGCTCAATGCCGAGCCCCACGCGGAGCTTGCCGCTGCGTATCTGAGCTCGGTGCTCAATGCCGATCGCCAGGTGGCCAGGAAGCTGGTCATGGAGGCCATCGATTCCGGTGTGCCGCTGCGCGATATCTATCTGCACGTCTTCCAGTCGGCCCAGTACGAGATCGGACTGCTGTGGCAACGCAACGAGATCGGTGTGGCTGACGAGCATCTGGCGACGGCCATCACTCAGATGATCATGTCGCAGCTTTATCCGCTCCTCTTCTCGGGACCCCGGAAGCAGAAGACCTTCGTCTCCGCATGTGTGGGGGGAGAGCTGCATGAGATCGGGGCTCGAATGGTGGCCGATTTCTTCGAGATGGACGGATGGAACACCTACTATCTCGGAGCGAACACACCGATCGACGGCATCGTCAAGACGATCGGTGATCGGGGAGCGAACGTGGCCGGCCTTTCGGTCACCATCTCCTTCAACGTTGCCGCCGCGCAGGAGGTGATCGCGGCGGTGAAAGGGGCGGCGGGATGTCGCAACACCCGCATCATCGTCGGCGGTTATCCATTCAAGATCGCTCCCGATCTCTGGAAAACGATCGGAGCCGACGGTTACGCCGCAGATGCCCCCGGGGCCATCGCTTTGGCCAATCAGCTCGTTTCCGGTGGAGCGTCATGAGCCTGGGACGGCAAATCTGAAGGGCGTGCGACATGTCGATGTGCTGGCGTTCCGCTGCGACTCCTTGGGAACGGTGGTAGAGGTCGTCGCCGATGACCTCCAACTCGATCATTCGCTCCAGGTTGGAGAGAAGTTCCAGACCATCATGGATCCACACTCGATGGCGAAGGCCGACCAGTTCCTGGCCACGGTTCTTTCTCGTCAAGCGGCCAGCGGGTGGGAATTGAATGTCTGCCAGGACGGACGTCCCACCACGGCGGTCTTCACTGCCACCATGCAGGAGGACCAGATCTTCGTCGTGGTCGGTCGAGCCACCCGCGATATCAGCGCCATCGTCGACACGCTCGAGCAGATCAATAACGACCAGCTCAACACCTTTCGCATGGCCTTTCGCGATCAAGTGGACCAGTTCGATCGCCGTCTCCGCTCCGGTGCGTCTGCGTACGAGGAGCTCTCCCGACTGCACAACGAACTCTCCAACGCGCAGCGCGAACTCTCGCAGAAGACCAACGAACTGGCCCGACTCAACGAGTTGAAAAACCGCTTTCTGGGCATTGCCGCTCACGATCTGCGCAACCCTCTGTCCGTCATTCTGGGCTACGCCGGGTATCTGGCTCTGCTGGATGAGGCCGAGCCCGATAAGAAACGAGCCTATGACGAAATCGCCAGCTCCAGCCGCTTCATGCTCGACCTGATCAACGATCTGCTCGACGTTTCCCGGATCGAGGCCGGACACCACCAGCTGCAGATTTCCTCCTTCGACGGCATGGATTTGCTGCGCCGAACGGTCGACAGCTACAACCGGCAGGCATCCACCAAGGAAATTCGTCTGAACATAGAGGGAGCCGAGGAATCGATTCCCATGACCAGCGACACCGGAATGCTGCGGCGCATCCTCGGCAATCTGGTCAGCAACGCCATCAAATACTCCCCGAGCGGTACCTCGGTCGAGGTGACGGTCCGACAGAAGGGCAGTCACCTGCTGATTGAGGTCCGCGACCAGGGAATCGGGGTGCCTGCGGATCAGCTCGAAGCGATCTTCCAGCCGTTCGTGCACCTCTCCAACCAGGGAACTGGCGGGGAACGGAGTACGGGGCTCGGCTTGTCCATCGTGGCCCAACTGGTCAGCCTTCTGAACGGAACGATCGAGGTGGAGAGCCAGCTCGGCCTCGGTTCAACCTTCCGCCTGATGGTCCCTCTGGTCGTCGGCAGTCCGTCGCGCTGAAGCAGTTCTGCGCGCTGAAGCCCCGGGTTCTACCTTCGGATTTTGAAGCGAAGGGAAGCGAGGGTCAGGTTTCCCGTCGGCTGTTGGTCGTACTCTCGACCTCGGCAAGAAAAGGTTCCGAATCAATGAGTTGGGCCGACGGAGCGCACAGCCAAGCGGAGACCTGCCCCCTCGCGACCCTCCGGTGGTGCGTTCCACCCAAATCAGGAAATCAGCCGCGGACGGTCAGAAACCTCAGATCTGTCCGAGGATCAGCCCGCGTCAGAGGGCGCAAGAATTTAGCCCCCGGCGCCAGCCGGGGGATCTCCGAGCCCGTCAGAAACGAGCCCGCGTAGCGGGCGACAGAAGAGCAGCGAAGTCGCGCCCTGCGATCCAACTCCGGACCTCTTCTGTCGCCCGCTACGCGGGCTCGTTTCTGGTGGGCTCGGAGAACCCCCGGCCTGCGCCGGGGGGTAAAT
>JBKJQB010000317.1:0-15388 GCA_046594105.1 Thermoanaerobaculia bacterium
CCCACGGCCGCGGCCACCCGGGCGATGAGGTCGCGGATGGTCTTCGGCTCGGTGCGATAGACGTTCTTGCCGACGATGAGTCGCGGGGAGATCTCGGCGACCACATCCTGAATCACCAGGTTGTGCACGCGCACCGTTTCTCCGGTTTCCACGAGATCGATGACGTGTGAGGTGAGGTGAAGAACGGCCGCCAGTTCCACCGAGCCGCTCAACGGCACGATCTCCCCCCGCAATCCTCGGCTTTCCAGATAGTGGCGCGCGATGCGAGGGTATTTCGTGGCGATCTTCGAGGTCACGTCGGGGCTGAGGGCTGGTGCGCCCGGCGCGCCGATGACCATCATGCGGCAGCGGCCGAAGGGCATCTCCACCGGCTGGTACGCGCTGAACTCATGCTCCAGAATCTGGTCCAGGCCGGCCACTCCCACGTCCGCGGCACCATGCTCGACGTACACCGGCACGTCGCCGTCCTTCACAAAAATCCACTCGATGTTTCCGCGATCGAAGACCAGCTTGCGGGTGCGCAGGTCGACCGCATCGGGAATGTCATAGCCCGCCGCGGCGAAGACCTGGAGGACAGGATCCTGCAGCCGTCCTTTCGGGAGCGCGATGCGCAATGCGATGGGATCGGTCATGAGCGAGGCTCCGCAGTGGAGTTGCCGCCCGGAGCACTGCGGCGGTCTTCGAGGTCGTCAATATTGAACGTGAAGCCGATGGCGGGAGCCGCTGTGCCGAAGCGCTCGTAGAGCCGATCGTACCGACCGCCCTGAGCAACTCTCGTGCGCGATGCGCCGGCGTACACCTGGAAGCGCAAGCCGCTGTAGTAGCTGCCGGTCTCCTCGACGTCGTCGAGGTGGAGCGCGAACTCGTCGGAGGGAAGCGATGCGCCGATGGCCCGCAGTCGCGCTGCCGTCGTTGCCGTCGGAGAGAAGGAAGAAAGGTCTTCCAGCGTCGCCGTGCCGGCAACGAGTTTCTCCACCAGAGTCCGCGCCTCGGGAGGAAGCGTGGCGCAGTCGGCGGGAGCGAGCCGCTTGGAGACCAGCGCCGGTCCGATGGCTGGCGCAAGCGCCGCAAGCGCCGCAGCCACCGAGACGTCGGTGTAGACGATGGAGGGCTTGTCGCCGAATTGACGGATCAGTTCCGCCGCCGTCTGCATCATCCGCACGTCCGCATCGATGGAGCCGTCGCCGACGATCTCCGCTCCGATTTGGAAGAGCTCGCGATTGCTCCCCAATCGTGAGGCTTCGCAGCGGATGACATCGCCGCGATAGAACAGCCGGAGAGGAAGGCTCTCGGTGGGGAGCGAGGGCGCCAGGGCCCGCGCCAGCATCGGCGTGAAGTCGGATCGGACGGTGACCAGGTCGCCCTCACGATCGACGAAACGATAGCTCTGCCGCGAGGTCCGCGCATCGACCAGCGCGGCGTAGGGGTCGGAGTAGTCGATGATGGGGAGCGCCACTTCCGCGAATCCGTCGCCCTCCAGCAACGCGACGAAGCGTTGCTCGATGCGCCGGCGTCGCGACGTCTCCTCGGCCAGCAGCGGCCGGACCCCCGTCGGATATCTCAGTTTTGCAGCCATCAACAAAAAACCCCTTCCCCGCACATCAGAGAAGAGGCCGTTTCCGTCGCAGGCTGTGACAGTGGAGGGCGCCCCTTTCCGATGCGGGGCGCGCGAATGCACCCCTACACCACGTGATGGTGGTGATGGTGCAGACGGCGAGCGATCTCGAGAGTCATCATTTGCGAGTGTATGGACGGCGCGCGGGCGCGTCAAATTCCCATGGCCTGTCAGAAAAGGGCTCGGGTGGTCATTCACAATCGAGAGTCCTCTCTCATCCCCAGGAGCCTGCGCGGCAGAACTTCTTGGAGCGTGATCTTGGCGGAGCCTTGGGCGACCAGCGCCTCCGGCCGTGCCGGCCTAGCGGGACGCGCCGACTACAATGCACGCCGCATGAATCTGGACGAACAGATCGAGTACCTGGCCAAGGGAACCGTCGATCTCATCGAAGCAAAAGACCTCCGCGCCAAACTCGGGCGCGGCAAACCGCTCACCGTGAAGGTCGGCTTCGATCCCACCGCCCCCGACATTCACCTCGGGCACACCGTCGTCATCCGGAAGATGAAGCATTTCCAGCAGCTCGGACACCGCGTCATCTTCCTGATTGGCGACTTCACCGGAATGATCGGCGATCCCACCGGCAAGAAGGCCACCCGGCCGGCGCTGTCCCGTGAAGAGATTCAGGCCAATGCGGAAACGTACCAGCGTCAGATCTTCAAGATCCTCGATCCAGACAAGACGGAGATCCGCTTCAACTCCGAGTGGCTGGGGGCGCTGGGCGCCGAGGGCATGGTGCGGCTGGCCGCGAAGACCACGCTGGCCCGGATCCTCGAACGCGACGACTTCCGCAAACGGTTCGAGGCCCATCAGCCCATCGCGCTGCACGAGCTTCTGTACCCGATCTCGCAGGGCTACGACTCGGTGGCCCTGAAGGCGGACGTCGAGATGGGCGGCACCGACCAGCTCTTCAATCTGCTGGTCGGCCGCGACCTGATGCGCGAGTACGGCCTGGAACCGCAGGTGGTCATCACCATGCCGCTGCTGGAAGGCCTCGACGGGATCGAGAAGATGTCCAAGTCCCTCGGCAACTACATCGGCATCGACGAAGGGCCCGGCCCGATCTTCGGCAAGGTCATGTCGATCTCCGACGATCTGATGTGGAAGTACTACCTGCTGTGCACCGACCTCACTCCGCCGGAGATCGCGCAACGGCGGACCGCGGTCGCGGCGGGAGCGCTGCATCCGATGGAAGCCAAGCGGGAGCTGGCCAAATCGATCATTCGCGATTTTCACGACGACGCGGCAGCGGAGACGGCGGAGCAGGAGTTCCGGCGCGTGTTCAGCGACCGTAAGGCTCCGTCGGAGATCGAGGAGACCGAGTTGCCGGCGTCGGCGGAAGCGCAGTTTGTGACCAAGATTCTGGTGACGGCGGGGCTGGCGCCGACCAACAAAGAGGCTCAGCGCCTGGTCGCGCAGGGCGGGCTGCTCGTCGACGACGCGAAGGTTGACGATCCGAAGGCGACGCTCGACTGCAGCGCCGGTCACTCGTACGTGCTGAAGGCAGGGAAGCGCCGGTTCGCCAGGATCACGTTCGTGACGCCGTAGCCGGCACGGCCGGCGGCGGTGGTTCGCAAAGCGTTCGCCACGATTTTCGCCCTAGGCCGCGTTCACTCGGCCGCCTTGATTGGCGATGACACGCGAGCGCGTCATTGGGAACCGCGTAGACGCGAAGGATCTATAACGACGAAACTGTTGCAGGCAGATTCTGGTGATTGCAGGTCCTTCGCTTCCCACCCGCCACCCACGCCGCAAGAAACCACCACGATCGAGCCGGCGAAGCCCGGCGCGAGACTGTGCCCCCGGGCGCAAGCCGGGGGTAAGCAACAGCGCCCCGAATTTCAGCCCGCGTCAGCCTGCGACACCGAGCGGCACATGCGTCGCGTGTCTGTCGCCCGCCATGCGGGCTTCGTTGCCGCCTGTCCTCAGCCTTCCCCCGGCTCACGCCGGGGGCTACGATCTTGTGCCGGCTTCGCCGGCTTTGCGGACCGGGCGCTCGGAGTCCGTTCCGGTTTCTCTTCATCAATGGCTGCGATGCGCGCCGTGCCCCGTCTCAGGGAGGTCTACGGGATTGCCGTCGGCATCACAGACGGCGCATCGGGTGCATCGCCAACTCCCGATGCCGGTCCGACACGAAAGGCCGCCTCGCGGCGGCCCTCCGGTACCCTCAACTGTTTTTCACGGATCGAGCTTTGGCCGGGAGCGAAAAACCTGGCGGACGCTTTGCGCACCAACGCCGCCGGCCGCGTCGGCGTCAGTAGAAGCGGACGGGGATGGTGATGATCTCCACTGTGCTGCCGATGGTGACGCGAATCCGGAGCGAGCCGGTTGAGCCGTAGCTCTTGCCCTGCGGGCTCCAGAGGACGTAGCCGCTGTCGCCGACGAGGGTCACTTCGCTGGAGGGGTCCACCAGTTCAAAGTGGGGAGTGTCGCTGCCGGTGTTTCCGATCAGGATGCGGAACGAATTCGGCCACGGACCGGAATGGAGCGCGAGCTCGCGATCGAGCACGCCGTCGTGGTCCGCGTCGGCGATGCTCACTCCGCTCGTGAGACCGGACTCGATTCCCAGGAAGGGAATGTTGATGTCGGAGTCGGTGGCGATGGCGGGGATGTAGGTGGGATCGCCGGTGGCGTTGGCCACCGAGCTGCCGTAGGCCACGATCGATCCGGAGAGGATCGAGACGATCACGCTGTCATTGTCCTCAGACGGCGTGTCGAAGAGGGCTTCCGAAGAAGGGTTGTACTGCGTCTGGGTTCCGGCGATGTACTGCAGCGTGCGGGAGGAGGCGGTGCTGCCGTCGGCCCGGACCAGGTCCCAGCGCACGGAGGCGTTGGACACTGCATAGAGGCCGACGTTGAGGCGGAAGTCCGATGCGGAGCTCGGTGCGGCGATCACCAGCGAAGCACCCGGCTTCGAGGCGTTGTCGGCGCGCACGGCGGGGATTGCTTCGCCGAGGTCGCCCCGCTCCGAGCGCGAGAAGGTGCGCGAGGTGATGACCAGCTTTCGTGCGGCGCGGTCTTCGACCTGCAGCTCGATTGCGCCGGTGACGTTCTCCAGTCCGAAGCGGCTGTTCACAACGTCGGCGATGGAGAGGGTGGCGCGGGGCGCGACGTCCACTTCCGCGGTGGCGGTGGTGCCGGTGCGGTCGTGGAACAGCAGTCTGGCGTGAATGGTCGTGCTGCTGGAGCTGTGCAGAACGAGCTCGGTCTGCCAGCGGCTGTCGTTGGCCCCCCGGGTGCTGCCGGCGATGGGGATGATGAACGAGGCGGCGCTGGCCGCCAGAGGGGCCAGGGCAACGAGAGTGGCAGCGAGGATTCGTTGGATCTTCATGCGGTGAGTCTCCTTTTGGGTTCGAGGCGCGAGGCCTCTGATTTGCCCGGTGATACGCGGGCGGAGAAAAGAGTGTTTAGAAGTTTTATGCGATATGCGCATGGAAATGGCAGATTGAAAATAGGCGCAACAATGGCGTACGAAGCAAGGTGGGGAGAGCCGGCGGACGGCGCGGGGGATGGCAACGATGCATACGGGCTGGCAGGGCCCGGCGTCTAGGCCGGCACGGCAGAACTTCTGGAGCGTGATCTTGGCGGAGCCTTGGGCAACCAGCGCCGCCGGCCGTGCCGGCCCGCCGGTCGAAAGGATGAGAATCGATCGGGTACACTTCGCCCCCTCATGGCCGTCCCTCTCCTCGACCTCAAACTGCAGTACGCAACGCTGCGCGACGAAGTCCTCAGGGTGACCGAAGAGGTCTACGAATCGCAGGTCTTCATCCTCGGAAAACGGGTCGACCAATTCGAGAAAGACTTCGCTGCCTACTGCCAGAGCCCGCATGCCATCGGACTCTCTTCGGGTACCGACGCGTTGCTGATCGCTCTCATGGTCCTGGGGGTCGGTCCTGGTGACGAAGTGCTGGTTCCGGCCTACTCCTTTTTCGCTTCGGCCGGGGTGGTCGACCGGGTAGGAGCGGTCCCGGTCTTCGTCGACATCCGGCTCTCCGACTACAACATCGATCCCACGCTCATCGAAGCGAAAATCACCTCGCGGACCCGGGCCATCATGCCGGTGCATCTCTACGGGCAGACGGCGGCCATGGCCGACATCGACCGCATCGCCGGCAAGCACAAATTGCCGGTCATCGAGGACGCCGCGCAGGCGGTGGGAGCGGAACTGGACGGCCGGCGCGCCGGCTCGCTCGGCCTGATGGGCTGCTTCTCCTTCTTCCCTTCCAAGAATCTGGGGGCCTTCGGCGATGCCGGAGCGGTGACCACTGCGGACGCCGCGCTTGCCGAACGGCTGATCGATTTCCGTGTGCACGGGATGCGGCCGAAGTACCACCACCGCTACATTGGCGGCAACTTCCGGATCGACGCGCTGCAGGCAGCCATCCTTCATGTGAAGCTGCAGCACCTGGATTCCTGGAGTGAGGCTCGCCGTGGCAACGCGGCTCTCTATACCGGGCTGTTCGCCGAGACGGCGCGGTCCGGCCGCATCGTGCTGCCGCAGGAACTGCCGGGACGGCATCACGTGTACAACCAGTTCGTGGTTCGTTTTCCAGAAGGGCAGCGGGTCCGGGACCGGGTGATGGAACATCTTCGATCGAAGTCGATCGGCTGCGAGGTCTACTATCCGCTGACCCTGCCGCAGCAGGAGTGTTTCGCCGAAGTCCCATCCGCGTCCGACAGTTTTCCGAACTCGGATGCGGCGGCTGCGCAGACTCTGGCCATCCCTGTTTTTCCCGAACTGACCGAGGCGCAGATCGGCGAAGTGGTCCACGAGATTTGTGGCGCGCTGGCGTGAGGCTGGCCTGAACGATCGCAGCCCTCGCTCTCTCTGGCCGTACTGCGACGCGCGCTCCTCACGGTACGCTGCGGCGGTCACTGCAGTGCTTCCAGTGGCGTGAACCCATGATCCCTCTTCGACACACCATGCCTTCGCGCAACGTTCCGGTGGTGAACCGCACCCTGGTCGCGTTGAACGTTGCCATCTTCGCGATGCAGGTCGTTCTGGGAGCGCGGACCGAAAACCTGATCAACGTGCTGGCCTTCATCCCTGCCCGACTACTCCATCCCGCGGCCTACGGCTACTCTCTGTTCGAGGTGGGCATCACCCTGGTCACCTCGCTCTTTCTGCACGGCGGCTTCGTGCATCTGTTCGGGAACATGGTTTACCTCTGGGTGTTCGGGGATGCCGTCGAAGACGCTCTGGGACATCTGCGGTATCTGCTGTTCTTCCTGGCGTGCGGGGCGATCGGCAGCCTGACCCACGCCCTGGTGTTTTCGAATTCGTCGGTGCCGTCGATCGGGGCATCGGGAAGCATTGCCGGCGTTCTCGGCGCTTTCCTGATCCTGCGGCCGCGCGCCCGCATCGTGACCTTGTTCCCGCTGGTTGTGTACTGGGCCATGGCCGAGATTCACGCCATGCTGTTTCTCCCGGTCTGGTTCGCCATGCAGTTCTTCAGCGGATTCGCCGCGTTGACCGCCGCGCAGAAAACACAGGAAGTGGCCGGCGTGGCCTGGTGGGCGCATGTGGGCGGCTTCGTGTTCGGCGCACTGGTCGGTGCCCTGGCCCGCCGCTCCGTTGGACCTGTGACACCATGTGCGCCGGTGGAAGGAGCAGACAGGTGAACAAGGGAATCATTCTGGCCGGCGGGTCAGGCACCAGGCTTCATCCGATGACCTCGGCGATGTCGAAGCAACTCCTCCCGGTCTACGACAAGCCGATGATTTACTACCCGCTGACCACGCTGATGCTGGGTGGAATCCGCGAGTTCCTGATCATCACCACGCCTGAGGATCAGCCTCTGTTCCGCAGGCTCTTGTCTGACGGGTCGCAGTGGGGAATCAGGATCGAGTACGCCGCGCAGCCGCATCCCGGCGGCCTGGCCCAGGCCTTCCTCATCGGTCGCGACTTCATTGCCGGAGAGTCCAGCTGTCTCATCCTGGGGGACAACATCTTCTACGGTCACGGCCTGCCGGAAACGCTCCGGCGCGCCGCGTCCATGAGTGATGGCGCGACGGTTTTTGCGTATCGGGTGAAGGATCCGGAGCGGTACGGGGTGGTCGAATTCGACGACGCAGGGAGGGCCATCAGCATCGAGGAAAAACCGGCGCGCCCGAAGTCGAACTTCGCGGTGACCGGCTTGTACTTCTACGATGCGCGCGTCTGCGACATCGCCGCGCGATTGAAACCGTCCGCGCGGGGAGAGCTGGAGATCACCGATCTCAATCGTACCTATCTCAGCGAGGGCAAGCTGCGCGTGGAGCAGTTCGGTCGCGGCTTTGCCTGGTTCGACACCGGCACGCAGGAGTCTCTGTTGCAGGCGGCGAACTTCGTGGAGACAGTGGAACTGCGCCAGGGACTGAAGATCGCCTGCCCGGAAGAAGTGGCCTGGCACCTGGGGTGGATCGGTGCCGATCAGCTGACCGCACTGGCGGACCGGCTGGCCAAGAGTACGTACGGAACGTATCTGCGCGCGCTCCTCGAGGAACCGGTACCGGTGCCGGCCAGCCCCGGCTCGCGGCGATGACCAGACACGTCCTGGTCACCGGCGGGGCCGGATTCATCGGCTCGCATCTGGTCGACGCGTATGTCGACGCAGGCTGGCGGGTGAGCATCGTCGACGACCTCTCCAGCGGAAAACAGGACCATCTGAATCCGGCAGCCGCTTTCTACGAGATGGACATCCGCCACGACCACGTCGTGGAACTGATGCAGGAGCTGCGACCGGACGTCGTCAATCACCACGCCGCGCAGATGGATGTGCGCAAATCGGTGGCCGATCCCACCGCCGACGCAGTGACCAATGTCGTGGGCAGTGTGCGCCTGCTGCAGGCCGCGGTCGATGCCGGCGTCAAGCGCTTCCTGTTTGCTTCCACCGGGGGAGCGATTTACGGGGAGCCGGTGAGCGTGCCGCAGGACGAAGAACATCCAGCCAATCCGCTCTCCCCCTACGGATGCGCCAAGCTCGCCGTCGAGCACTACCTCAACTACTTTCACGCCGTGCACGGGTTGTCGACGGTGGCCCTGCGCTACGCCAACGTCTACGGCCCCCGCCAGAACCCTCACGGCGAGGCGGGAGTCATCGCCATCTTCGCGGAGAAGATGCACAGGGGAGAGCCGGTCACCATCTACGGCACGGGCGCACAGACGCGCGACTTTGTTTCCGTTGCCGACGTGGTGGCCGCGAACATGGCAGCCTCTGGTGCCGATTGGACCGGTTCGTTCAACGTGGGGACTGGCGTGGAGACGTCGATCAGCCAACTCTACGAATTGATGGCCGCGGCGCTGGACATCCAGCGCCTTCCGCTCCACGCAGAGGCGAAGAGGGGAGAGCAGATGCGGAGCGTCCTGGATGGCCGGCGGTTGCAATCGCTGGCGGCGCTTCCCGGGAAGAAAACGATTTCCCGGGGCCTCAGTGAGATGTTCGGCCGAATGGGCACGGCCTGAGGCGTCGCGGCGCGAGGTTCAGCCCACCGCGTTTCTCGCTCCGGCCGCGGCCTCCATCAGCTCTTCCTCCCGCACTCGATTGTGAAGGAAGCAGAGGACCGCGATCACCGGCAGCGCGATGGCCAGCAACAGAATGCCGTACAGGAAGAGACGCGGCAGGCTGATGGCCCGCACGGTGCGCACCGTGGGCGCTCCGGTGGTGGTGAACAGCTGGGTGGAAGGGGTCATGTTCTTCGAGGTGACCTGGAAGAGCTCATTGACCTTCATGACCAGCCCCGAAAGCTCGGCCCGGACGTCCTCAATCTGCTTACGGACGATCGAAGGATCCGCGTGAGCGCTGCCAGCTCCCCCCTGGCGCACACGGTTGAGCACCTCATTGGCATACGCGACGTCCTGCTGGAAGGGGATCGTTTTCTCCACCGCTTTGCGGTAGTCCTCTACCAGTCGCTGCCGGTACTGAACGTCAGCAGAGCGACCGGACAGACTGAGCAAGCGGTCCAGAAACGTGTCGCTCAGCTGAGGCATGACCGACTCATTTCCTGCAGTGGATTTTGGTGCCTCACGAGTGGACGGGGCGGCCTTCTGGCCTGATGCCGGGTCCGCCCTGTCGGCGGTCATGGGCTCTTCGTAGATGGCGATGGCCTCGCGCGCGGACTGGGCCAGTCGCTGCGCGGCGTCGAGCTGATTCTGGTCGTACTCCAGCTGGTCCTTCAGAAACTGGATGGTAAAGGGGCGGTCGGAGATGAGCCCTTCCCGCTCCACGGTCCCCAGCAGCGGGTCCAGGCCGAACCGAATGACTTCGGTGGTCCGCATGCGAACTTCTTCCAGGGAAGCGCGCTCGGTTGACGTGCGCACCAGGTTCGCCCCGGGCAACTTGGCAATGGTGTCGATGTTGCTGATGACGCGCTTCGCCTTTGCGCGAAGGATCTCGATGGAAGCCACCAGGTCGCGCTGCTCCAGCTGATTCGGTTTGAGGATCTCGGGGGAGAGAACGGAGACCTGGTACGTGGTCACGTGCTGCTGGTTGACGGCGAAGTCTGCCCAGGTGCTCAGGACATCGGTCATGACCTTTTTGGTGATCTCATCGGGGACGGCGCGGGTGCGCAGCGCTCTGGAGTAATGGAGTGCGTATTCGTTTTTGGAGATGCTCGACCGTTTGAGCTCGAACTCCTTCTGGATGCGCTCCCGGTCCAGCGGTGACAGTTTCGGGTCGGCCAGCCGGGCCTGGTAATCCGCGACCAGGTTCTCGTACTCCCGATTGGACTCCAGCACGAACAGCGAGCGGCTGAAATCGCCGAAACTGGCGTAGTCGCTCAGGTGGTTGCGCGTGTAGACGGTGCTGAGGATCGGCCCGGCCACGATGTCGCCGGCGTTGAACTTCGTGTTGTTGGGGAAGAGTCCCTCGCCCGCTCCCTCGAAATCGAGCCGAAAGGGCTGGGAGGTGAGCCGCTCCCCTGGGCTTCTCAGGTACACAGCCGTGGCCACGATGAGGTACGCCAGCGCGACCGCGCCCAGCCAGAACAGAACAGTAAAGCGGTAGGCGCGCAGGACGTGTACGATGTGAGAGACCGAGATCCCAGCTTCGTCAGCTCCCTCAAACTCGTGGTGCATATCGATGTTGTCGCGTGAACTCTGCAATGAAGAGTCTCCAGAAGTGCGAAAGAATTGCGGCCGTTCGCTCCCGACGTGAGTCCGGCGGCGGCTCAAAACGCATGGTACTTCGGATGCTGCCCGATGCCGCAAGTCCGGGACATCCGGGGCGCCGTTCGAAACGGTCGCAAACGGGGTTTCCCAGGCTTCGATCTTGTGCGGAATAGCGGGACGATGGTCCTTCGGGGGCGGCCGTGCGGACGATCTCGTCGCCACGGCCCGATCGATGGCCGATTCCCTGGCCCATCGCGGCCCGGACGACGTAGACACCTGGGTCGATGACGCTGCCGGCGTCGCCTTCGGGTTTCGCCGGCTGGCCATCATCGATCTGACTGTTGCCGGCGCCCAGCCCATGCATTCTGCGAGTGGGCGCTACGTCGTCGTCTTCAACGGAGAGGTTTACAACCATCGGCGTCTGCGCGACGAACTGGCGCGCTCGGGAGCGCTGCCGACCCTTCGCGGACACAGCGACACCGAAGTGATGCTCGCCTGCATCGAGGCGTGGGGGCTGGAGACTGCGGTCACTCGTTTCCTCGGCATGTTTGCCTTCGCGCTGTGGGATCGCCGGGAACGGCAGTTGTCGCTGGTGCGGGATCGGGTCGGGGTGAAGCCCCTCTGCTACGCCCCGGCATCCGGTGGGATCTCCTTCGCCTCCGAGCTCAGGGCCCTTCGCCGGCTGCCGGACTTCGATCCGGCGGTCAGCCCGGGCGCGGTGCGTCTCTACGCGCGGTTTGGTTATGTTCCCGCACCGTGGACCATCTGCGAGCATGCGCGAAAGGTTCGCCCGGGAACCATTCTTCGCATCAACGAACGCGGAGAGCGAGAGGAAATCGTCTATTGGAACGCGCGGAACATCGCGGAGACGATCCAACCGTTCGATGGCAGTACGAGAGACGCCGAGGACCAGCTGGAATCCCTGCTGTCCGACGCCGTCTCTCTCAGAATGATTTCGGATGTGCCCCTCGGCGTGTTCCTCTCCAGCGGCGTGGACTCCTCGCTGGTCGTCGCCCAGATGCGGAAACACAGTGCTCGAGTCCGCAGTTTCACCATCGGATTCGAGGACGGCGAGCTCGATGAATCGTCCGCTGCGGCGGCGACCGCCGCGCACTTCGGCACCGAGCACCGGACGCTGCTGCTCCGCTCCGACGAGGTGATCGGAATCGTTCCGGAGCTGGCTGCGATTTACGACGAGCCGTTCGCTGACACCTCGGCCATTCCAACCTTTCTGGTCTCCCGGCTGGCGCGGCGGGACGTCACGGTGGCACTCTCCGGAGATGGAGGCGACGAACTGTTCGGCGGCTACCATCGACACTTTCTGGCGGAGCGGATGTGGAATCGCGTAGGCAGAGTTCCGCGCTCGGTTCGTCCGATTGCTTCGACGCTGGCCCGACTTCTGGCCTCGCTGACCTGGGGTCCTACGCAGCAGCGGTCCGCCCGCTACGCCGCTGCTCTGGCCGGCGATGTCCAGGGATTGCATCTGCGGGATGTGGCCACCGATGGTTTCCCCGTGCGCGACGGTTCGATTCCTTCGACCATGCTCCTCTCCCCGGAAGCGTGGCCGCAGCTGCCAGCCACGGAGGCACAGATGTTTGCGGATTTTGTCACGTACCTTCCGGACGACATTCTGGTCAAAGTGGATCGGGCCACCATGGCGGTCAGCCTCGAGGGGCGGGAGCCGCTGCTGGATCATCGACTGATCGAGCTCGCCTGGTCGCTTCCCATCGAGGAGAAGGTGGGGGGAGGCGAAGGCAAGCGGATCCTGCGTCGGATTCTGGGACGCCATCTGCCGGCGGAGCGGATCAGCTCCGTCAAGAGAGGTTTCGGGCCGGCCGTCGGGGAATGGCTACGCGGTCCGCTGCGTGATTGGGCCGAGTCGCTGCTCCCTGGCGACGACGAGTGGTTCGACGCATCGCAGGTCCGCCGCCTCTGGCGTGAGCATCTTGCCGGGGCCAGCCACGACGTGGCCCTCTGGCGTGTGCTGATGTTCCAGGCCTGGCTGGCCCACGCGCTCTGAGGTGCGGCATCCCTCTAGGAGCCTGCGCGGCAGGAAGTCTTGGGGCGTGATCATGGCGGAGCCTTGGGCAACCAGCGCCGCCGGCCGTGCCGGCCTGGCCTGGGGACCGCCAGTGCCCGGAGGTCCGCCGGTGGTTTCGTCCTCTTACAATCAGCGCTGCGGTATGAACCGATCCCGTCTGCAGGAGATCAGGAGGTTCTCTCGCGAGCTGCTGCTGGCGTTCGTCGAGGACGAGCTGGCGGCGCTTGCCGAAGACGAGGCGCTTGCGCTTCTGGCGAATCCGTTCGTCAACACGGCGGTTCTGCAGAAAGTCGCCAATTCCCCCCGGCTGGTTGCCTACTACGGGGTTCGCCTGGCCCTGGTCGCTCATCGAGCCACACCGCAGGCTCACGCGGTCAAGCTGGTGCACTACCTTCACTGGGCCGATCTGCTGCGGCTGTCGATGGAGGTTCAGGTTCCTTCGACGACGCGACGGGCCATCGACACGCAGCTTCTTCAGCGTCTGACGAAACTCAGCCTGGGGGAGAAGATTTCTGCGGCGAAGCGATGCAGTTCGGCCTTGATCAAGGCGCTGCTGTTCGATCCCGATCCTAAGGTGTTCAGGTCGTTGCTGCTGAACCAGCGGGTGCGGGAGGACGATCTGCTGCACTTCGCCGGCTCCGACCGTGCGCTGCCCGAGCAGCTTCGCATGCTCGCGTCCGACGGAAAGTGGTCCTATCGATACGCGCTCCGGAAGGCGCTGGTGCTCAATCCGCTGACTCCGCGCGCGGCAGCCGCTTCCCAGTTGCGATTCCTGTCCAAGCGCGATCTTCGGCAGATCCACAGGAACCCGGCCACGTCGGTCTACATCCGCCGATGCATCGAGAGACTCCCGGGCGGCGCGGTGGAGGCGGCTTCGGATCGCGGCGATCGAGCATGATCCTTCCGTTGGCCGGCAATGGAGCGGCGAATGATCCGGGGTAGAATCCCGCCCGGCGGAGCGGTGCGCGTGTGCGTTTGGTGGAGCGCAGCGGCGAAGGACATGCATGCCTGATCAGGATGCGCAGCCACATTCAGAGCTGGCGTCGTTCGGCGAAGAGCTCCGGCGCGAGCGGGAGATCCGCGGCATCTCGCTCAAAGAGATCGCAGACGCCACCAAGATCAGCAAGCGGTTTCTCGATGCCATCGAGCGCAACGATCACAAGACGCTTCCGGCCCCGGTATTCACGCGGGGATTCGTTCGGGAGTACGCGCGCTATCTAGGTTTGAACTCCGAGGAGATGGTCAATCGGTACAACTACGCGGCGGCGGGGGATGACCGGATCGAACAGTCGCCGCATCTGGAGCGGCTGGCCCACCCACCGGCGGCGACTGTGGATCCGCTCGTTCGGCCGCGCAAGGGCATCCCTCCGCCGTACGCGCGGATCGACCGCAATGTCTATGTGCTGTTGGTCATCGTCGTGGCGTTGATCGGGATCAGCACCTGGGCCCTTCGCCACCGGCGCGAGGCGAAGAATGACGCCGAGCCGGTCAGGGTGGAACGCACGGCCCCGCTGAAAAAACCGGGTGGGCCGGTGCCTCCGGTGACGAATGCATCGGCGACGCCTGCAAACGTCATGAGGCTCACGGTCGATGCCGTTGGAAGCTCCTGGGTAGTCCTGGACGCCGACGGAAAAAACGTTCTCAACGAAGAGGTACGGAAGGGATATCACAACGTGCTGGAGGCCAGAGACTCCTTCCACTTCCGAACGATCGGCAACGCAGCGGGCCTGCAGCTGACTCTCAATGAGATCCGCATCCCCGCGCTGGGACAGAACGGCGAAGTCCTTCACGACCGGACCTTTGATCGGGCGTGGCTGGAGCAGCAGCCGGAGAGCCGAAATCATCCATGAGCAGTCCGCCCCCGGCAGAGCTCTCGGCATCCCTTCTCATCCAGCGCATCGTCGGCGGGGAGTATCCGCGCGAGGTAGTGGAGACGATTGCCCGCGGGTTTCTCCCCCTGCCGCAGGAAGATCTCATCGCCGTGCTGTCCTTCCTGGTCACCCATGCTGACGCGGAGCTGAGCGCAATCGCGCGTACGTCGCTGGGGGACATTCCCTCCCGAATCGTCCACGGCTTTGCCACCAACGAGGGTGCGTCGGCGCAGCACCTCGGCCTTCTGATGCTGGCCAGCGAGGATCCGCATGTGGTCGAAGCGCTGATCCGGAATCGCGCCGTTCCGGACTCCTCGATCGTGGAGCTGGCGTCGCGCGCCGATGCTGCCATTCAGGAAATCGTGGTCATCAACCAGGCAAGGATCATCCGCGCTCCGGAGATTCTGGACGCTCTGCTGGCCAACCCCAGGCTCTCCAGCGACGTTCGGCGGCGAGCCCTGGAGGCGCGCGAAGAATTCTTCGACAAGAGGGCTCGCGTGGCGGCGGCGCAGGCGGAGTTGGACGAGGAAGAGATCGATCTCTCCCTGCCGGACGACTCGATCGCGGATCTGCTGGAAAAGGCGGCGCTGGAGGATGGGATGTCCAGTCCTCAGGCCCCTCCTGAAGTCGATCCGGCGGAGCTGAAGGACACCAGGAACCTGTCGCTGTTTTCGAAGATCCTCCTGATGGGGGTGGCCGAGAAAGTCAAGCTGGCGTTCAAATGCGGAAAGACCGAACGCATGATTCTGGTGCGCGATCACAACAAGCTGGTTTGC
>JBKJQB010000258.1:0-9648 GCA_046594105.1 Thermoanaerobaculia bacterium
GAGACGGGCACTCCCGTTCCGGGCGTGCCGGTGGTGGGATCCGACGGCGACGGCTTCCTGGTCATCTGGGACGAGTCGGATGGCTACCGCATCGCCCAGCACTTCAGCGCGGACGGATCGGCGCAAACGCGTACGCGATTCCCAGCGGAGGGGTTGTGGGTTACTTGTCGCGACGTTCGTCAATCGATCGCCTTCGATGGCAGCAACTACCTGCTGGTGTCGCAATGCGGACGAGGAGCGCGCGGTCCGGTTGCCGTGCTCCCCGCGCACGCCATTCGGCTCTCCCGCGACGGTGTCCCGATCGGCGGGCTCTTCCCGCTCTCGGTCGTCCCCGGCTACGACCCGAAGGTGGTCTGGACCGGCAGCGATTTCTTCGTGACCCGCGAAGACAGATTCAACGACGGCGTCTGCGGAACGGTCACCGCCTTCCGTCCTGCCACGCAAAGTTCCGCCCCCAACGGCCTGATCACGGTCAACGGCCAGACGTTTAGCTTCGGGCCCGGAGTCGTCTTTTCCGGAGGCACCATCTCCCTCGGCGCGAACCTCTGCCTCCGCAACCTGGTCGTGAGCCAGGGCCAGATCCTCCAAGCCACGGTCACCTCCTCCGCTCCGTCGAAGATCATCGGCACGTTCGTCCTGTCGTCGGGCGTGATCCGCAAAGACCTCATCGTCGCCTCCGGCAGCACCGCGAAGACGCAGGCTGCTGTCGCCACCAATGGCAGAACGATCTTCGCAATCTGGAAGGAGGGACCGCAGGACACGCCGGGTGATCTCTACGGCCGGATCTTCTCGCTCGACGGCGAAGTGCTGCGCGGCGCCGCCGCCGACACTCCAGGAATCCTGCTCACCGCAGGCGTGAACAGCGCGCACCCTTCGGTGGCCTGGGACGGCGCGCAATACGTGCTGGCGTGGGAGTCGACGCCCGCTGGATCGACCACCAGCGATCTGCTGATCCGCCACTTCCGCGAGGACGGCTCGACCCCCGATTCCGCGCCGGTCGTCCTCAGCGCCACGCCATTCACCGACGATCACGTCCAACTCGTCCCGTTCGGCACCGCACTCGCCGCGGTCTACACCCGCGAGGCGATCGAGCCTCAATACGGCGGCGTGAGCCGCGTATTCCTGCGGAGGGTGCAGTGACCTCCGGCCACCTCTCCACCGAGTCCCCTCTGCGCCGCGAGCGGTAGCTTCATGAGCCGCGGAGCGGCGACATCTCCGTAGCCCAGCGCGTGAGCGCTGGGTCGGGTGCGGCCCATGAATCTGAGCCGCGGAGCGGCGACATTCTTCTCCGCATCGAGTCGACGGTGTCGCCGCTCCGCGGCTCGCGCTGACGAGAGCGTCAAGGTTCCCAGCGCTCACTCGCTGGGCTACAGAGACGCCGGCGCTCCGCGGCTGTGGACGGTGATGACCATGGCCCGCTCGTTCGCTCCCCTGGGAGAAGGCGCTTACAATCAGGATCGATGAGACAGATGAAAATCATCGTTGAGAAGCATTCTGACGGCTATGTCGCCTATCCCGTGGGCTTGCGCGGCGTCGTGGTCGGCGAAGGCGATAGCTACGACGAGGCGTTGACGGATGTGAAGTCGGCCATCCGGTTCCACCTCGACACCTTCGGTCGAGAGGCGCTCCAGGACGAGGACTCGCCGGTGCTGGAAGCCTTCGTGGCTGAAGCCGAAGTCCCTGCCTGATCCGCCACACACGATCAACATGCCGAAGTTCCCGGTTGATGCTCCTAAGGCTCGTGTAATCCGTGCGCTTCAGGCGCTTGGGTTCGAGATCGTTCGCGATCGCGAACACGTCGCCATGTCAGGCGCAATGGCGATGGGACGACGACGCCTCTCACGATGCCGAGTCATTCGCTCATCAAGGGATCGACGTTGCGCACGATCTGCACGCAAGCTCGCATCAGTCGCGAAGACTTCCTCCGCGCTTACGAGCGAGCCTGAGACTGGACCTTCTGCATAGTCGTGATTGCATCCATCGATCGCTGTGCTTACGGCACCACGATCGACAGACGATCGCTGAAGGCCTCGAAGTCCCGCGGGTTGAACGTCAGGAGCTCGCGCGCGCGGGATTGCAGTGCGGTCGATGCGATCAGGGCGTCGTACACGCGGCCGCCGCTGGTGGCCATGGTCACACACGCTCCGAGAAAGTCCCATCCCTTCTGCGGCGACAGGGCGACCACGCGCGCGTCGCCGAAAGAGTCGTGCAGAAGTTGGTGCGCATCTTCCGGACGCAGGCGGTGGGGCGACGGAAGACGGGTCATCACCGAGTAGCTCTCGATCAGAGCCGGCAGTGGGAGAAGAAGGCCCTCCCCGCCCATCGCTTTCTCCAGCGCTTTGGCCGCGCGCTCATGAAATTCGTGCCAGCTCAGCAGGCCGGCGATGACGACGCTGCTGTCGGCGGCGATCACGACCGGCGCTCACGAGCCGATGCCGTCGTCTCAGCGACCGTGTCCTTCCGCAACACGTCGCCTGCTTCGACCGGCAGGGCCACGAGCAGACGGCCCTTGCGAACGATCTTCACATCCCGCGGCGCGGCCTCGATCTCGACGCGGCCGTCGCGGCAAATGATGCGCAGGGGCATCCCCGGCTCGAAGCCGGCCTCGTCCCGGATTTCTCTCGGCAAAACCAAACGTCCGGCATAATCCATGGTAGATGTTGGACCACTTTTCATGGCACCGATGGTACCACTTCCCAGTCTGAGGAGACGATTCGTTCTCCCCTCAACGCCTCGCTTCTTGCTCCTAAACGCGGCATCCATTCGCAATTGACCAATGGCGGTAATCGGGCGTAAGTTACTAGCACGCTCACGCCATGGCTGCTCACGCTCACTCGCTCCCGACGCAGTTTCAGCTCATCGAAACCTCGCTCCCCCTCCTCCACAGCGATCCACGCCCGGTGGAGTCGAAGGCACGGCCGTACATCGTTCCCCATCCTCCTGAAAAAGCCTCGGGGCAGTCGGACGAGGTGCGGCAACTGCGCAGCAGTCTGGAAGCGGCCATTGCCTCCCGCATCACCAGCGGGAGCGAGTTGATCCGGGCTCTGGCCAGGGAACGACGGGAGGAGATTCTGCCAACGACGCTTCCGAACGCCGATGCGTTGCTGGGCGGCGGTCTGGCGCGCGGAAAGATGACCGAGATCGCCGGCCGCGCCGGACGCTTCTCGCTGGTGCAGGCCACGCTGGCTGCGGCGACCAGCATGGGCGAGGCGGCGGCGCTGATCGACCTCGGCGATCACTTCGATCCGCAGCTCGGCCAAGCGGCCGGAATCGACCTGCGCCGGCTGTTGTGGATCCGCCCGCACACGCTGAAGCAGGCGGTGATGGCGGCGGAGATGCTGGGGGCGGCCGGCTTTCAGCTGGTGGTGATCGATGCGGGGATTCGCATCGGGCCACGACCGGCACAGACAGGAGTGTCTGTGCCCCATCCATCGTTCGAGATCGATGAGCTGCGCGAGATCGTACGGCCTGCGGAGACGCCGAAGCCGTTTGTGCGGCGCCGCGTTGCCGATGCAGCGTGGGTCCGGCTGGCGCGCACCGCGGAGAACAGCGGCTGCACCATCCTGGTCTCCGCTCCGTTCGCGCTGACCGGGACCACATCCGAGGCCATGCTGGCGTCGCTGGGAGGAACGGCGCGGTGGGTGGGGTGCGGTCGCGCTCCCCGGCTGCTGGAAGGCAGCGAGATCCGGCTGCGGCTGGAGAAGCATCGGCGCCTGAAGCCAGGTCACACCACATCGATCGTTCTTCACTGCCTGGACTCGGTGCGAGGACAACGCGCACTCCTGTCTGTGCACGCCGGCAGGATGCCGGCGGACCGGCCGGCTGGAAGCCGGCGCTCCGAAAGTCCGAATCAGAACCGGCGCTCTGGAAAGGCAGGCGGTTCATGACGCGCATCGCCTGTTTCTTCATGCCGATGTTCCCGCTGGCGGCGCGGCTGCGCAGCGAACCCGATCTGTTGAATGAGGCGCTGGTCATCGTCGATGGCAGCGGCAACAGCGCGCACGTGGTGGCGGCCACGCGGCGCGCGCGCAAGAAAGGGATCCGTCCCGGCTTTTCGCTGACGCAGGCGCGCTCGATCCTGCCGAAGCTGATCGCGCGCGGCCGCGACTCCGAGTGCGAGCGCACCGCGCAGGAAGCGCTGATGGAAGTGGCGGAGACCTTCTCGCCGCGGGTCGAAGATGCCGGCGAAGGGATCGTCTACTTTGACGTGACCGGGATGGAACGGCACTTTGCCGAGCCGTCGGCAGATCCGAGCCGGCGTGGCCCAGACACTCCTGTCTGTGCTCCTGATTCTTCCGAACATCGCCTCGGCCGCGCCGCCGTTCGCGCCTGCGATGACGTCGGCATGCCGGCGCGCTGCGGCATCGCCGCGAGCAAACTGGCCGCGCGCGTGGCGGCGGAACTGCCAGCGTCTCCCACCATCGTGCCGGCGGGCGAGGAGGCGATGTTTCTGGCGCCCCTTCCGCTGGAGCGACTCTCTCCCGAGCTGGAGGCGGCGGCCATGCTGCAGCGCTTCGGGCTGCACTCCATCGGCGAGTTGGCCCGCCTGCCGGAAAACGAAATTGCCAGCCGCCTCGGCGAGATGGGGCGTAGCCTGCACTGGGCCGCACGCGGCATCGACGCGCGTCCGCTGATGCCGCGGGCCATGCCGCCCGAATTCCGGGAAGGGATGGAGCTGGAGTGGCCGCTGGTGGCGCTGGAGCCGTTCCTGTTCATCGCCAGCGCCGCGCTCGACCGGCTCTGCAAGCGGATGGAGCTGCAGGGATTCGCCTGCCGGCGGATCGAGCTGACCCTCACGCTCGAGCCGGACGGCTTCGACGCGCGGGGCATCGATCTTCCCGCGCCGACACGCGACGTCAAGACGATGCTGACCCTGGTGCGACTGGATCTGGAGAAGACGCCGCCCGGTGCGCCGGTGGCCGGCTTCTCGCTGGTGGCGCATCCCGACCGTCCGCGCCGCGCGCAGCTGTCGCTGTTCGGTCCCGCTGCCATTTCGCCGGAGAAGCTGGCGGAGACGATCGCCAGACTGGTCTCCATGCTCGGCGACGGACGGGTGGGCATGCCGCTCACCGTCGATGGCTATCTGCCGGAGCGCCATGCCATCGCCGACTTCAACCCTCCCCCGCCACCGGACGTGCGGCGGACGCCATCGCGCGCGCGCGGGCTGCTGGCCGTGCGCGTGTTCCGTCCGCCTGTCCCCATCGAGGTGAGCACACGCGCGGCACGCAATGACGAGCCAGGCGACCTGCAGATCGACCAGGTCCGCAGCGACGGCGACATCACCGGCCCGGTCCGCGTCTGCTCCGGCCCCTGGCAACTGGAGCAGGGGTGGTGGACCGATCGCCCGCACGTGCGCGAGTACTGGGACGTCGAGCTCACCCGCGGCGGCATCTACCGCGTCTATCAGGATGACATCGCGCACGCATGGTTCGCCGACGCGAGGTATGACTCATGAGGATCCGAGATCCAGCGTGTGGTGCGGCCGTCCTCGGCCGCCTTGGTTCCAGTTGCGCACGCGAGCCGGTCTTCAAGGACGTGGATCAACCCGCCCCAGAGGCGGCCGAGGACGGCCGCACCACACAGGCGGCCGGACCAGTCCCGTAGGGACGATTGAGCACTAGCCCAGGACTTCAGTCCTGGGTTCCGAAGTCACAAAACAACAAGCCCCGGAGGGGCGATTGAGCATGTCCCACACCTACACGAGTTGCCTCTATCACTGCGTGTTCAGCACGAAACAACGCCGCCGGTTCCTCACAAAAGCAATCCGCGAACGTCTGTGGCCTTTCATGGGCGGAATCGCCAGAGCCAATGGATTCGAGGCCATCGAAGCGGGCGGTCATGACGATCATTCGCATGTCCTGCTCGCGGTTCCACCGAAGCTGAGCCTCTCCAAATCCATTCAGCTGCTCAAAGGCGGCTCTTCCAAATTCGTCAGCGAGACCTTTGATCCGTTGTTCGAATGGCAGGAAGGATATGGCTCGTTCACGATCGGCCAGTCTGCGATACAGAACACCATCGCCTACATCCGCCAACAGGAGGAACACCATAGCGTTCGGTCTTTTGAAGAGGAGTACCTGGCGTTGCTCGAGGAGCACGGCGTCAAATACGACGCGCGGTACCTGTTCGGATGACACGCTCAATCGTCCCTCCGGGACTCGCTGTGGCTGCCGACACGATCCCAGGACTGAAGTCCTGGGCTAGTGCTCAATCGTCCCTACGGGACTGCGACCTCGCGGGACCATCGCATCTCGACTCTGCCTCGAACTCACTTGCAGCCATCAGCAACTCGTTCGAATGACCCGCCGCCCTCCCACCCGCGATCTCGATGCGCTGGCCATCACGCACAACCCACCCGGGGCGCGGAAGGAGAAGATCAAGGAGCGCTCGAGGCCCACCGTTCCTCTCTCCCATGAACATGACCATCTGCAGCATGTGGTCGACGTTCTCGCCGAGAGGCATCGCGAACCGGAACCTCCTCCGCCGCCCAGAGCGCGGCCGAAGCCGAAAGGTCGTCCTTACGCTGAATTGCGTGCGGCCTCCGCATTTTCCTTTCTGGCCGGCTCTTCGCTGCCGGAAGATCTCGTTGCGCATGCGATGGAGCAGGGGCTTCCGGCCATGGCGCTCATCGACATCAATGGCGTCTATGGCGCGCCACGCTTTTACGGGGCGGCGAAGAAGGAAGGGCTCAAGGCTCTGGTCGGTGCGGAGATCGTGCTGGAAGTGGAGGGAGCTGGCGACGCGCCGCGCGAGCGTTCCCCTGCGGAATCGATCGGCTCAGACGAGCGGAAACGAGGTCGAGGGAATCACCGAACGGACTCGCGTGGCGACCCGCAGCTCGTGGATGAAGCCGCCGCCAAAACGCGCATGGACGCCGCCCGCTCCAACGCCCGGCACACCCGCCTCACGCTGCTGGTGGAGAATCAGAGCGGCTACAAGAATCTCTGCAAGCTGCTCACGGCTGGCGCGCTCACACATCCCAAAGCGCAGGCTCGCTACACCTGGGAGATGGTCGAGCAATACTCGGCCGGCCTTCGCTGCCTTACCGGAGGCGACGAAGGACCGCTCACCGCGGCGCTGCGCAGCGGTGGCCTGCGCGCCGCCGACGCCATGCTGCAACGCATCAGCGGCATCTTCCCCGGCTGCACTTACGTCGAGTTGCAGCGCCATCACTGTCGCGACGAAGAACACCGCAACGTCGCCTTCACCGAGCTGGCCCACCGCTTGCGCCTTCCCCTGATCGCCACCAACGGCGTCCGCTACGCGCGGGCGCGAGACAAAGAACTGCACGATGTCCTGACCTGCATCCGTGAAGGTACGCATGTTGACGATGCCGGCCGCCTCCTGGGCATCAACCGCGATCGTCACATCCGCAGCGCCGCCCAGATGGGGAGACTCTTCGCCGATCTGCCCGAGGCCATCGACAATGCCTGGAACCTCGCGAACACGCTGGACTTCACCCTGGCCGACCTGGGCTACCAGTTCCCCGAATATCCCCTCCCCTCCGGCGAGTCGCCCATGTCGTTCCTGCGCAAGATTGCCTGGAACGGCGCCACCGCGCGCTTCCGGCCGCTCACGGCGAAGGCGCAGGCGCAGATCGAGAAGGAGCTGGGCATGATCGAGAAGCTCGATCTGGCCGGTTACTTCCTGATCGTCTGGGACATCGTGCAGTTCTGCCAGCGCGAGAAGATTCTGGTGCAGGGCCGAGGATCGGCGGCGAACAGCGCGGTCTGCTATGCGCTCTCGATCACGGCGGTCGATCCGGTGAAGATGGAGCTGCTGTTCGAGCGTTTCCTCTCCGAAGAACGCGGCGAGTGGCCTGATATCGACCTCGATCTTCCGTCAGGAGACCAGCGGGAGAAAGTCATCCAGCACGTCTATCAAACGTACGGCGTCCATGGCTCGGCCATGACGGCGAACGTCATCACCTACCGCGATCGCTCCGCTGCGCGCGAAGTGAGCAAGGCCCTCGGGTTCTCCCTGGAGCAGGCCGACAAGCTATCGAAATGCGCCAGCACCTGGACCTTCGGCGAGATCCGCGACGTGGTGATGTCTCCGGCGGAAGTGGCCCTCGCCGACACCGCC
Source organism: Thermoanaerobaculia bacterium (assembly GCA_046594105.1). Classification (GTDB taxonomy): domain Bacteria; phylum Acidobacteriota; class Thermoanaerobaculia; order Gp7-AA8; family Gp7-AA8; genus JBDSGC01. The sequence goes on from JBKJQB010000258.1 coordinate 8,083, forward strand.
TGCGGACAGACACTGGCCTCCGTCGGTTTCGACCTGGAGGACCTGCGCGTGCAGCACTTCATGCGCCTGCAGATGCAGATCCAGAATCTTCCGCGTCACCTCGGGCAGCACTCCGGCGGGATGGTCATGGCCCGCGGAAGACTGGATGAGGTGGTGCCGCTGGAGCCGGCGGCCATGCCGGGGCGCGTGGTCATCCAGTGGGACAAGGAAGACTGCGCCGACCTCGGCATCATCAAAGTCGACCTCCTCGGATTGGGAATGCTGCAGGCGATCGAAGAAGCCATCCCCATGATCCGCCGGTGCGAGGGCATCGACGTCGACCTGGCCCATCTGCCACAGCCCGATCCCCTCGTTTACAAAATGCTCAACGAGGCCGACACCATCGGCATGTTCCAGGTGGAGAGCCGCGCGCAGATGGCCTCGCTCCCCCGCAATGCGCCGAAGACGTTTTACGACATCGTGGTGCAGGTGGCCATCATCCGGCCGGGGCCGATTGTGGGCGGCATGATCAAGCCCTTCTTCGACCGGCGGCAAGGCAAAGTGCCGGTGGAGTACCCGCATCCCTGTCTGGAACCGATCCTCAAGCGGACCCTCGGCGTGCCGCTGTTCCAGGAGCAACTGCTACGCATCGCCATGGTGGCGGCGAACTTCACCGGCGGTGAAGCGGAAGAGCTGCGCCGGGCCATGGGCTTCAAGCGCTCCATGGAGCGGATGACCGAGATCGAGAAGCGCCTGCGCGCCGGTATGACCGTGAACAACATCGACCTGCCGGCGCAGGATCAGATCGTCAAGTCGATCACTTCGTTTGCGCTGTATGGCTTCCCCGAATCGCATGCGGCCAGCTTCGCGCTCATCGCGTATGCCAGTGCGTATCTGAAGGCGCGCCATCCCGCGGCGTTCTACATCTCGCTGCTCAATGCCTGGCCGATGGGCTTCTACCATCCGGCCACGTTGATCAAGGATGCCGAGCGGCATGGCATCGCAGTGCTGCCGGTCGACGTGAACCATTCCGGCTGGAGGTGCCGCTGGGAACAGGGTGGCGTACGGATGGGACTGCGCTTCGTGAAGGGCCTGCGCGAAACCTCAGGGCTGGCCATCGAGCGCGAACAAGCCATCGGCAGAGCGCCATCGCCGGAGGTTGTGCGCGATGGTGCCCAGGCATCCCGGGCACCGATCCTGGCCTTTACTTCGGCGGACGACCTGGCCGTGCGCTGCGGACTGCGCGACGATCAGCTCACCAAACTTGCCTATGCCGGCGCGCTCGGCTCGCTCGGATTGAAGCGGCGCGCGGCGCTGTGGCAGGCAGCGCAAGCAGCGAAACCGGCGGGAGAGTTGTTCGAATCAGGCCGGCAGGATGCCGGCGGGCCGGCCGGCAGGACGGCGCTCCCCAGCCCGCTCACGGAAATGTCCGCGGGCGAAGAGACCCTCGCGGACTACGCGACGATGGATCTCACCACCGGCCCGCATCTCCTGCGGTACTTCCGGCAGGATCTGAAAAAAGGTGGCGTCCTCAGCGCGATGGACCTCAAAGCCATCCCCACCGGCAGGCGGGTGACCACGGCCGGC
>JBKJQB010000302.1:0-27102 GCA_046594105.1 Thermoanaerobaculia bacterium
AACGCTGTGCGCATCCTGAATTACGATCTCAGGGGCGGCCGGGACGGCCGCACCACACCCCCCCGCGCACAACGTTGGTCTCATCGAATATGAGCGATATCAGGAGCGGCCGGGACGGCCGCACCACACCACCACACCTGATCAGCTACACTTCGCGCCGCATGGAATCGATGGCCAGCCGGTTGGATCCGGCGTCTGAAGAATTCAAGAAAAACGCCTTGCGGATGGAGTCTCTCGTTGCGGAGTTGAACGAGCGACTGGCATCCGCGAAGCTGGGCGGTGGTCCGAAATCAGTAGCCCGCCATCGCCAGCAGGGAAAACTTCCGGTTCGTGAGCGCATCGCCGCGCTGCTCGACCCCGACACGCCGTTTCTCGAACTCTCCCCGCTGGCCGCCGGCGGCATGTACGACGACGACGCCCCCGGTGCGGGGATGGTCACCGGCATCGGTCGGGTGCAGGGTCGTGAGTGCCTGATCATTGCCAACGACGCCACCGTCAAGGGCGGGACCTATTTCCCGATGACGGTGAAGAAGCACCTGCGCGCGCAGGAGATCGCGCTGCAGAATCATCTTCCCTGCATTTATCTGGTGGACTCCGGCGGGGCTTTTCTTCCCCTGCAGGCTGAAGTTTTTCCCGATCGCGAGCACTTCGGGCGAATCTTCTACAACCAGGCGATCATGTCGGCGCAGGAGATCCCGCAGATCTCGGCGGTGATGGGATCGTGCACCGCCGGCGGCGCCTACGTTCCTGCGATGTCCGACGAAGCGGTGATCGTGAAGGGAACGGGGACGATTTTCCTGGGCGGTCCTCCGCTGGTGCGGGCGGCCACGGGCGAAGAAGTGACGGCCGAAGAACTTGGTGGAGCGGACGTGCACACCCGCATCAGCGGTGTGGCGGATTACTTCGCCGAGGATGATCTCGATGCGCTGGCGCAGGTGCGGAACATCGTGGAGACTCTGCGTTTCGACAAGATGGAACCTGCCGGGAGAATTGCCAGCGAAGAGCCGCTCTTCGATGCGAAAGAGCTGTATGGCGTGATCCCGGACGAAACGCGCAGGCCTTACGACGTCCGCGAAGTGATCGCCCGCATTGTCGACGGCTCGCGGTTTCAGGAGTTCAAGGAGCGCTACGCCCCGACGGTGGTTACCGGCTTCGCGCGGATTTTCGGCTACCGCGTGGGGATCCTCGCCAACAACGGGGTGCTGTTCTCCGAATCGGCGCTGAAGGCGACGCATTTCATCGAGCTGTGCAATCAGCGGCGCGTGCCCCTGCTGTTTCTGCAGAACATCACCGGCTTCATGGTGGGCAAGCAGTATGAGCGGGGAGGTATCGCCAAGGACGGCGCCAAGATGGTGCATGCCGTCGCCAACTCCACCGTCCCCAAGTTCACGGTGATCATCGGCGGTTCGTTCGGTGCAGGAAACTACGGGATGTGCGGTCGGGCCTACTCCCCCCGCTTCCTCTGGATGTGGCCGAACTCCCGGATCAGCGTGATGGGAGGGGAGCAGGCCTCCGGCGTCCTCACCACCGTCAAACGCGACCAGATGGCTCGTGAGGGCAAGATCATGACGGCCGAAGAAGAGAGCGCCATCGCCGATCCGGTGCTCCAGAAATATGAGAGCGAAGGCAGCCCGTACTACTCCACCGCGCGGTTGTGGGATGACGGAGTGATCGATCCCGCAGACACCCGCGCGTATCTCGGTCTCGGTTTATCGATCTCCTACAACGCGCCGATCGAGGATCCCCGATTCGGCGTCTTCAGGATGTAGCCATGGAAATCACCTGGTTCCTGTTCGACCTCGGAAACACCGTCATCAAGCTGGCCTATGAGCGGGTGATGGAGAACATCTGCAAAGCGTCCTCCACCACACGCGACGAACTGCTGGAGCTGTTCGAAGCACCAAATTCCTATCGCGACATGGAGCGCGGAACGGCCAGCTTCCAGGATTTCTACGAGACCATGCGCGAGCGCGCCGGATACCGCGGCTCGGCGCAGGATTTTCAGGCCGTGTGGTCCGATTTCTTCGACGGGCCGATCCCGGGGATCGAGACGGTGCTGGAGGAAGTCCGCAAACGGTATCGAGTGGCGTTTCTTTCCAACTCCAACGAGGTACACGCCGAGGTGATCCCGCGGAAGTTTGGTGGGCTTTTCCAGAAAGATGATCGCTTCATCTTTTCGTATCGGTTCCAGTGCGCCAAGCCCGATCCGGAGTTGTACCGCCGAGCTCTCGAAGTGGTGGGAGCTCTCCCGCAGCAGATCGTCTTCATCGATGACCTGCTGGAAAACGTGCACGCCGCGCGCAGTCTGGGGATGCACGCCATTCAATTCGAGGATAGCGCCAGCCTGCTGAAGACGCTTCGGGCGGACGGTCTTCTCGCCCGCCCTGGGTCAACGCGGCAAACGGCCTGAGCTCAGAGCCCGTTGGCTACGGTGCGGGTCAGTTGATCATTCCCGTACCACTGCCGATGGAACTGCAGGAGGGCGTCGCGGTTCTTATCGCCAACCGGTAGCGCCGCAGGGTGGCTGCCGACCGAGTGGAAGAGTCGCGGGAGGCGGTAGAGCACATAGTCGAAGTTCTGCTTCGCGTATTCGTTGCCGACCTGCTGGAACGAATTGCCGTCGATGGAGAACTTGGTGGTTCCCTTGTAGGAGAGGTCCACGCGCTGAAGTTTCTTCTCGCGCATCTTCTTGGCGAACTCGAGGAAGGCGGTGTGCACGTCGATAGGAGTCTGCCGAACGCCAAGCTGGCGCAGGTCATAAACGACCACACCGGGCACCACCCAGTACTGATAGTGCGCTGAGACTTCCATGCCTGCGAACGCCGAGTTCTCTTTCAGAACCTGGTTCATTGGCTGCTGGACGAGCAGCATGTTGGCGGTGTAGCCGATCAGTGCGGCCACCAGAGGAGTTCCCACGAAGACGAGCTTTTTCTTTCCAAAGTTCGGGATGGGGATGGAGACGCGCTCGAACTTGAGCTGACGAAGCACGCGCTTGAGAAGCGGCGTTTTCTCTCCCGCACCCTTCGTTGGAGGCGGCTCGGCCGGAATCGCGTAGTAAAGGATCGAGAGGAGAAGCCCGGCGCCGATCGAAACCAGCCCCACGGGGCGGAAGACCACCAGAGCGGCCAGCCCGAACATGTAGGCGACCCAGCTCCCGTAGTTGATGCGCGATCGGAGCTTTTGCGCGCGCTCGCGGTAGAAGTCCTCGTTGATGATTTCCGAGCAATGCTTACAACGGATCGCTTTCGCGTCGATCTCGCCACCGCAGAACTGGCAGGCTGCGACTTCGCGGTCACGCGCCCGACGCTTTTGCCCGGCGTAGTCCTCGGAGCGCCGCTTCTGGGCAGGCTCCAGGGATGCCGCCGCCGGCGACGAAACGAGGTTGAGCATGAGGAGGCCGCAGCTGGGGCATGCGGCTGCGTTCGTTTCGTTCAGCGAGTTGCATTCCGGACAATGCATTTGAGACCTCGAGAGTGCAAACCGCCGGCCATGCAAATAAGTTCCAATTTCGCTAGAGATTGCGGCTGCTCAACCTCGATGTCTATGGCCGAGTTCGCTCCTGCCCGCGCCCGACCCTACCTCCCGAAACGGCGCTCGATGTTGAATCCGAGGTGGATGTCCCCGCGATTGAGGGGCGATCCGACGTAGGTGGAGGTTACGTACTGATCGACATGGGTGGCGTTGGAGTTGGTGAGGAGAATCTCGAAGTAGTGTCCGCCCACCGCGCGCTTGAATCCGAGGGCCCAGGCAAAGCTGGATTTCACATCGCGGGGCAGGTCGCGGTTCTCGGGGATCAGCTCTCCGATCAGGCTCAGCCCATCCCGGAGCTGCAACGCCGCGCCCAGGGGGATGTTCGTGGCATGGCGGAACAGAGCAATGGAGGTGTCGCCACTCACCGCGCGTCCCGCATTCGTGACGAACGTTGGAATGGCGAAGACTTCGACACGCGATCCGATCGACCGGGAGACGATGGCCTGGGCGAACCAGGACGTGCGATCGCGAAGTTCACGCTCCGTGCGCCAGTCCATTCCGCCTCGCAGGGCCACGGAGACCGGCAGTGCGGGAGCCTGCTGCATGACCAGATATTTGGCGCCGAGCTCGATGTCGTCGAGAGCGTTGCTGCGTAGGAACGAGACCTCGAGATCCTGACGCAGGGCGTACGACCCGCCGATGCCGACATCTGCGTTGCTGTCGAGGCCCCACAGCGAATGCACGCGATCGCTGACGCTTCCTTCATCGAGGGACTGGTTGAAGCGATGGGTGAATTTCACCTCCCATGATCCCGAACCGGGGATATGCGAGGTCGGCAAGGAGAGAAGCGTATCCCCGAGTGGGATCATCTTGATGGGCGTTCCGCCGTTGGGCCCTGCTTGCTGAGCGAGGGCGAGCGGAGCCAGCAGGATGCAGAGCGCCGATGGCAGGAGCCTGGAAATGAGCTTTCCCGTTAGTGCTTGCCGCCCGCCATGGGTCGTTTCGTGATCAATCATTCGGCGCTCCTCTGCGGATCCAGTCGCGGATCAGTCTGATCTGCGCATCGCTCAGGTAGGGTCCACCCTGCGGCATGCGATCGCCGGTGATCCCGGAGCCGGTAATTTTGCGATAGAGGTAAGAATTGGCGGGATCGAACGGCGTCACGCGTTTCAGCGGGGATCTCTGCACGCTTGGCTGACCCACGGTCATGGCATAGGCGCGGCCTGGCGAGAGGATCATCCCTTCCTGGCGCCCGAGGGGATCGTGACAGCCGAGTTGTGCACAGGTCGGAGTGAAAATCTCGTTGGAAACGCGGGTGAAGGTGGCGGTGACATCGATCGGCTCGCCGGTCCCCCCGCCGGGATCGGTGGGGAGCTCCTTGAGCTTTCCGCAGGCGGTGATGGCGAGAAGGAAAACGAGGGCAACCCGTCTCATTGGGCGCGAAGGTTAGCACAACGATTTTGCTGCAATCGGGTGCTGCGGTAACGATCCGGCGAACGCCGCAAAGCAGGAAGAGCCGCGCGAGGCGGCTCTTCAAAAACGGGGAGGGGAAGGTGATTACCAGCCGTACTGGCCGCCGGCGGGACGCTGGTGGCCAAGCAGAGCCTCGCGGTACTTTGCGAACTCCTTGTCGCGGACGTAGTAGGAGGGAAGATTGCTCTCCACGTACTGAAGGTACTTTTCGCCCGAGAGGGGCTTGCCGGCTTCCATCATCAGATTGCCGTTCACGTCGTACGGCATGAAGACGATCTCCTCCATGCCGCGGGAGCGGAAAAATTTCGGATCGGGAGCGAACAGCAGATCGCCGGGAGCGATCCCCTTGATGGTCTCGCCGGTGTCCTGGACCTCACGCACGAGGCTCCGTGCGTCGGGAGCGGTGATGTCTTTGACTTTGGACTGGACCACGGCCACGTTGGCCAGTTCCAGGACTTCGCGAACCTCGTTGAAGTACTCGCTCTGGACCGTGCCGTTGTTGCGGTCCTTGAAGCCGAAGGCGATGGCCGTCTCGCCGCCGCGCTCGTTGCCGAACATCTCCACGCCTCGGGGAATCCACACGTTCAGCGTCTTCTGCAGGTCGTCGATTGAGTACTTTCCAGTGCCGTTGTTGGCACTGATGGCCAGATCCCGCAGAAACATGCGGCCCGATCCGATGTGGAAGCCTTCTTCCGAGAGCATGGGGCCCATGGAGCGGGCCATGGGAGCGTACGAGAACACTTTCTGCATCTCCAGCTGGAACTTGCCGACCAGATCGATGACCGTAGCGAACACCACGTTGTCGACGAAGTTGTAGAAGGGGATGTTGAAAGCGTCGAGGACGTGATTGCCCAGCTCCATGGCCAGGAGCTCGTCCATGGTGTCTTTGGCCACGTCGGGGTGGCCCGGCTTCTTCCACGACTTGTCGTGATCGAAGACCCAGAACATCTGATATCCGTGCCGCAGCTCCTCGGTCATGATGCGGAGGACCGCCATCTTCATCTGATCGGTGGGCGCCTCTTCCAGGGTCAGGCGGTGCTGCTGGATGGAGCCGAGCTCGGTGGAGGCCTGCGCCCGGATGATGTCGCGCGCGGTGTAGAACATGTTGCCCACCATGTCTCCGGCGTTCTGGAACCGCGGCTGCCCGGCCATCCGCCCGAATCCGATGTCCTCGGAGTTGAGTTTTCCGATTTTGGCGAACAGCTGGAACGGGGTCTGGGAGGCGTAGTAGCGGCTCCAGTTCTTCTGCAGGTAATCGAATTCAGGGAAGTTCTTCTTCTGCCACGCCACCACGGCCTCGTGATATTTCGGTGTGATGGTCTCGGTTGAATAGGCTGCCAAGGATCCTCCTGAGGGTGCAGGGCTGTGCAACGCCAGCACTGCAGTGAACATTCTCGATTCGGTGCGATAATGCCGCGCTGCGCGGCGGGGGATTGTAAGCGGTTACCGCGTTTCTCAGGAAGATCGCCCCCGCGTGGAGTGGTTGGCACCGACGCGAAGGCAATGCAGACGCTTACCCTGATTCATCCCGCCGACTTTCCGATCGGGCGATACGCTGAGGCGCTCAGCCGCGAGGCGATCTCTTCTTCGTCGTTCCAGCACCTCGATCAGATCCGGCCCGACGGCCATTCGCTGCGGGTCCTGCTGGTGCAGCCGGGAAACGATCGCGATCCCCCAGCCTCCCTGGATGCCAGGACGGCAGTCCTCGGAATCGGCTTGAGCGAGCAGCCGAAATGGCTCGGGGACGACAGCATTTATCTGCAGCTGCCCGCCGATCCTTCCGGCCCTGTTCTGCTGGCGGCGGTGCGTCGGGCCTATCTATACCTCCATCAGAAGGCCCGTGCCGATCAGCTCGAGGGGCAGCTCAACGAGCGGACCCGCGAGCTGCGCCAGGTCAGCGAAGTGGGAATCGCCTTGTCGGCAGAGCGAGACCATTCGGTTCTGCTGACCACGATTCTCAGCAAGGCGCGCGAGCTTTCAAGGTCCGACGCCGGCTCGTTGTATCTCCTCGATACCTCCAGCGGGGAGCGGATGCTCCGGTGGAAGCTGGCCCAGAACGACTCCATCGATGTGGAAGGGTTCGAAGAGAAGCTCCTTCCCATCACTCGGAAGAGTCTGGCCGGCTACGTTGCCCTCACCGGCGAGATGCTGGTGATCGACGACGCGTACGCCCTGCCTGCGGAGGCGGAATACACGATCAACACTTCGTTCGACGAGAAGAACGGATACCTGACGCGATCCATCCTGGTCTTTCCGATGACGAACCATGCCGGCGACGTGATCGGAGTGCTGCAACTCATCAATCGTAAGCGCGCCGGCGCTCCGGCGAAGCTCACGGCAGCGACGGTTCCGAACGAAGTGACTTCGTTCGAGGCGGAAGCCGTCGAGTTGATGCGCTCGCTGGCGGGGCAGGCCGCCGTGGCAGTGGAGAACAATCTTCTCTACGAATCCATCGAGCGGCTGTTTGAAGGATTCGTCACCGCTGCGGTCACCGCCATCGAGCAGCGCGATCCGACCACCTCCGGTCACTCCTTCCGTGTCGCTGACCTCACGGTGGAGCTGGCCCGGGTCATCGACCGGATCGACGCCGGGCAGTTCCGGGACACTCACTTTTCCATCGATCAGGTACGCGAGATCCGATACGCCTCCCTTCTCCATGATTTCGGCAAGGTCGGAGTGCGCGAGCAGGTGCTGGTCAAAGAGAAGAAGCTCTACCCCATGCAGCTGGAGACCATCCGGGCGCGCTTCGAATTTGTCATGAAGTCCGCGGAGAACGACGCCAATCGCCGGCGGGTCGAATACCTGGTCGAGCACGGCCCGAAAGGATTCGAGGAGTTCCACCGCCAGGTCACCACGGGGCTCGAGGAGTCTCTCGGTCGCCTGCGGAAGGACTTCCAGTTCGTGGCGCAGTCCAACGAGCCGACGGTGCTGCCGGAAGGAGAGTTCCAGTACCTGCAGCAGCTGGCCCAGCGCGAGTTCGACGATCTGGAGGGGGAGCAGCGCCTGCTCATCAGCCCCGAAGAGGCGCGGATTCTCTCCATCCGGAAGGGCAACCTCGATCCGGCCGAACGGACCGAGATCGAAAGCCATGTCACCCATACCTTCAACTTTCTCCGGAAGATCCCCTGGACCAAAGATCTCTCCGCCGTCGCCGACATCGCCTACGCCCACCACGAGAAGCTGAATGGACGGGGCTACCCCCGCAAGCTCAACGCGACCGAGATCCCCATCCAGTCGCGGATGATGACCATCTCGGACATCTACGACGCGCTCACCGCGAATGACCGGCCTTACAAGCGAGCCATTTCGACGGAACGGGCCCTCGACATTCTGAAGATGGAGGTCAACGACGGGCTGCTGGACTCGCCGCTGCTCAACGTGTTCGTGGAGTCGAAGGTCTACGAACGCGCGGGCATCCTGCGCTCGTGACCCTCGCCGATCTCGACGCATTCCTCCGTCCGCTCTACCAGGATCTTGACGGCGGCTCCCGGATGGAGGACGCCGAGCGCGTCGCGGCCATCGCCCGGCAGATCTACCGCGCGCCTTCTACTGAGGAGGAGCGGCAGCTCGACCTGCTGCTTCGCTTCCGCGGCATTGGCGGCTGGTTGAACAAAGTGGGCAATCTCTCGCGCACCCTTCTGACCGTTCGCGACGTCAGTGAGCGGGAACTGCGCAACATTGCCGATTCGATCCGCCGACTGGATGATCCGCAAAGCGAGGTGGAGCGGGCCGTGGCCGCCGCGGTCCTCATCGATGGCTCCGGTGTGCGCGGGCTGGCGGAGCGGATGGCCCGAGCAAGACGTGAGGGACTGTCGGTTGCCGATGTGGTGCGCGAGGTCCTCGGCGATTCCAGCTGCCCCCAGTGGATGCCCGACCGTGGACGGCCCTTGCTGCTGTTGCGGCAGGAGGCGCGGCGCGCCCTGTGCCGGCAGATCCTGGAGGAGACCGCTCTGCGGGATCTTCCGCTCGCCGGAGCGAGTGCTACGTCAGAAGCAACGTTTTAGGGGCCTGCGCGGCAGGAAGTCTTAAGCGTGATCATGGCGGAGCCTTGGGCAACCAGCGCCGCAGGCCGTGCCGGCCTAGGAATCCTCTCATCCGCCTTCGGCACCTTCTCACTGGGTGCGGGGAGAAGGGCTCCAGAAGAGACCAAAGTGAAAGGTTGGCAAATGCAGTTCGTCGCCAGCTTTCGCCGGCAGGATGCCGGCGCTTACGAGAGGCACGGCCCTGACCTCAGTGAAGGAAATGCCGCTCGCCGGTGAACACCATCACCAGGCCCCGCTCGTTCGCAGCGGCGATCACTTCCTCATCGCGTACCGAGCCGCCGGGCTGGATGATGGCGCGCACTCCCGCTTCCGCCAGGAGGTCGAGGCCGTCGCGGAATGGGAAAAAGGCATCGGAGGCGGCCACGGTGCCTGCCGCCGGCAGAATCGATTTCATGAGGGCGACCTTCGCGGCATCCACGCGGCTCATCTGGCCCGCCCCGATGCCGACCGACTGCGACTGATTGGTGAGCACGATGGCGTTGGACTTTACGTGGGCGCAGACGATCCAGGCAAACTCCAGAGCGTCCAGGTCCTCCGCGGAAGCCTGCACGGTGGTGACGCACTTCCATGTGCTGCGATCGGCGATTCGATCCGCCGACTGAATCAGCAGGCCCCCCGCCGCGCTGCGGATGTCTTCATTCGCCGTGGGAGCCGCGGCGATGATCAGCCGGAGATTCTTTTTTCCCTGGAGAATGGCGCGCGCCCCTTCATCGAATGAGGGCGCGATGAGGACCTCCAGGAACATGGGCTCCACGAGCCTCGCGCTCTCTTCGTCGAAAGGACGGTTGGCGCCGATGATGCCGCCGAAGGCAGAGACTGGATCGGCCTCGATGGCCGCGCGAATCGCCTCGGCCAGCGACGGACGTCGGGCCACGCCGCACGGATTGGTGTGTTTGATGATCGCCGCAGCCGGCTGTTCGAACGCGTGGGCCAGCTTTCCGGCGGCATCGAGGTCGAGAAGATTGTTGAACGAAAGCTCCTTCCCCTGGATCTGCTCGAACGGCGTGCGCGTGCCGGTCAGAAGGTAGAACGACGCCTGCTGTTGCGGGTTCTCGCCATAACGGAGGTCCTGGATTTTCTGCAGCTCCAGGCGGCGCAGGTCCGCGATCTCCGGCCTCGCCGCATTTGCTGCCTCCTTGCTTGTTGCCGAGAAAAACGCGGCGATCGCGCCGTCGTACGCGGAAGTCCGCTGGAACACGGCCAGCGCGCAGCGCCGTCGGAATCCTTCGCTGATGGTTCCCGACGAGAGCTCCCGCCGGAACTCGTCGTAGAGCGACGGATCGCAAAGAGGGAGCACATGTCGATGGTTCTTTGCCGCAGCGCGCAGCATGGACGGGCCGCCGATGTCGATCTGCTCGATGGCCTCTTCGATGGAGATCCCTTCACGAGCCACCGTGGTCTCGAACGGATAGAGATTCACCACCACCAGATCGATGGCCGGGATGTCCAGGCGCTCGACATCGGCGAGGTGCGCCGGATTGTGGCGATCGTGCAGGATGGCGCCGAACACGCGGGGAGTGAGCGTCTTCACCCGTCCGCCCAGAATCTCCGGAGCGCCCGACCAGGAGGCCATCGACGTGACCTCGATCCCGGCGTCGCGGAGATGCGTCGCCGTTCCGCCCGTGGAAAGGATCTCGATGTTCTTCTCCCGCAGCGCGAGCGCCAGTTCCACGATGCCACTCTTGTCGGAAACGGAGAGGATGGCCCGCTGGAACATCCGCTCACCGGCCACGCGGGAGGACCTTGCGTGGAAGCTGGCGCACATCGCCGCCCGCCTCTTTCCAGATGTGGAACTCGAGGTTCACCACGTCGGTGATGGCGTGCGAGTAACAGACCGAAGCGACACCGAATGCGGTGGAGCGGTCGTCGAACTCCGCGGAGGTCCGGCGCTGGCCGCCGCGGGTGTACTCCTCCGCCATCAGCGGAGCGAACTTCGCGGTGCGGGCGAAGGTGCGGTCCAGAAACTTCTCCATCTGGAAGGAACGGTCGATGCCGTAGAAATAGGTGGGGAAGTGGCCGATCCGTCGAGTGAAGTATTCCTCGAAGTCGGCATGGGTCTCAGGATCATCCTTGCCGACGTGGAACGGGTTGTTTGCGTCACCGACGAGGTGCACCAGGATCCCCAGATGCTCGACCACCAGCGGCATCGGCTGGTTCCGGCGGATCATGGAGATGATGCCGCGCGTCTCCACCTCGATCCGGGAGCGAAGTTTGGAGCGATGAATGTCGCTGCCTTCGTCCGCCTGGGCTCGTTCCAGGCCGCGGTGAAACTCGGCGGGAAAGCGCTCGAGCAGGAGGCGGAGGTCCGGCGGAGCCAGCTCGGCGCTGCGCTGAGCGATCCGCTCGTCGGCCTTCTGGGTCCAGGCCATGAGGGGGGACGAGATGAGAGTGGCGGCAAGGAACAGGACTGCGTGCGCGAGGCGTTTCATGGGTCGACGCGATGGTACAACACGCTGCTTTTTCGAAGCATCTGGAGACGCTGCTCGCTTGCCGTCTCTGTCCCAATGTGCACGGCGAGCCGGTGGTCGGTCCGGTCCACTCGGCGCGGGTCATTCTGGTGGGACAGGCGCCGGGACCTCATGAAGTCGCCGACCGGCGGCCCTTCGCCTACACCGCCGGACGGAGGTTGTTCGGCTGGTTCCAGACTCTCGGCGTCAGCGAGGAGCAGTTCCGCCGGGCGGTGCAGATCAGCGCGGTGATCCGCTGCTTTCCCGGACGCGATCCGAAGGCGGGCGGCGATCGGGTTCCGGACGAACGGGAGATCGCCGCGTGCGGAGCGCACCTCGATCGCGAGATTGCCATCCTCCGGCCCCGGCTCATTCTTGCGGTGGGAACTCTGGCTTCGCATCAATTGATCGGCATTGCGACCTTGAAGGATGTCGTTGGCCGGCTGCACCGAGCCTCGCGCGCCGGACGTTCGTTCGATGTGATTGTCCTGCCGCATCCCTCGGGGCGGTCGACCTGGCTGAACCGGCCGGAGAACAGGGCCATGCTCGAGGAGTCACTACAGCTGGTGGCAAGCCATTCTGCGTTTGTGGAAACATTCGGAGGGACAGGCGACGGCCGGCGCGTATCCTCCCGAGCGACGAATCCTCCCAACGAGCCCCCGCGCCCCGCCCCAGCGGGGAGAGAGTCCGCAAAGCGGGGGTGAGGGGCCCTTTTCTCACGTCACAAGGCGCCACTCAGCCGCCTTCCGCACCTTTTCCCGCTGCGGCTGGGAGAAGGACTCTCCCGAATGAGGTTCTCTCCCCGCGTCCCGCTTCCCACCTTGCCTGCCGGCCTCGTGCCCGCTTTGGCGTAAAATGACGGTTTCCGAGGTGATTCGTGCATATCAATGACCTGCTGAAGATCGCCGCTGAACGCCGGGCCTCCGACCTGCACATCAAGGTCGGCTCGCATCCGGTCATCCGCGTGGACGGCGATCTTGTTCCGCTCGTCGAGTTGAAGCGGCTGATGCAGGAGGACACGATCGCCATGGCCTTCTCGATCATGTCCTCCCGGCAGAAGGAGAAGTTCAAGAACAACTACGAGATCGACATCGCCTACTCGGTGCCCGGGCTCGGCCGGTTCCGCTGCAACATCTTCCAGCAGCGCGGAACGGTAGGCATGGTCCTTCGGGTCATTCCGGTCAAGATCCTCTCCATTCGGGAGCTGATGCTGCCGACCATCCTGGAAAAGATCTGCGAGGAGCGGCGCGGCCTGATCCTGTGCACGGGAACCACGGGATCGGGAAAGTCCACCACGCTGGCGGCGATGATCGACTACATCAACACCCATCGGACCGAGCACATCATGACGGTGGAGGATCCGATCGAGTTCCTTCATCGCGACAAGAAGTCGATCGTGAACCAGCGGGAGATCGAGGTCGACACCAAGTCGTTCTCCCAGGCTCTCCGCTCGGCTCTCCGTCAGGATCCCGACGTCATTCTGGTCGGTGAGATGCGCGACTACGAGACCATCGAGACGGCGCTGACGGCCGCAGAAACCGGGCACCTCGTACTTTCCACGCTGCACACCATGGATGCTACCGAGACCATCAACCGGATCATCTCGGTGTTCCCGCCGCACCAGCAGAAGCAGATTCGCCTGCAGCTGGCCGCCGTGCTCAAGGCGGTCTGTTCGCTGCGGCTGATTCCCCGCGCCGACGGACTGGGCCGCGTCCCTGCGGCGGAGGTCCTGATCAGCACTGCGTACATCCGGGACTGCATCGAGAACAAAGAGAAGACCAAGATGATCAAGGATGCCATCTCGGCCGGAACGTCCCAGTACAGCATGCAGACCTTCGATCAGTCCCTGTACATGCTCTACAAGAACGGACTGATCGCGCTGGACGAAGCGCTGCGACGGGCCTCCAACCCGGACGAGTTCCGCCTCAAGCTGCAGGGCATCCAGTCCACTTCCGACATGGCCAAAGAGGAGATGGACTCCAAGCTCACCGTGGCCAGCGACAACGATCCGTTCGCCGACGAATCACCGTTCGACTTCTCAAACAACGTTTGATGGGCGATCCGGCAGAAGGCCCTTCCGCATAACGCGGCAGTGATATGGAAGTCGTCGCCGGCACCCGCCTCGGTCCCTACGAGATCATCTCCCGCCTCGGCGCGGGCGGGATCGTTCATCGCGATTTGAAACCGGGCAAAAGTGGCGGCCGCTGATGCCGGCCGCGGAAGAGCTGGAACGCTGCTACGCGGCAGCGATGCGCATCCTGCAGCACCGTTGGAACGCGACCGCCGAGTTGCGGCGCAAGCTGAAACGGAAGTCCTTCGACGATCCCACCATCCTGGCGACGTTGACCAGGCTCGCTTCCGAAAAATGGCTGGATGACGAGCGCTTCGCCGGAGCCTTCGTTCGCACGAAGCAGCTACAGGGACGCGGACAGCTGAGGATCGGGCGGGAGCTGTCCGCCGCCGGCGTCAGTCGCGAGGATGCCAGGGAGGCGCTGGCGTCCAACCGGGATCAGGAAGCCGAACTGGCGTCCCTGACCGCTCTGTGCACCAAAAAAATGACTATGATCGCCCGCCGTCACGGCGAGGAGCACGTGCGCTCCGCCGAGGGACGAAAGAAAATCGCTGCATATCTGTTGCGTCAGGGGTACGAGTTCGCGCTCGTACTCGACGTGATCTCCACTTGCATCAGGCAGGCGGCCGTTGTCCAGCACACTTCCGGCGATTGACCGGATGTGCCGGGCATTCCGCTTCGCCGGAGGGACCCTTGCTCACCACCACTCAGATCCGCCAGCAGTTTCTCGATTATTTCGAATCCAACGGCCACCGCAGCGTGGCCAGCTCCTCCCTCGTCCCCGCCGGAGACCCGACGCTGCTTTTCACCAACGCCGGGATGAACCAGTTCAAGGATGTCTTCCTGGGGCGGGAGGCCCGCGACTATCGCCGCGCCACCACGTCGCAGAAGTGCGTGCGGGCCGGCGGCAAGCACAACGATCTGGAGAATGTCGGCCGCACCGCGCGCCATCACACCTTCTTCGAGATGCTCGGCAACTTTTCGTTCGGCGATTACTTCAAGGCTGAGGCCATCCGGTTTGCCTGGGATCTGATGGTCAATGTGTGGGGGCTGGAAGTCGACCGGCTGTGGTTCTCCATCTTCGAAGGCGATGCGAACGTCCCGGCGGACGAAGAGGCAGCGGCGCTCTGGGTCAAGGCCGGTGCATCGCCCGATCGCGTGCTGCGCTTCGGGAAAAAGGACAATTTCTGGTCCATGGGCGACACCGGGCCGTGCGGTCCCTGTTCGGAGATCCACTACTTCCGCGGTGACGATCCATCAAAGAACGTAGCCTCGCTGGTCAACGGCGAAGGCGACGACACCATGGAGATCTGGAACCTCGTCTTCATGCAGTACGACCGCAACTCGGAAGGGGTGCTCACTCCCTTGCCGGCACCCTCCGTCGACACCGGGATGGGGCTGGAGCGCATCGCCAGCGTGCTGCAGAACACCTCCACGAACTACGACATCGATCTTTTTGCTCCGCTGATCACCGAGATCGAGCAGGTCAGCGGACATCGATACGGCCGGCGCATGGATGACGAACTGGACACCGCGGTCCGGGTGCTGTGCGATCACGCGCGGGCGACATCGTTTCTCATTGCCGACGGCGTCATCCCCTCCAACGAAGGGCGCGGATACGTGCTGCGCCGGATCATTCGCCGGGCCATTCGCTTCGGTCGCAAACTCCCGAAGCCGGTGGTGCTCACCGGACTGGTGGACAGCGTGATCGAGACCATGGGGGAGGCTTACCAGGAATTGCACGAGCGCCGCGAGGCGATCCTGCTGATCATCGGGTCGGAAGAGGAGCGTTTCTCGCGGACCCTCGACGCAGGGACCGAGCGCGTGGGAACGGTCCTCGATGAGGTGCGCGCTCGCGGGGAGCGCGCCCTCGGCGGGGCAGAAGTGTTCCGGCTGTACGACACGTTCGGGATCCCCATCGACCTCATCGCCGAGATGGCCGAGGAAGAAGGGGTGACTCTCGACCGTGAAGGCTTCGAGACGATGATGACCGACGCCCGGGCCAAGGCGAAGGCGTCGTCGAAGTTTCAGTCCTCTTCGGGTGCCGAAGCGTTCGCCCGAATCGCCGAGAAAGTCGGGCCAGTGGAGTTTGTCGGCTACGAACAGCTCGCCAATGTGACGTCGACGGTCCAGGCGATCCTCGTGGCGGGCCAGGAACACGACGCCATTCACCACGGAACGGAAGCGGAGGTCATCCTCTCGCCGACGCCGTTTTACGCCGAATCCGGCGGGCAGATCGCCGACACCGGAACGCTGGAGTGGGAGGGCGGACGTGCTTCGGTTCTCGATACGCAGAAACCGGTGGGGGACTTGATCGTCTCGCGCATCCGTGTCGAGGAGGGATCGCTTTCGGTCAACTCCCGGGTGAGCGCCTCGGTGGCCGTTCCGGTGCGCCTGGACACGACCGCGAATCACACCGCAACCCATCTCCTGCACAAGGCGCTGAAAACCGTCCTGGGCGAGACGGTGCAACAGGCCGGATCGCTGGTCGCTCCCGACCGGCTGCGCTTCGACTACACCTGGCACACCGCGCTCACCGACGAGCAGGTCCGAACCATCGAGACGCTGGTCAACGACAGGATTCGCGAGAATCTCGAGGTGACCAAGACCGTGCTTCCGATCGCGGAGGCCAAACGCACCGGCGCCGTCGCCATGTTCGGTGAAAAGTATGGCGACATGGTGCGCATCGTTACCGCCGGAGATTTCTCTCGCGAGTTCTGCGGCGGTTGTCACGTCAATCGCACCGGGGACATCGGCATTTTCAAGATGACCTCGGACCGGTCGCTTGCGGCGGGCGTACGACGCATGGAAGCGCTGACGGGGCGGGGAGCCCTGCAGTACTTTCAGACCCTGGAGGACTCCGCGCACGCGATCCAGCAGCAGGTCAATGCGAAGCTCGACGAGCTGCCCGCGGTCGTGCGGGGCATGCAGGAGAAACAGAAGTCTCTGGAGAAGGAGCTCAAGCAGCTCAAGGTGAAGATGGCCTCGGGCGGAAACTCGCCGGCTGGCGCGAATCAGGGATCCGACGACTCGATCGACATCGACGGCTTCAAGCTGATCTCCCGTCGCGTGGACGATCTCTCCGGCGGTGACCTGCGCAATCTCGCCGATTCGTTCCGCTCCAAACTGCGCAGCGGCGTCGTCGTCATCGGAAGTGTGACGGAAGGGAAAGTCACCTTGCTGACCGCAGTGACCAAAGATCTTCTGGAGCGCGTTCCCGCCAACGCGTTGATCGCAAAACTCGCACCGATCGTCGGCGGCAAAGGCGGCGGAAAAGCTGACCTGGCGCAGGCCGGCGGCAAAGACGCCGACCAACTGGACGCAGCGCTGGCGATGGCGCCGGACGCCGTGCGCGAACTGCTGGCAGCGAGAGGGTAAGGAGGCGTCGGCGTCGCTGGGGCACTGCGCCGGGGCGCTGCGATTGATGGGTAGAAACGGGAGCCTCCCCATCGAGTGTCCTTCTCCCCGCACACGGGGAGAAGGTCCGCGAAGCGGGGATGAGGGGTCCTGCTCTTCGTCGCGTGAGGGCCCCTCATCCGCCTTCGGCACCTTCTCCCCGTGTGCGGGGAGAAGGACTCTCGATGGGGAAGGGCGGACGAATGGCCCAGGCGCTTGACCATTCGGCCAGATGGCCATAAAATTGCAGCCAGATGGCCGAGATGGTTCCCAGCGTTGAAGAGACCCTCACCCGCGACGTGACACGTTTCCTGGACCTCGCTCGCCAGGGATCGGGAGGAAGGCACTACTACGCCGCTCTTCTGGGGCTGCGCTCTTACGATCTTCCCTACTTGCTCAAGAGCGTGCAGCAGGGGCTTCCCTTCGCCGCGCTCGAACACCTGCGCAGGAATCTGGCGTTGTCCTGGGATGACCTCGGCCGCCTCCTGGCCATTCCTGAGAGAACCCTGGCGCGGCGGAAGAGCGAGGGGCGGTTCCTTCCCGAGGAGTCCGACCGCATCCTGCGCGCCTCGCGGCTGTACGCGAAAGCTCTGGAGCTGTTCGAAGGAGATGGCCGCGCCGCCGCAAACTGGCTCTCCACTCCGCAGCGGGCGCTCGCAGGGGAGTCGCCCGTCGATCTGGCTCGCACCGAGCTCGGCTCGCGTGAAGTGGAGAATCTGCTCGATCGGCTGGAGCAGGGCGTCTTCATCTGATGGTTTCCGCCTGGCGGATCGTCAAAGCCAGGTACGCGGACGACGCCTTCGACGGAGAAGGGGCGCGACGCAGCGGCGGACGCTGGAACTCGCCCGGGACCTCGATGGTCTACACCTCTTCGACGGCCTCGCTGGCCATCCTGGAGATGCTCGCTCACCTCGGGTCGCCTGCCGTTCTGCCGGGCTACGCGCTCATCGAGTGTCGAATCGATCCTGCACTGATCCTTCCGCTCCGTCACGCAACGCTCCCGCCGAACTGGCAGGACTACCCGGCACCCGTCGAGGTGCGGTCGATCGGCGATCGGTGGGTGAGGGAAGGGCGGTCGGTGGCCATGGAGGTGCCCAGCGTGCTCCTGCCACAGGAGCACAACGTTCTGCTCAACCCGTCGCACCCGCGCTTCTCCTCGGTAAAAATTCTGCGGCCGACACCATTCCGATTCGACACGCGCCTGTTGAAGCCAAAGTGAGGGCGATCGATTTTTCTCAACGTTCCGCGCACGCCTTTGGGAGCGCCGGCATCCCTGCCGGCGGGATCTCGCGCGTGCCGCCGAATTTGCGTTTCGGCGTCGGATCATGATCCTCACCCAGTCTTCACCAGCGACTCCCCAAGGTAGACTCTGCGCACGCTGATGATGTCGCGATCGCCGCGCCAGTTGCTCGCCGCCCTCTGCCTGATCGCTCTGGTCGTGCTGCGGGCAGAGCCGCGGCTGATGCGTCTTCCGTTCGGTGGCCGGGCGAAACTGACCCGCGGCTTCGCCGGGTACGCCGACCGGACGTGGCCACAATATCCACGCTTTCTCGAAGGGGTGCTGGCCCACACCACGCCGGGCGATCGGGTGGCCATCGTGGTGCCCGCGATGCGGTGGGACGGTGGGTACTCGTACGCCTACTATCGGGCCAGCTACTTCCTGCCGGGGCGGATCGTGCTGCCGCTGGTGGATCCCCAGGATCGTATGCATCCGGAGAATTTTCAGGCCGCGACGTGCGTGGCTGCCTGGCGCAGCAACTTCCCTCAGACCAGGAGTCGTGTTGCCTGGAGCGGTGAGGGCGGCGTGCTGCTGAGGCGTTGATGGCCGGAACGCTGATCGCCATCCTCACGCTGACGGTTCTGGGATTGCCGCTGGCGCTGCTGCTCGATCGATCTGCCCGCGGTCCGTTGCTCCTGGGGTCCTCGTTCCTCGATGGGAGCGGCGCCGTCTTTCTGCTGCTGCTCCTGCTCTCGATCCTGCACATCCCCTGGACGCTGGTCAGCGTGGCCGTCGCCGCACTCCTGTTCTGGGTGGCAGCGTGGGCCGGTCTGCGCGTTCGCGACGCGCGCGTGCCCGCACCGCCTGGCCTGAGCCCGCAGCCGAGGTTTCATTGGACCGACCTGGCTACGTTGATCACGCTGGCCGGCTATGGCATCTACGCGACGGCGGCTTCGCTCTGGGAGTGGGATTTCTGGGCCATATGGGCACTGAAGGCTCGCGTTTTTCTCGAGCTTGGCGGCATCGACTGGAGATTCCTGGAGAGCCCCTGGAACTCGTTTGCCCATCCCGATTACCCGCTCCTGCTGCCGCTGAACTTCGACTTCATCGCGCTGGTGAGCGGCTCCTGGAGCGATCGCTGGCTGGGATTCTTTTTCGTAGCTCTGGGACTGGCGTTGCTCCTGATCGCACGGTCGCTGGTGGCAGCGGAGAGCACGCCGTTCGTAGCGGGGCTGATGACCTTCGCTCTCTCTACGATCGCCGTGAGCCGCTTTGTCGGTTTATCGGAAGGGGCGATGATCGCGTTCGGCGGAGCGGCCGTTCTGTTTCTGCGACGGGCCATGCTCCTCGAGGAACCGGCGGCGTGGCGCCACGGCGCGGTGATGCTGGGGTTCGCAGCGAATTGCAAGAACGAGGGGCTGGCCCTTCTGGTGGCCGTCGGTCTGGCCATGCTCCTGTCCGAACCGCGCCGGTGGCGGCGCCTCTTCCGTTTGTGGCCAGCGATTGCCCTGGCCCTGCCGTGGCTGCTGTTGCGCGCGACGCACGTCCTGGCCACCGACATCGCCGGCGGTTCGGTCAGCGATCGCCTGCTCAGCCGGCTGCACATTGCCCCTCAGATTCTGACGTTTCTCAGCGCTCGCCTCGATGAGCCGGGGTTCTGGGTGGCCATCCTGGCCGCTGTGCTCATCGCTCCGGCCGCGCTCCGCCGCCGCGAGAGTTTCGTGCTCCTGGCCACCGCCATCCAGCTGCTGTTCTACATCGGGTCGTACTTCGCCACGCCCCACGACATCCGCTGGCACGTGGCCACATCGTGGTCGCGGCTGACCGGCCAGGTGGCCGTGCCCATCACCTACTCCGCCATCATCATGCTTGCGGACTTGGTCTTCGCACGGAAGAATGCGCCGCATGCCGAAGCTCGATCCGAACAGCCATGAGTTCCGCGCGGCCGGCCACAAGCTGATCGACTGGATCGCCGACTATCTCGATGGCGTGGACTCGTACGATGTTCTCTCCCGCGTGCAGCCGGGGGACATCGCCAGGCAGTTTCCGCCGATGCCTTCGGTCGCTGGACGAACGTTCGATTCTCTGATCGGCGATTTCGGCGCGAAGATTCTGCCGGGCATCACTCACTGGAATCATCCCGCCTTCTTCGCCTACTTCTCCATCACCGGCTCGCAGGCGGGGATCCTGGCGGAACTGCTCACCGCGGCGCTCAACGCCAACGGCATGCTCTGGAAGACATCGCCGTCCCTCACCGAACTGGAAACGCTCACCCTCGGCTGGCTTCGCCAATCCCTCGGCTTGCCGGAAGGCCTGTTCGGAATCATCAATGACACCGCTTCGATCAACTCGTTCCTGGCTCTGGCCGCCGCGCGCGAGTCGCTGGGGCTGGACATCCGGACGCAGGGGATGACCGGCCGCGACCTTCCTCCATTGCGCGTCTATTGCTCGGAGCACGCCCATTCTTCGATCGAAAAGGGCGCGCTGGCGTTGGGATTCGGCGTGTCTGGGGTCGTCAAGATCGAAAGCGACGATGCCTATCGCATGCGGCCGGACCGGCTGGAGGCGGCCATCCGCCGCGATCGTGACGCCGGCGCGCTCCCGTGCGCAATCTCGGCGACCATTGGAACGACGTCCACCTCGTCCGTGGATCCCGTTCGTGAGATCGCCGCCATCGCCGCCCGCGAGCGGGTCTGGCTGCACGTCGATGCTGCGTACGCCGGCTCGGCCACCATCGTTCCGGAGTACCGGTGGCTGTGGGACGGTGTGGAAGCGGCCGACTCCATCGTGGTGAATCCGCACAAATGGCTGTTCACACCGATCGACTGCAGCGTCCTCTACACGCGCAAGCCCGAAGTCCTCCGCGAGACCTTCTCCCTGGTGCCCGAATACCTCAAGACCACGGACACGGCGGAAATCAATTACATGGACTACGGCCTGCAGCTCGGGCGCAGGTTCCGGGCTCTGAAGCTGTGGATGGTCATGGAGCACTACGGCCTCGAACGCATGCAGGAAGTCGTTCGCGGTCACGTGGAGCTGGCTGCGCGGCTGGCTTCCGAATTGGAAGCGCGCAAGGACATCGAGCTGCTGGCCCCGCAGATGATGAGCGTGGTGGTGTTCCGGAAAGTGGTCCGCAGCGCTGACGGCACCATCGACGAAGCGGCCTCCGAGCGGGTCACCAACCACACTCTGGAATCGATGAATGCCTCCGGGCGCCTGTTCGTCTCGCACACACGCCTTCGCCATCGCTATGGCATCCGCGTGGCCATCGGCAATGGAGCGACGGAGTGGGAGCACGTGGCGCGAGTCCTCGAGTTTCTCTAGGCCGGCCGTGTCGGCCTAACACGTAACAAATCTCTCTCTTTGCCGTTGAATGGAGTCACTAAGCTGTATCCATCAATGGAAAAACAGGTGTCCTCATGCTGAAGCGCGCCACGCAACTCGGTCTCATCACCTTTCTCGCAGTCACCGCGCGTGCCGCGAACTGGCCGGAGCGGCCGGTTCTGCACGCGGTGCGCGTGGCTGCGGGACCGATCATCAACGGCGATCTCTCCGACGCCGCCTGGCAATCGGCGCCTGAATTCACCGACTTCACGCAGCACGACCCCGATGATGGAAAGCCGGGGACCACGAGCACCAGCGTTCGCATCGTGTACGACGATCACGCCATCTACTTCGGCGCGAAGATGACCGATCCTCAGCCTCCCACCGCGCTGCTCTTTCGGCGTGACAACTTCGCCCAGAGCGACTTTCTCTCCATCAACATCGACTCCCAGCACGATCGCCAGTCGGGGAACTCCTTCACGATCTTTCCAGCGAATGTGCAGGTGGACACGGTTCTGTTCAACGACATCGGCGAGGATGGGAGTTGGGACGGGGTGTGGGAATCGTCGACGAAGATCGTTCCCGACGGATGGATCGCCGAAGTGCGCATTCCGTTTTCCCAGTTGCGGTTTCCGGACAAGCCGGAGCATGTCTGGGGGTTGAACATCACCCGGCGGACCGTTCGCAACAACGAGATCGTCAGGATTGTGAATACAAAGAAAGGGGAGACCGGCTTCGTCTCCCACTTTGCCGATTTGGAAGGGCTGGCCGGATTTCACCGCGGGCGGCCGCTGGAACTGGTGCCGTACGGCGTGGCCCGTTCGGACATCCAGACCCGCGCCGATCGCACCGATCCGCTGCTCGACCGGCGCGCGCAGAAAATCAACGCCGGGCTCGATCTGAAATACGCGCTCACCTCCAGCCTGACCCTGACCGGCACGATCAATCCCGATTTCGGGCAGGTGGAGGTCGACCCCGCGGTGGTCAACCTCGGACAGTTCGAAACGTTTTACCCGGAGAAGCGTCCGTTCTTCACCGAGGGGCTGAATCTCTTCCGATTCAATGACTCGCCGGCTCCCAGTCACTTCAACTTCGTCTTTCCACCCAGCCTTTTCTATACGCGTCGCATCGGCCGCTCCCCACAGGGCCGGCCCGACGCGGACTTCGTTTCCGGTCCGTCGGACTCCACCATCCTGGGGGCAGCCAAGGTGACCGGCAAGCTTCCGGGGGGCTGGGCCATCGGTGTTCTGGATGCACTGACTGACCGGGAGCAGGCGCGCTTCGTCCGGAACGGGGACTTCGGCCGGCAGCCCGTGGAACCGATGACCAACTACTTCATCTCCCGGGCCACGAAAGATCTCGGCAGCAACGGGCGCGTCGGAGTGATGCTCAATTCGGTGCTGCGGCGGCTCCCGGACGAGCTGACCTCGCTGCGCCGCTCGGCCACCACCGGCGGAATCGATGGCTTCCTCAAGATGGGAACGGACAAGTCGTGGATCCTCGAAGGCTCCGCGGTGGGGTCGCTCGTTTCGGGAAGCGCGCAGGCCATCGACCGCACGCAGCGCTCCTCGTCGCGTTACTACCAGCGACCCGATGCGACGCATGTGACCTACGATCCCACCCGGACTTCGCTCAGTGGCTGGGGCGGAAGGGCCATGATCTCCAGGGCCTCCGGGTTGTGGCGGCCCATCGTGCAGGTCCAGGGGTTCTCGCCGGGATTCGAGACGAACGACACCGGCTTCATGCAGCGCGCGGACATCGTCTCCTCGCACGCCTTGATGCAATACATTAATGAGAACCTCACGAAGACGTTTCGACGGCGCAGCGTCTGGTTCGGCACCTGGATCAATCGCAACTTCGATGGGAACACCCTCGATCGCGGCTACTTCGTCGATACCTTCGCCACGCTGCAGAATTACTGGGGCTATCGCGCGTCGCTCTTCGTCAGCCCGGGATCCCTGTCCGATCGCAGCGCGCGCGGCGGGCCGCTGGTGCGAACCCCTGCCGGGTGGGCATCGGACCTGAGTTTCGAAAGCGACGAGCGCAAGAAATTCTCGTATGAGGCCTTCGGACACTTCGAGCACAGCGTCGACGGCTCGTACTCCCGGACCGCGGGAGTCGGCCTGACCTCGAGGCCGATGCCGAACCTGCAACTGCGCCTCTCTCCCTCCTTCACCCGCTCGCACGACTTCACGCAGTACGTTACCTCGTTCGCCGATGCCGGAGCGACCGCGACCTATGGCAAGCGCTACCTCTTTGCCAACCTCGAGCAGCGCTCCTTCGAACTGGGCACGCGCGCGGACTGGACGGTCAGTCCACGCCTTTCGTTCCAGTTGTATCTGCAGCCATTCATCGCCTCGGGCGACTACCACGATTACCACACCCTGGCGGCCGCCCGCACCCGCACCTTCACGCCCTTCAACAGCACTGGGAACGATGACTTCAACTTCCGCAGCGTGCGCGGAAGCGCCGTGGCCCGATGGGAGTTCCGCCCCGGCTCCGCGCTCTACGTCGCCTGGAACGAGAACCGCGCCGGCGTCGTCCCCCGCGGCGACTTTCGTTTCGGTCGCGACCTGCGAGCCATCCCCAGCGCCCCATCGCACGACGTCTTCCTGGTGAAAGTGTCGTACTGGCTGCCGATGTAGTCCGGGCCGGGCAGCGGAGTCGCATTCTCGCCGGGTGCGCGGCGAGCCGGGTGAGCCGCGCCCCCATATCCATCACTTGCCCCACCCGCTACAATCGAGACGATGTCCTTCTCCGACACCGCTCCGCAGGTGGCCAGACTTCAGATGGCACTCCTGCGTGAAAAGACGGAGCTCGAGCGCGCGGAGATCGCGCGCGGGTTGACGCTCTTCGTCCAGAAACTCGCATTCGCCGGCATGCGCGAGCGCTTCCCCGCCGACTCGGAGGACGAGATCTGGCTGCGCCTCGCCGTCGACCGGCTGGGCCCCGATCTGGTCCGTAAAGCCTACGGCCGCCTTCCGGGCGAACCGTGACTCCGAGCGATCCGCTGGCCGTCGCGGCGGTCGTCGGCCAGATCCTCGAGCGCGTCGGCTTGCGGTATGTGATCGGTGGATCCGTCGCCGCCTCGCTGATGGGGGAGCCGAGATCGACGCTGGACCTCGACATCATGATCGAGCACGACATCGAGAAAACTGATCTGCTCGCGCTGGAGCTGTCGGAGAGCTGCTACGTCGATCGGGAGAGCGCCTTAACCGCAGCACATCAGCGCGGTACCTTCAACGCAATTCATTTCGGCAGTTCGATGAAGATCGACTTCTTCGTTGCCGAAGACTCGATCCTGGCCCGAGAGGCTCTGGTGCATCGACGCCGCATCGAACCGCCCGGATCGCCTGCTCTCTACTTCTACGCGCTGGAAGATCTCGTCGCCCGGAAATTGCTCTGGTTCCGAATGGGGGGCGAGATCTCGGAGCGCCAGTGGCGGGACGTCCTCGGCATGCTGCGGCTCAATGAGGGTTCCATCGATCTTGACAGGCTTCGGGCCCTGGCGATGAGCGCCGGAGTCGGTGAACTGCTGGAGAGGGCGATCAGCGAAGCCGAACGGAACGACAAAAGCGAGTGACCCGCGGGCCAACGCCGGATCTGTCCCAGAAATGTGGGCTGGATGCTTTCCGCTGTCCCTTTACAATGCACCGACCGGAATGCTGAAGCTACTGAACCGCGCGACACTTCTGATTCTCCTTTGTGCTGTCGCCGGGACTGGTTATGCAGCCACCTGGCCCGAGCGCCCGGTTCTCCATGCGGTCCGCGTGGCCATCCCGCCGGTGATGGATGGCGATCTCTCCGATGCCGCCTGGCAGTCGGCTCCGGAGTTCACCGACTTTACCCAGCACGATCCCGATGACGGGAAGCCGGCCACCATGCGCACCAGTCTGCGCATCGTGTACGACGACCACGCCATTTACTTCGGCATGAAGATGACCGACCCGCAGCCACCCACCGCGCTGCTGTTCCGGCGGGACACCTTCGCCCAGAGCGACTACGTTTCGATCGATCTCGACCCCCAGCACGACCGTCTGAGCGGAAACTCGTTCTCGGTGGCTCCGGCGGGCGTTCAGGGCGACTCGGTGCTCTTCAACGACATCGACGACGACGACAGCTGGGACGGAGTGTGGGAGTCATCGACCCGAATCGTGCCGGAAGGCTGGATTGCCGAGGTGCGGATCCCCTTCTCGCAGCTGCGCTTTCCCGATCAGCCGGAGCACGTGTGGGGGCTCAACGTCACGCGCAAGACCGTGCGGAACAACGAGAACGTGCGAATCGTGAACACGAAGAAAGGGGAGAGCGGAGGAGGCGTCTCCCATTTTGCTGACCTGGTGGGATTGCAGGGATTCCACCGCGGACGGCCGCTGGAACTGGTGCCCTACGGAGTGATGCGCTCGGACGTCCTGACCCGCGCCAATCGAGCCGATCCTCTCCTTGACCGCCGCGCGCAGAAAATCAACGCGGGGCTCGATCTGAAATACGCACTCACCTCCAGTCTCACCCTGACCGGCACGATCAACCCCGACTTCGGTCAGGTGGAGGTCGATCCCGCCGAGATCAACCTCAGCGAGTTCGAAACCTTCTATTCCGAGCGAAGGCCGTTCTTCACCGAAGGGCTGAACTTGTTTCGCTTCAACGATTCGCCGGCTTCAAACCACTTCCAGTTCATCTTCCCGCCGAGCCTGTTCTACACGCGGCGCATCGGTCGCTCTCCGCAGGGAAGCCCCGACGCGGACTTCGTGAGCTCCCCTTCCGAGACGACCATCCTGGGGGCGGTGAAGCTCACCGGGACGCTGCCGGGGGGCTGGTCCATCGGCATTCTCGATGCTCTGACCGACCGCGAGCGGGCGCGCTTCGTCACCGGGAATCAGTTCGGACATCAAGTCGTCGAGCCCATGACCAACTACTTCACCTCGCGCCTCTTCAGACAGATCGGGGAGGACGCGCGCGTCGGCCTGATGCTGACCTCAGTGAAACGCCGCCTTCCGCAGGAGCTGTCTTCGCTCCGGAGCTCCGCGACGGTGGGCGGCATCGATGGCTTTCTCAAACTGGGGACCGGAAAGTCGTGGGTTCTGGAGGGCTCCGCGATCGGGTCGTATGTCAGCGGTAGCGCCCAGTCCATCGACCTGACGCAGCGTTCGTCCTCCCGCTACTACCAGCGTCCCGACGCCGGCCACCTCCGGTACGACCCTGCCCGCAAGTCGCTGCGCGGCTGGGGAGGTCGGGCCATGATCTCGAAGTCGGGGGGAACGTGGCGCCCGAACCTCCAGGTCCAGGCCTTCTCGCCGGGGCTGGAGACGAACGACGCCGGTTTCCTGCGACGGACAGACGTCATCTCGTCCCATGCGGTGATGCAATACGTCAATCAGAATCTCACGAAGGCGTTTCGTCATCGTCAGATGCTCCTCGGCGGCTGGCAGAATCGCAATTTCGGCGGGGACACGCTGGAGCGAGCCTTTTTCTTCAACGGATT
Organism: Thermoanaerobaculia bacterium; assembly: GCA_046594105.1. Taxonomy (GTDB): domain Bacteria; phylum Acidobacteriota; class Thermoanaerobaculia; order Gp7-AA8; family Gp7-AA8; genus JBDSGC01. The sequence continues at coordinate 26,924 of JBKJQB010000302.1, forward strand.
TGCCTCATTTCAAAACTACTGGAGAGCGCGTGTAGCGCTTCGAGTCCGGCCGGAGGCACTCTCGGATCGTGCTGCCCGAGGGGGGCCGCTGGTGCGGACGCCTTCCGAGCGAGACGTTTTCCTGAACGTTGGCAGCGATGAACGCAAGACAGTCTCGTTCGCTCTGTTCGGCAGTTTCG
>JBKJQB010000351.1:0-6500 GCA_046594105.1 Thermoanaerobaculia bacterium
GATTGATGGTGAGAAGCGCGGGCCTCTCCATCGAGTGTCCTTCTCCCCGCACACGGGGAGAAGGTCCGCGAAGCGGGGATGAGGGGTCCTGCTCTTCATCGCGTGAGTTCCCCTCGCCGCCTTCGGCACCTTCTCCCCGTGCGCGGGGAGAAGGACTCTTGTCGGGGAGGGCGTGCCACTCTCCGCGCCCTCGCGACGGATGGGTGTGAGAAATGCGGGCTACTGCTTCGCACGCCACGCCGCGAACATGGCCACGATCCTCTCGCTCGAATTGGCTTCGGAGAGATCCATGTTCGTGAGCTCCGCGGCATCGATGATGCCGCGGATGATCTCGGCCCGGCTGATGGCGCGCCGGTGCTTGAGGCGGATGTCGGTAGAGAGCGTGTCGAGCTGGGCAACCTGCCGGTGCGACAGCATGACCGTCAGCGACTCCGGCCGCGGCGCTCGTGGCGCCTGTCCACTCAGTTGTTTTTTCATAGGGTGTTTGCGGACATCTACAGATGCGAGAAAAGCCCCTTGGTGTACTGCTCCGGATCGGCCACAAACTTTCGTTTGTTCTCCTCGGAGGAAAAGTAGTAGAGCCGGTTCTTGTACTGAACGGTCGGGGTGGAGGCCCGGATCGAAAGCTTGCTGCCGTCGATGGCGTCCATAGCGATGGCAGGAGCGAATGGGAGCGCCGCGCGCAGCGCCTCGTCCTGCGCAGTCGGTGGCGGCGGCGCATCGCCTTGCGCGAGATTCGTGGCGGCCTTGAGCGGCGGCGCCTCGTCGGTCAGCATCGGAGGGGGATCGATGGGCGCCGGCCGGATCTCCGCGTTTTCGATGGTCCTGATCTCCGTTGCATTGCGGATGGCGGGAGCAGCCACACGGCCCGAACGGGCTCCGCAGGCGGCGATCAGGCTGACGGCGATCAGGAGGGCCACAGGTCTCATTCGACAGCCAGTCTCTGCAGACGACGTTCCAGCATCGGTTTCCGGTCCTTGCGTCGCTCCGGTCCGTCGCTCCGGTGGAGGCGTCACATTTCCAGGAGAAGCCGATCGCGACAGGCCTCGAGCTCATGCCAGGCCAGCCCTTCGTTGGTTCCCGCTTCGACGATCAGCACCAGGTAGTAGCCGTCCTTGAGGTCGCAGCTCAGAATGGTGGTCAGAAGGAACTCCAGCTTGAAGCGGCGGGGTCGGCCAGCGCCCAGGGTGTCGCAGATGCGGTTGAGCTGCGCGAGAAAGATCCCCTGATACGCGCCGATGACCTTCAGGTCGTGATCGTCGGTGTCGAAGGGTCTCTCCGTAGTCACCTCCACGCTTTCTCCCTGCTGGTCGAGGAACATCGCTCCGAGGGAACCGGAAGTGGTCGTGAGCATGTCGCTCAGAATGTTTCGGAAGCTCACTGCGTCGCCCCATGGGCCGGGATGGCCATCCGCGCCGCGACCGGAGGAGCGGGTCGACGGTCCGCGAGGACACCAGGCCGGTTAGCGAGCGGCAGCGGAGCAAAGCTCGCGACGCGCGGCGGCGTCTCAGAGCACGGCAGGCTCTGGCGGAGATCCAGGCCGCGCGATCCTACGCCGCGCCTCGCACTTGTTCTTCGATGGTGATGTCGTTGCGGCCGACGGCTTTTGTGAAGGCCTCGATCACCCGCGGATCGAACCGGGTTCCGCCGAAGCTCTTGATCTTGTCGACCACATAGGTCAGCTCCATGGCCTTCTGGTAGGGGCGATTGGTGGTCATGGCGTCGAAGGTGTCGGCGATGGCCACGATGCGCGCCTGCATGGGGATCTGTTCCCCCACCAGCCCTTCCGGATAGCCGCCGCCACTCCACTTCTCATGGTGGTACTTCATTCCGGGAATGATGTCGATCAGCTGGGCCACGCCGCTCATGATGGCGGCGCCCTTGGACGGATGGCCCTTCATGACCTCGAACTCGTCGTCGCTCAAAGCGCCCGGTTTGCGCAGGATGCGGTCGTCGATGCCGATCTTGCCGACGTCGTGGAGCAGCGCGCTGATGCGCAGGTTCTTCATCTCCCGCTCGGGCAGCCCGAGATTTTTTCCGATGGCGATGGAGTAGCGGGCCACCCGCTCGGAGTGTCCACGCGTGTAGGGATCTTTGGCGTCGATGGCCGCGGCCAGCATCCGCACGGAGTTGATGAACAGGAGGTGATTCTCATTCGCCGCTTTCTTGAGCTGATCGAAGGCCTGTTCGATGGCGCCGGACATGACGTTGAAGTTCTCGGCGAGCTCCCCGATCTCGTTGTGGCTCTTGAAGTCGACCATCTGCTGATAATTGCCGCCGGCGATCTCCCGAGTGCGCGCCGCCAGGGCCCGGATCGGCCGGGCAATTCCCGAAGAAAACAGGATCCCTGCCACGATGGCCAGGGCCAGGGCGATGGAGATCCACATGATGGTGGCCCGGACCATCTTGGTCACCGAGGCGTAGGCGCGGGCCTCCGGCTTCTGCACTACCACTCCCCAGTCGGGGCGGCCCACCGGCGCGATGGTGCCGAGCATGCGGGTACGTTGCCCGCCGCGCGGATCCTCGTAGGACTCCGTCAGGCGGACCGGTGCTTTGCTGAACTCCTGAACGATCTTGAGGTTCGAGAAGTCGGGGCGCTGCACGTCGACGCTCGGCTCGCTGTGGATCAGAACGCGGCCATTCCGATCGACCAGGAAGGCGGTCACGTCGCCCTTCCCTTCTTCCCGGATTCTCTCGGTGATCCGGCGCAGGTTGACCAGCGCTTCCACCGTCCCGATGATGCGCCCCTCATCGACGACCGGCACCGCGAGGATGACCGCGGGTGCGCCGGCCTGCTGCAGATACTGGAAGGTTCCGGTGTACGACTGGCCCTTGGAGGCAGCGGCGAGCGCAAGATCCAGCTCCTGCGCGGCCGGTCGATCGAGCTGCGCGGGCACAGCCGACGCTCCCTGCCCGCCGAGATTGAGAATCCGCAAGCCGAGCAGATCGCTTTCCGGCGTGATGTAGTCGGTGATCCCGCCGGACTGGGCCACGTAGAGAAAGGGATCCGTTCCGCTGGGAAGGGCCTTTTTCAGGGCCCGGACATTCGATGCGATCTTGGTCAGCTGCTGCGTGTTGCTGGTCAGCAGGCTTTGGATGTCGTTCGAGATTCCCACCGCCGAACGGGTCAGATACTTCTTCTCCAGCGTCTCCATGGAGTCGCGGTTGATCCCGATCAGAAAATAGTGAGACACCGCCAGCGGCACCAGGCTGACCACAACCATGGCGCCCAGGAGCGTCCAGACAAGGCGGCGCCGGTGCCCCGGTGCCGGCAGTTCTTCGGGATCCTCGGACATGAGGCGGATTATAGAGGAATGAAGAAGCGCGAAAATCGGATTCCGACCTTGACCACTCGCGTTTCCACGATCCCCACTCCGCGAACCGACCTTCCATGTCCGTAGGCGCTTACATCCATCTGCCGTTCTGCCGGGTACGCTGCACGTACTGCCCGTTTGCGATCTCCACCGATCTCTCGCTGCAGGATCTCTACACCGAGGCGCTGGTCCGGGAGATTTCCACGCGGGGCGCAGGAGAGCCTGTGGATACTCTGTTTTTCGGCGGAGGGACCCCCTCGCGCACCAGCCGCGAGAATCTGCAGAAGGTGGTGACGCAACTCCGGGCCAGCCTCTCGATCGCCGCCGATGCCGAGTTTTCCATGGAGGCCAACCCGGAGGATGTGGACGACGAAGAAATCGGCTTCTGGCAATCCCTCGGCGTCAATCGCATCAGCATCGGCGTGCAGTCCTTTCATGATGGTGAGCTCCGCCCGCTGGGGAGGGTCCACGGGGCCGCACTGGCGCATCGAGCGGTGGGCCAGGTCGTTCAGAGCGGGCTGCGCGCGAGCCTCGACCTCATCCTCGGACTGCCCGGTCAGACCGATGAAAGCGTACGCATTTCGGTCCAGGCCGCGATCGACAGCGGAGTGGGCCACCTGTCGCTCTACATGCTCGATCTGGAAGAAGGCACCGCACTGGCGCGGCAGGTCGGGCAGGGCAGAGTCGATCTGCCGGACGACGATGCCGTGGCGCGCCTGTATCGAGAGGTGCTGGACCGCCTCAACGAAGCCGGCCTCCATCAGTACGAGATCAGCAACTTCGCCAGGGCGGGGGAGGAATGCCGCCACAATCTGCGCTACTGGCGGCGGGAAGAGTATTTCGGTTTCGGGAATGCCGCACATTCGTTTCTGGGCAACCGTCGTTTCGCAAACCGACGCGATGTGAAGTCGTACATCGCCGATCCTCTGGCGGTCGAATTCACCGAGTCGCTCACCTCCGACGAAGAGCGGCGGGAAGTGCTTTTCCTGCAGCTGCGCCAGTCGGCAGGGATAGACTACGAGGATGTCGTCCGCCGCTGCGGACAGGAGGGGATTGCATGGACGGAGCGAGGCCTGAACGAGGGGTGGCTGCAATGGAAGGGAGCTCGGGTCGCCTTCACTCCCGCCGGTTTCCTGTTGAGCAACGAGTACATCTCGCAGCTCTTCTGATCGCCGTCCTCTGCTCGCTTCCGTTGCAGGCGCAGGACGTGGTCTTCGACCCCGCCACCACGCAGGCGGATTTTCAGAAGTTCTCCCGCATCGTCGGTCAGGCCATCTTCGCCACGCCCGTGCAGCCGGCTCGCAGCGCCGGAGTCCTTGGCTTCGACATCGGCGTCGCGGTGACGGCCGTGAAGATCGACGAGGCGTCGAGCTACTGGAAACGTGCGGTCCCCGCCAATTCCGATCTCACCCGCAACGGCTACGTTCTGGTTCCCAGGCTGGTCGCTTCCAAAGGCTTCGGCTCGGGAACGCTCTCCGGTTCCTACGCCAAGCTTCAGAACAGCGACATCAAGACGTGGGGCGGCGCGCTGGACCTGCCCATCATCCGCGGAAGCATCGCCTCTCCCGAACTGGCCTTCCGCGCCTCCTACGCCACGCTCACCGGCATCGACGTCTTTCGTGAGAAGACGTATGGCGCGGAGGTCTTCCTGAGCAAAGGCCTCGGGCCGGTCACTCCGTACGCAGCGTTAGGCCGAATGCGAACCAATGCGCGGGGGACCATCGCAGCCACTGCGCTCAAGCCCGCCCTCTCTCTTTCGGACGTCAGCAACCTGAATCGCTACACCCTCGGCGTGCGCGTTTCCCTGTTCATCCCGAAGATCGTGGTGGAAGCGACGCAGGCAGAAGTGCGCAGCTACGCCGCAAAAATCAGCGTCGGTTTTTAGGCCGGCACGGCCGGCGGCGCTGGTTGCCCAAGGCTCCGCCTGGATCACGCTCCAAGACGTTTTGCCGCGCAGGCTCCTAGGGCGGAACGTCGGACCCTACTTCTTCCCGATGGCCTTCCTGATCTGTTCTAGCGTGAAGGTGCCCTCGGGGCCGAATCCCATCACCTGGCCGTTGACGATGTAGGTCGGTGTGGAGGAGATGCCGGCGTCGAAGGCGCGGCTGACCTGCTCGAGCAGAGCGGCGCTCTCGGCCGGTGAACGATAGATCTTCTCCACGGCCGCCCAGTCGATGTCGTGATCCTCGCAGTAATCCTTGAGAACTTTGTCGAAGGTGGGCTGGGTGATGGTTTCCTGATTGGCGAAGACGAAATTCGTGTACTCCCAGTACTTTTTCGGGGCCACGTGCTGGATGGCGCGCGCGCCGAGCGCGGCCTGCAGAGCCCACTCGTGGTGCTCGAACAGCGGCAGGTCGAGACGAAAGTAGTCGACCTTCGAAAGATTCTTCACGATCAATGGTTCCACTTTCTTGTGGGACTTCGCGCAGGTCGGGCACTGAAAATCCGACAGCTCGATGATCTTGACCTTCGCTTTCGGGTTGCCCCGTCGCATCGCCGCAGTCAGGCCGAGCGAATCGATCAGGGTCTGCGCCGGATCGGTCTGCAGGTTCCCTCTCGTGCCCACCAGCAGCCACTGCCGGGACGTATCGACGTAGCCGTGATAGGCGAACGGGCCATTTTTCGTCGACCGGGTCATGGACACCGCGCGGATCCCGTCAGGAAGCGGAAACGGAGCGACCGTCACGCTGACCGGGTCGTTCAGGGCCTTGGAGGCCACCTCGGCGATCTTCTGTTCCACAGGCCGTGCGTCGTTCGGGAGGGGGAGGATGGATCCGAGGAGCGTCTGCTTCGTCGTCGGCGAATAGAAGAAGAACTGCTTCTTGCCGCAGGTGGGATCGGTGGATGTCTGCGTGGCGCCGTAGGTGACGAAGTTCGCCGGGCCGACGCGGTTGAGCTGCTCGACGGTGATCACCGAGCCGGCGCAACGCGGGAGAGCACGGGCCGCGTAGGCCTTGAGAGTGGCGATCTCCGGATACTGGGCCGAAGCAGAAAGGGAAGCACAGGTCGCCGCAGTGGCCAGAAGCAATCGTTTCATGAGGGTTCCTGAACTGGTGATGGAGGGGCGTGAAACAGGGCCCGGAAGTTGGCGACGCCGGACCCTCACTGCGCGTTCACCGTCCGGTAGCCTTTGGCAATCCAATCGTGAATTCCGCCGGCCACGTGAACGATGTTGCGGAAGCCTGC
>JBKJQB010000072.1:0-13070 GCA_046594105.1 Thermoanaerobaculia bacterium
CGACGCGCGCGTCGAAGTGAACGGCAAGCTCAACTCCCCGCCGGAGATCTCCGCGATGATCCTGCAGAAGCTCAAGCAGGCCGCCGAGGACTATCTCGGTGAGAAGGTTGACCGCGCGGTCATCACCGTTCCCGCCTACTTCAACGATACGCAGCGTCAGGCCACCAAGGACGCCGGCGAGATCGCAGGGTTGAAAGTCGAGCGGCTGGTCAACGAGCCGACCGCCGCAGCACTGGCCTACGGTCTGGACAAGAAAGGTGACGAGACCATCGCCGTCTATGACTTTGGTGGTGGCACGTTCGACATCTCTATCCTCGAAGTGGGGGAAGGGGTGGTCGAGGTCAAGTCGACCAACGGCGACACTCACCTCGGTGGCGACAACATCGATCAGAAGCTGATCGACTGGATCATCGACGAGTTCCGCAAGGACCAGGGCATCGATCTGTCGAAGGACAAGATGGCCCTGCAGCGACTGCGCGAAGGAGCGGAGAAGGCGAAGATCGAGCTTTCCTCGACGATGTCTACCGACATCAACCTTCCCTTCATCACGGCCGACCAGTCCGGTCCCAAGCACCTCAACATGGCGCTGACCCGCGCGAAGTTCGAGCAGCTCATCGGCGACATCGTGCAGAAGACCATGGGTCCGCTGAAGCAGGCACTGGCCGATGCGGGCCTCACGCCGAAGGACATCGACGAAGTCGTTCTCGTCGGCGGATCGACCCGCATCCCCATGGTGCAGAAGATCGTGCAGGACTACTTCGGGAAAGAGCCGCACAAGGGTGTGAATCCTGACGAAGTGGTGGCCATCGGCGCGGCCATCCAAGGTGGCGTGCTGGGCGGCGACGTGAAAGACGTCCTGCTCCTCGACGTCACCCCGCTCTCTCTCGGCATCGAGACCCTCGGCGGCGTGATGACGCGCCTGATCGAGCGCAACACCACCATCCCCACCCGCAAGTCGGAGACATTTTCCACGGCCGCCGACAACCAGACCTCGGTGGAGATCAAAGTCGTTCAGGGCGAGCGGGAGATGGCCCGCGACAACAAGATCCTCGGAGTCTTCCACCTGATCGGGCTGCCACCCGCACCGCGCGGCATGCCCCAGATCGAGGTGACCTTCGACATCGACGCCAACGGCATCATGAACGTCTCTGCCAAGGACCTCGGCACCGGCAAGGAGCAGAAGATCACCATCACCAGCTCCTCCGGACTGTCGAAGGACGAAGTGGAGAAGCTGGTCAAGGATGCCGACGCGCATGCTTCCGAAGACAAGGAGCGCCGCGAGGAGATCGAGGCCAAGAACGGCCTCGACTCGCTGGTCTACCAGGTCGAGAAAATGCTCGGTGAGAATCGCGACAAGATCCCCGGCGCAGACGTCACGAACCTCGAGGGCGCGATCGCCGATGCTCGCAAGGCGATGGAGCAGGGCGGCAGCGACAATCTGAAGAAGGCCACGGAGAACCTGACCAAGGCCTCCCACAAACTCGCCGAAGCGATGTACGCGAACACCGGCGCGAACGCGAATCAGGGTGGCGGTGCGGCGGGCGGCGATGCGTCCGGACAGTCCGGCTCGACCGCCGGTGGAGCGCAGGACGACGTGATCGAAGCGGAAGTGGTCGACGAAACCAAGTAGTTCTGTGGGGCGGGCAGGCGTGTTGAGCGCCTGCCCGTTCCTTGTTTCGAGTGCTTCCCGCCCCGTGTGACTTCCCCGTTCAGCGCGGACACCTGAAGCCTCGCAGCCCGATTGACGACCGAGGAATCGAAACGATGACCCGCCAAAGATCTGATGGTTACGTGATGATCTCGGTCATCTCCGAGCGCTACAGCATCCACCCGCAGACACTGCGGATGTATGAGCGCGAGGGCCTCATCACGCCGGCCCGCACCTCCGGAAACACGCGGCTCTACGGCCAGGATGAGATCCGCAAACTGGAGCTGATCCTGGCGCTGACCCGCGACCTCGGTGTGAATTTGTCAGGCGTGGAGGTGATCCTGAACCTGAAGAAGTCGCTGGACGAAGCGCAGCAGGCCATCGAGCGCGCCGAGGATCACTTCGAGCAGATGATGCGCCTGATCCGCCAGACGGTGCTGGATAAGCGCCACGGCATCGATCGCGAGAACGCGCTAGTGGTGGTGAAGCGGAGCGGGATCAGTAAGGCGAAGTGACTTAGGATCGGCAGCCAGAGTTTTTGCGCAGTTCTTTCACATCGTCGTGAGGAGATACTGAGACTGCCTGTCGCGGTCGCGAGAGGCGATTCTTTAGCATCGGACTTCCTGAGCTACTCTGCATCTCCACGTTCCACTCTCCGCGGAGAACGTTGAATGCACGCACTCGCGAGTCTCCTCAAACAGCATCGCTCTCTGCTCGCCGACGAGGTCCGCATGTCTGCATTTGCTGCGGCGATCGCCAGCAGCGTGCAGCCCGGCGATGTGGTTCTGGACGTCGGCAGCGGGACGGGGATCCTGGCCATGCTCGCGGTCCGTGCCGGCGCCAGGCGCGTGTTCGCGATCGAACGGGAGCACACCATCGACGCTGCTGCGCTGCTGGCGCGGCAGAACGGACTGCAGGTGGAGTGGTTTCACCGGGGATCCACCGAGGTGGAATTGCCCGAGCGCGCTACGCTGCTGATCACCGAGACGCTCGGCAATCTTGGATTCGATGAAGGGATTCTCGGGTCGGTGCTGGACGCGAGGACGCGCCTGCTCGCCTCCGGCGCGCGCATCATTCCGCAATCCGTCGCGCTGATGGCCGCGCCGGTGGAGGCTCCGGAGCTCTTCGAAAAACGGATCGGCTGGTGGAGTGGGCGGCGACAGGACCTCGATCTCAGCCCGATGCGAACCTTCGCGTCGAACCAGATCTGGAATGCCGAGTTTGCGCCTGAATCACTGCTTGCCGCGCCGGCGATTCTTCAGGATCTCGCGCTGGGTTCGATCGAATCGACAATGGTTCGCGGCAGCGCGGCATTCGAAATGACTCGCGATGCAGTGGTGCATGGGTTCGGCGCATGGTTCTCGACCCAGCTCACTGCCGAAGTCGCCCTTTCCAACGCGCCCCCTCTGCAGACGCCCAACTGGAGCCAGGGATTTCTCCCGCTGGAAAACCCGGTGACCGTTTGCGCAGGCGCGAAGGTGACGCTCGAGGTGGAGAGCGATGACGGCATGCAGTGGCGCTGGCGCGGCAGCATCGCATCCGATCAACTGATTCGCTTCGATCAGATGACCCAGTTCGGATTCGCCCCATGCATCAGCCAGAGACCGTGAGGCCGGGCCGGCACGGCCGGCAGCGTTGGTTCGCACAGCGTCCGCCACGATTTTCGCGGGATAGCGGTTTTGGGTCGCAGCCGCGGAGCGGCGGAATCTCTGTAGCCCAGCGCGTCAGCGCTGGGATTCAAGACTGCATGCTGAGGAAGCCGCGGAGCGACGACATCCACTCAGGGAGACGCTCAATCGTCCCTACGGGACTCGTCATTCCCGGACGCGATCAACCCAGCACTGAAGTGCTGGGCTAGCTGCTCAATCGTCCCTACGGGACTGAACGACATCCGTAATCAAAGGCGACCGAGTGAAAGTCGATGGCCGAAAATCGTGGCGGACGCTGTGCGAACCAACGCCGCCGGCCGTGCCGGCCGGCCGCTGGTACACTCCGCTTCCTCGGAGGACTCCTGTGAAACGATCCATCATCGCCGCGCTTGCGACCTGCACTCTGACCGCCAGCCTCTGCGCTGCGCCCGCCGCGAGGAAAATGACGACATCCCCTTCACTCACCCCCCAATCGCTGCGCTTGGCTGCGCATGACTACTACGAGTGGCAGAAGAAGGAGTACCCGGTCGGTGCCAGCGACCAGGGATTTCACGACTACGACAGCAAGCTGACGGATTACTCGCCCGCGGCCATCGCGCGCCGGGCCACCTACGTTCGCAATCTTCTCGATCTTGTTCGCGTGACGACAGTGGGCAGCTGGTCGAAAGACGACAAGATCGACTGGCTGCTGTTCCGTGCGCAGCTGGAGGGCGCGGACTTTCCGGAGCGCGTCGGCAAGGTTGAGGAGACCGATCCGCAGGTCTACGTCAACGAAGCCAGCAACGCCATCTTCTCGCTGCTGAAAAAGGAGTACGCGCCGCCTGCAATCCGCGCCAGGGCCGCCATCGCGCGCATGCAGGCCATGCCGGCCATGATCGAGCAGGGCCAGAAGAATCTCACCCGTCCCATCCGTCTCAACTCGCAACTGGCCATCGACTCTGCCCGCTCCATCGACCCGCTCTTCAACCAGAGCCTGATGACCATCGCCGGCGATCTCTCCGGAGCCGATCGCGCTGCGTTCGACGCCGCGCGTGAGGAGGCGGTCGCCGCGATCCATGGCTACGCCGACTGGCTGGAAAAACGCCTTCCCACCATGAAGGCCTGGGTCCCGATGGGGGAGGCGAACTACAACTACATGCTGCGCCACATCCTCCTGCTCCCGATGGACTCGCGCGATGTCGCGCACCTCGGCGAGGTGGAACTCGGACGGTACCGCGCTCTGGAGGCCATGCTGCCCGATCCTTCACTGGCCGATCCCGATCCGAAGCGGGCCGCCAGCATCCCGGCCGATCAACAGGCCTTCCTCGCCGCCTACCAGAGTCGCGAGAAGGAGATGGTCGACTTCCTCATCGCTAAGAAGCTGATCACCATCCCCAGCTACATCGGACCGTTTGTCATTCGCCAGCTCCCCGAAGCCTTCAAGCCGACCAGCCCCGGCGGATTCATGAATCCTCCTGGCGTTTACGATCCTGACAACGGTGGCTTCTATTTCATCCCCACCTACAACCCGCAGAGCCGCAACTTCTACATCCGCGCGGCCATCGAAGACCCGCGTCCGATCCTCGGGCATGAGGGCATCCCTGGGCACTTCCTGCAGATCTCCATCGCCAACCATCTCGAAAACGAGATCCGCCGGCATCACGGCGACAACGTTTTCAGCGAAGGATGGGCGTTGTACGGCGAGGAGATGCTGCTGCGCGAGGGGCTGTATCCGGTCGACAGCGCGTCGATGGGTCAGGTGTTGCGCCTGTCGCGCTACCGCTCGGCGCGCATCGGAGTGGATGTCAATCTGCACACCGGGAAATGGAGCTTCGAGCAGGGCGTGAAGCACTTCATGGAAGGCGGCGGTCTCGATCGCGAAGCGGCGACCGGAGAGGCAGCGGGAGCGGCCTCCAACCCCACCCAGAAGATCAGCTACATCACCGGCAAGTGGCAGATCATGCGGTTGCTCGGGCAGTATCGCGATGCCAAAGGGGCGGACTTTCGGCTGGGGCAGTTTCATGACGACCTGCTGTCGAACGGATCGCTTCCGCTGGCCATCGTCGAGTGGATTCTGCTCGATGACGCGTCGAACATCGAGAAGGCTACCGGCATGAAGCTGTCCTCATCGAAGTGACCCGCCGCGCGCTCATCACCGGCGCGAATGGCCTGGTGGCAGGAGTGCTGGCCAGACGCCTCGCTCCTGAGTACGAGGTGACGGCGCGATCGCACGCGCAGCTCGACATCACCGATGGGGCTGCGGTCCGTCGCGCAGTCGACGAAGTCCGCCCCGACCTGATCGTTAACGGCGCGGTGATCGGCGTGGACCTCTGCGAGCGCGATCCGGCGCTGGCTGACGCGGTGAATGTGCGCGGTCCTCGATTCCTGGCCGAGGCGGCCGAGGGCGTTGGCGCGGAGATGATGCACTTCAGCAGCAACTATGTGTTCGGGGGCGATGGGGAAACGTTCCTGACCGTGCAGGACGACGCGTGTCCGGTCAATGAATACGGCCGGACCAAACTGGCCGGCGAACGGGCCGTGGAGGAGGCGTGCTCGCGCTCCTTCATCGTCCGCACCTCGTGGGTCTTCGGTCGCGGGAAGACCAGCTTTCTCTCCGCAGTCGATCGCCAGCTGCGCGCCGGCCGGACGGTCAGCGCCATCAACGACATCTGGGCCAGCACCACCTATGTTGAGGATCTGGTTGCGCGGGTGTTAGAGGTTCTGCCGCATCGGCTGTACCGGACCTATCACCTGGTGAACGCGGGGGTCTGCTCGTACGAGGAGTTCGCGCAGGAAGCGGCGCGATTCGCCCGAGTGAGCGACGCCGATGCCCATCGCCTCATCCAGTCCGTGTCGGAGAAGGATGCGGTGCGCAGTCCGCGGCCGACGTTCACTCCCATGCGCTGTACGGTGTCCGAGGGTCTGGGACTGCGTCCGATGCGAAGCTGGCGCGAGGCGCTGCGGGAGTACGTTCAGAGCGATTCGTCCGCACAGCGTGGCTGAAATCAAGGCAGGGATCCCGGCGGCCCGGGATCCCTGCACAGAACGTTACGAGCCGGAACGGACGTAGGTGATTTCCATCATCTTGAACATCTTTCCGTTCGGTGCTGGCATCCACATTTCCATGACGTGGTGATCGTCATCGGTCACGGTGACCTTTTCCTTGACCGGCATGGTTTTGCCGGTCATCGGATCGGCCATCGAGGATTCGAAGCTGAAGGTCTTGCTGCCGGCGTACTCCCGCGTTCCCTTCCCCACCATCACCTGCGTGGACATGCTGTCCATCCAGGTCCCCACGTACTGCTTCCTGACGTTGTCATAGCCGGTGTACCCGATGCCGGAGAAGGGCATGCCCATGAAGTTCCCTTCGAAGTTCTGGGCCACCCAGCGGTTGCCGAGAACCCAGGTGTTGACCGTCTTGCCGGTCGATTCCATCGGCGCCGCGGACGGCGCGTTCCACATCTTGACCTTCACGTCGAAGGTCCCCACCATCGGGGAGAGTTTCTTGTGAGCCTCTCCCGGCGTGGCCGCTTTCATCATCGCTTCCATCTCCGCCTTCTCCCGGGCGGAAGGAACGTGCTTCGGATCGTCGGATGCGTAGGAAACGGTGGCCAGGACCAGCATGGCGATGCTCAGGACAAAAGAAGGTTTCCGCATGACAGTTTCTCCTCAGTTGGGCGGAAGCCGCGCCGCCGCAGAGCACCTGCAGTTGCACGAACGCCGCGTTCGATTGCTTGGTACGGAACGAGGCGGATCTTACCGCCGGAGGGTCCGGTGCCCTTGCCAAATCGCGAAAGACTCTCGTGAACCTTGTGGAACAAAGGGAGCTGAATCTACCGAGGGTGGAACGCTGGACGCTTGACCCTTCGCCTGACCATTCGCCTGACCATTCGCCTGACCCATTCGCCTGACCCATGGAACTGGCATCCCCGCCGCGAGAAGTCGCGCGGCTCGGCGTAGAATCCCGCTCGCATTCGGGGGAGGCCCCTGTGAATTCAAGTAGTCCTCAGGCAAAAGAGATGGCGGACGAGTCGATGGTCCGCAACCTGGCGGCGCAGGCCGAGGCAATCTGGCCGCAGGAAGAGCCGATCTTCGACCGGCATCCGCTGGATGCAGGCGCAACATTGGACGTGGGTTGTGGCACGGGCGAGATGACCGCGCGCCTGGCGATGAAGTTTCCGCGGGTGCAGTTCACCGGCGTCGATCTGGAGGAGGCCCATCTCGAACGGGCTCGGGCTCGTTGCGAGCAGTTCGGGGAGCGGACTCGTTTCCAGACCGGCGACGCCCTGGCCCTGCCGTTTCCGGACGAACAATTCGATCTGGTCGTCTGCCGTCACCTCGTTCAGGCGGTTCCGGAAGCCAGGCAGGTTCTCTCGGAAATCCGGCGAGTCCTGCGACCGGGAGGCCGCCTGCATGTCATCGCCGAGGATTACGGAATGTTGTGGTGCCACCCGACCACTCTCGACTCGGACGATTTCTGGCAGCGCATCCCGCCGCAATATGGCGCGGCGGTCGGATGCGATCTGCATGTCGGCCGGAAAATGTTCACGCTGCTGCACGATCTCCAGCTCACCAACATCGCCGCCGACTACATCACCGTGGACACCCTTCGCGTTCCTCGGGAGACCTTCGCCCGCATCTGGGAAGCATGGCGCGACGGCTACACCGACTCGATGGTCGAACACACCGGCGTCCCCCGCGCGGAACTCGAACAGCGCTGGCGGGAGATGATCGACTGCGCCCGTGACCCACGCGGCTACGCGCTTTGGCAGGTCCCGGTGTGGACGGCGGCGAAGCGGGATCGGCGGTAGGCAAAGGCATCCCCATCGGTCGCCGCCTTTCCAGCCGGCGCGGCTTTGACCAGCGCCGCCGGCCGTGCCGGCCTGGGAGCCTGCGCGGCAGAACTTCTCGGAGCGTGGTGTGGGCGGAGTCCTCCCGATCGAGTGTCCTTCTCCCCGCACACGGGGAGAAGGTCCGCGAAGCGGGGATGAGGGGTCCTGCTTCGTCGAGTGAGCTCCCCTCATCCGCCTTCGGCACCTTCTCCCCGTATGCGGGGAGAAGGACTCTCGATGGGAAGAGCACGCCCTTCGACGGCCTTGGGCAACCAGCGCTGCCGGCCGTGCCGGCCTAGCTTTTCTCGCTCATGGCCAGCACGGATAGATGCTCGTCGATGTATTGAGGATCCCACGGGCGGCTGATCACGCAGGAGTTGATGCCGCCGACGCCCATGCTCAGTTTTCCACTGTAGCCGTGGTCGACACGGCAACCGTCGGTCTGGACGAAGCGGGCGTCCTGGATTTTTACATCGGGATGGAGCTCTCCGTCGGTGAGGGCCATGGGGTAAAGCCGCCCTTTGGCCATGCCCAGGTGCTGCGCGGTGAGCTCCCACCCGCCGCCTACCGACATCCCGTGGCCGAACGTACCTTTGCGCGCGGTGAAAAGAACGTCGGGATGCAGCAGTTCCAGGGAATGAGCGATTTCGGTGGCGTCGCCGGGGGTGGCCGTGGCGTGCATGTCCCAGGTGGTCACCTCCGAGGACTGCACATGTTCCAGGGCAGCGCGCATGGCCAGCTGCGGTCCGCCTTTGGATGGGGTGATGATGTGATGGGCATCCGAGGAAGCGCCGACACCGACGATCTCCATCCCCAGTGGACGGAACCCCTGGGCCATCATTTCGGCGGCCTCTCCCAGAATCCAGATGCAGGCGCCGCCAGCCACGTGGGTTCCCTTGAAGGCCGTGAGCGGGCGGGAGACATCAGCGTCCGCCGACAGCACATTGGCGTTGTAGAACGCGGAGATCACCACCGGGTGTGGGGGAGGGTCGGTCATTCCGATCACCACCGCTTTGGCGTCGCCCGACTCGATGGCCTGCATGGCCATCTTCACGGCGATCCCGAACGAGGCGCAGGCGGCCACCGGTGCATACGCCGGCCCCACGATTTTTCCGACCATGGAGATCTGCGCTGCCGGGATATTCGAGATGTTCCAGAGGTAATTCGGGGAGACGCTCGCCCACGGCTCGTCAGGACAGCCCCACTTGCGATTGAGCGCGCGGATCTTGTTGAGCTTCTGACGGATCACGCTGAGCTTCGCGTTCCCGGAGGACGAGGGGACGGGCTCGGCCTGGATGGAGGCTGCCTCGTCCAGATATTCGCGCAGCGAGTCGCTCCGCTCTGCCCAATGCATCTCCCAGATCCCTTTGGCGTCGATCCATGCTTCCGACCCCACCGGCTCTGCGGCCGGATCGGGGGGCGCCGTCGTGTCGGCCGGCCCCTGCCGGTGCGCCCGCAACGCGGCGCAGCGTTCCGCTGCGGCCCAGAATTCGTTCCACCGACGGAACGCCCGATCGTATGCAACGGACTGATCGTGCTGCACCGTCACCTCGCCGAGGCCCGTGCCTACGTAGACGTGGCAGGCGGTGCCCAGCGATTGAAGGTAGGTCTCCATCCCCGGATTCTGCGCAAGGGATTGGACGAACGCGCCGACCGCATACTGGACCATCGGGCCCATCTTTTCCTTCAGCTGAGAAAACTTCGCCGGCGGAAAACGCTGGTCGAACCAGTCGTGATAGGTTTCGAAGTCGAAGTCGGGGTAGCCGACGAGAAAATTCGACTGGCCGTAGCCGAGAAACGGGGAGAGCCAGGTATCCGATCGCTCCAGATTCTGTTCGAACGTACCGATCTCGGGGGACTTCGGAGCGACGATGCCCCAGCCGAAAATACCGATTCGCTTCCGCTCGCCCATCGGGGCGCATTGTAGCGAATCCTGTCAGGATATTTGCATGAGTGTCGGACGCGCTTCACCGATCAGGGGATGAGGAATTCGTGCGAAAACCAGCCACGCTTTTGTTTCTGATCCTCCTCAACGTCACCCTGCTGGCGTGCCGGGAACGTTCGGCGGTTTCCACCCGTTCGACGGGCGCTGCCGTCGATACCATCGCCCCCGCGGCCGCGCAGCCGGCTCCCAACGGGAACGACGCCATGACCCAGACGGTCGACATCGAAGATGGTCGTGGCGAATCGGACGGAGGCGTCATCACCAATCCCCCTTCCACAGCCAAGGGAGCGGTGCGCCCCACCAGCGCGAAGCCTCCCGCCGGCGGTCCGGCCAGGAAAAAGAAGCCCTGAAGGCGGAGCACGATCCGAACCGCGGCACGGACGTCCGCTGGATCTGGCAAGCCCTAAATTATTCATTCATCAGGCTGTCCTGCTCAGGCCGACTGCGCCCATGAAACTGTACGAGCCTTTCATCGAGCGGGATCTGGAAGCGATCCCCGCGGCCGTGCGCGACTTCCGCGCCGAGCACAGCTCCGAAGAGCTCTGGCAGGCGGTCTCCCGCTTCGCCATCCTCGCCTACGCACCCTCCCAGCACTCCAAGCACGCCTTGTTCTGCTGTCTGGCCGCCTGGGACCTTCGCCAATCCCTTGGCAACCGCTTCGACGAGGTCATCACCGAATGCGCCATCTACGCGGCCGCCAGCCGGCAGCCCTGGAGCGAGCCTCCCTTCCTCGATCCACCCGCGGTCGAGGGGAATGCGCCGCGCGATGCGGACGAGCTCCGGCAGGCCATCGCAGAAACCGACCGCTTGCGCGCGGAACGGTGGCTGGCGGCGCGGTTCGAGGACGCCGATTTTTCGACGGACTACTTCGGGGTGGCCGCGGAGGACTCTGAGGATCTCGGACACAAGCTCATCGTCGCGGTGGCCGCCTTCCGCCTTGCCGATCTGCTCGGGGAAAAGGGTCGCTTTGCTGCGCTGCGGGTGGGCATCTGGGAGATGGTGGCCTATCGAGGTCCGGCGTCAGATGCACGAACGGCCAACGCGGTCGATCCCGAGGAGCTCGCGTTGCGCCTGACGAACCGAATGGTCGCGGAACGGGGAGACCTGGTGGCGGCGCATCGATTGTTCCTGCTGGACGCAGCGTTCCTGACGGAGGATCGCGGCGTTCTGGCGCGGGTGTGCCGGTCGCTCCAGAGGGAGATTGATGGTGAGCCTTCTGCATCGATCGAACCACGGACGCAACGAGCTGGGGACAGCTCCACGAATCTGCAGGGAACCGATGACCGGGAGGGAGAGGCTCCTGTTTATTCTCTGTCCCGCGACTACGGTGAGCTGTTGAAATCGTGTGCGGTGGCTCGTCGACTGACGAAGCGCTTTCCGTCAATCGATGCAGCGAGCATCATCGAAGCGGCGCGCGATCATCTCGCCAGCGCCCCCACATCGGAAGGAATGACCTTCGCGTAAAGCCAGCGATCGAAGAAGATTGCCTCTGCTGACCATGCACTGCTCGATCCGATTGCTTCGCGCAACCCATTCTCTGCAGCGCCTGCTCACGCTTTCCGCGTTGCTCCTGCTGGCGACGCAGGCGCCTGCGCAAGTGGCCAGCGGCACCGCGGCAGCGCCCAGTCTCGCCAGGAGCATCGATCGCCTCATCGGCGCCGCCCCGTTCCAGCATGCCATCTGGGGAATCCGTATCGAAGATGACCGAGGATTCACGCTGTATGAGCATGGCTCCCATGTCCTGCTGATCCCCGCGTCGAACCGGAAGCTTTTCGCATCGGCGGCGGTCGCTTCCTGCCTCGGATTCGACCGGCAGCTGTCCACGGAGTTGTTTCTCGATGGTCCCGACCTGGTGTTGCGCGGGGGAGGGGATCCCTCGCTGGGCGGCCGCTGGTCCTGGGATCGCGACGCGGTGTTCGCGCCGTTCGTGGAGGCCCTGCGGGCGCGAGGAATTCGAGCGATCGACGGCGACCTCGTGGCCGACGTCTCACAATTCGATCGCATCACCATCCCCGGAAGCTGGAAAGTCGGCAACCTCGGCGAGAACTACGCGGCACCGGTCGATGCCCTGGCCTACAACGAGAATGTGGCCGGCGTGGTCATCGATCACTGCCAGTCGCCGATGGTGCGGACCGATCCCGAATTCGTTGCCGCCAGCGCAGAGGTGGTGTGCGCGCAGGAGAGCGATCCGACCATCCGCAGCGATGAGGCGAATGCGATCCACATCTCCGGATCGGTGAAGGAGTCTCTGAAGGAGCTTCCGGCCATCGCCACGCCTGCGCTCTACGCCATCCAGGCATTGCGCGACGTGCTGCTGCATGCGGGGATCGAGGTGCGCGGCAAGCTGCGGCTGAACACCTCACCGCGCCCCTGGGCCGAGCGGCTGGCCACGATCGATTCGCCGCCGGTTGCGTCGCTCCTCGCAGTGGTCCTGAAACCGAGTCAGAACCTCTATGCGGAGATGATGTTCAAGAATCTTTCTGCCGGCGCAGTGCCCGCCACGTACGCAGCCTCGCGGGAACTGGAGCGCCGGTTTCTGATCGACGAGGCTGGGATCGACGGGAGCGAGTTCCGCTTCGTCGACGGGTCGGGTCTCTCTCCCGACAACCTGGTCACGCCCGCCGCGTTGGTGCAGCTGCTTCGCTGGATGGACGGGCCGTCGCGGCGCGGTGCGTGGTGGGATCTGATGGCCATTCCCGGCGAAGAGGGGACGCTGCGCAAGCGGCTCCTTCCCCTGGCCGGCCGGTTGCGCGGAAAAACGGGAAGCATCGCCGGCGTGAACGCGCTGAGCGGCATCGTTCGCAGCGGGGAAGGGCGCACCCGCTACTTCTCGATCATCATCAATCACAGCATCGCCGACACGAAACCGACCCTCGGCGCCATCGATGCGATCGTGGAAGAGCTGGCAAAGTTCTAGCCGTCTCGGTTGACCGTCTAAGAACCTCTGTCGTGACGCTGGGGAAATGGCTGCCCTTCCTAGCGCCGGCATCTCTGCCGGCCGTGTCGCGGGCATCCTG
>JBKJQB010000112.1:0-7578 GCA_046594105.1 Thermoanaerobaculia bacterium
GGTCGCGCCCTCCATGTCCTGCTTGACGCCCCAGAAGCCGTGCTCCGGTCCGAAGATGCGAACGAAGCGATCGTCGCCGGCGATCTCCTGCACGACGTCGATGGCACGGCGCAGGTCGTGGGTGACGGCAGCCTGATGAGAGAGCACGGCGACGCGCTTCCCCTGCAGCGGAGCAGGGTTGGCGGTAAGGTTCTCGATGCCGAGGACGACAGGGGTTGGTTTGGTCATGGATGGCGCTCCACGCGCTCTCCGGTGAGAAGCTCGAGCGCGTGGGGGATCAAGTGCAGGATCGCTTCCAGATTCTCACGCGCTCCGCGAACGCTGCCGGGCAGGTTGAGCACCAGCGCGCTGCCGAGCGTTGCAGCCTGCGCGCGGGACAGGGAGGCCATCGGAGTGGAGGCCAGCGATCGCGCTCGCATCAACTCACCGAACCCGGGAATCACACGTTCGCACACGCGCATGGTGGCCTCGGGTGTGACATCGCGCGGGGCGATGCCGGTCCCGCCCGTGGTGACGATGAGCCGCACGCCGCTGCCCGCCGCATCCGAGATGGCCGCTGCGATCGCTGCTTCGTCGTCAGGCACGATCACCACTGCGGAGGTCTCGTATCCTTCCCGATTCAGGATCTCCACGACGGCCGGACCGGAGCGATCCTCGCGTTGACCCTGCGATGCAGCGTCGGAGCAGGTGATCACGTGCGCGCGAGTCATCGGGGTATTGTAAGTTGCCGCTGACGTCCCTCTGGCGGCGTCTCCATCCATGCTGCGATCCGACTTCGCGTACCTGCTCCCGCCCGAGCTCATCGCGCAACAACCGCGTGCGCGAGGGGCGTCACGCATGATGGTGGTCGCGCCGGGCGACGGGCCGCCTGTCCTCGAGCACGAGCGCTTCGCCAGCATCGCGCAGTTTCTCGACCCGTCCGATCTGCTGGTGCTGAATGACACGCGCGTGATCCCGGCGCGCCTCTACGCAAAGCCGAAGGGAACGATGACCCGTCGCATCGAGCTGCTCCTGACGCGCCAGCTGGACGGCGAAACGTGGGAGGCCTGGTGCAAGCCGGCCAAGCGGGTCAAGGCGGGCGACGAGCTGCAGTTCTCCGATCGCCTGTCGGCGCGGGTCCTAGAAAAATCGGAAGGGACGGTGACCGTCCGATTCCTCGGCGATCTCGACGAGATCGATCGCATCGGAGTGATGCCGTTGCCCCCCTACATCGCGCGGGAGCAACCGCAGGACAGCGATCGAGAGTCCTACCAGACCGTCTACGCCGCGGAGCGGGGAGCGATCGCCGCTCCCACGGCCGGCCTGCACTTTACGCAGGCGGTGCTGGACGAAATCTCGGCGCGAGGCGTGGAGATCGTGCCGATCACGCTGCATGTCGGAATCGGAACGTTCAAGCCGGTCCAGGTGGACGACGTGCGCGATCACCGGATGGACATCGAACGCTACGAGATCAGCGAAGCCGCGGCAGCGAGTCTGAACCGGGCCCGTGCGGAAAGTCGCAAGGTCGTCGCAGTGGGCACCACCTCGGTGCGCACGCTGGAGAGCGCCATCGATCCAGCGGGACGCTTTTCGCCCGGTCGCGGCGAGACCGCGATCTTCATCACGCCCGGATTCGAGTTCCGCGTCGTCGATCGGATGCTGACCAACTTCCACCTGCCGGAGTCGACGCTCATCATGCTAGTGTCCGCCTTCGCCGGGCCTCAAACCATCCGCACTGCTTACGACGAAGCGATCCGCGACCGATACCAGTTTTACAGTTACGGCGACTGCATGCTCCTTCGCAACCGCGGCCACTGGTGACCGCCCTCTGATCGTCGTCCGATCTCCATACCGGTCCGAGCGGACCGAAAAGGAACCGATGAAACGTCAAGCCATCCACCTGCTCGCCCTGGCCTTCCTCCTCCTCCCGAACATCGGCATCGCGCAGACGCCTCCTCCCGCTCCCCCCGCCGAGGGCAAGAAGGTCGAGCCGAAAAAACCGGAGAAGGCGGAGCAGGAGCCCCGACCACTCCAGCAGGAGGAGCAGAAGCAGCAGTCGCAGCGCAAGGACGCGCCTCCCGTTCCACCACCGGTCGCCGCGAATCCACCCTCGCCTGATCCGATCCATGTCGAAGGCGCCAGCGAGAAGAAAGAACCAAAGTGGGACGTGGCCAACCCGCCCGGCCCTCATTCCGACGCGCCGCTCGACGTAACGCAGGGCACCTGGATGTCTCTCGACGTCAGCCCGGACGGGAAAGAGATCGCCTTCGATCTTCTGGGCGATCTCTACACGATTCCCATCGGCGGCGGCGAGGCGAAGGAGTTGACCCGAGGTGTTCCCTGGGACATGCAGCCGCGCTACAGCCCGGATGGAAAGTGGATCGCCTTCACCAGCGATCGCGCCGGTGGCGACAATATCTGGACCGTTCGTCGCGATGGCTCCGATCCGAAGCAGGTCACCAAGGAAACCTTCCGCCTGGTGAATCAGCCGTCCTGGTCGCCGGACAGCCAATTCCTCGTCGTTCGCAAGCACTTCACCGCGGAGCGATCCCTCGGTGCCGGCGAGATGTGGCTCTACCACCGCGGTGGCGGCGACGGGCTGCAGATGACCAAGAAGCGGACCGACCAGAAGGACAGCGGCGAGCCGGCCTTCTCGCCGGACGGCCGCTATCTTTACTTCAGCGATGACACCACCTCGGGCTCGATCTTTTTGTACAACAAGGATCCCAACGGCCAGATCTACGTGATCCAGCGCCTCGACCGGCAGACCGGAGAGATCGAAGCCTTCGTCACTGGACCAGGCGGCTCGGTCCGGCCGACGCCATCACCTGACGGAAAGTCCCTGGCGTTCGTGCGGCGGGTCCGCTACAAGTCGACGCTGTTCGTTCTTGACCTCGAGTCGGGGAAAGAGACCCCGCTGTTCGACGGTCTCGATCGCGATCTACAGGAGACGTGGGCCATTCACGGCGTCTATCCCTCCATGGCCTGGACTCCCGACAATCGGTCGATCGTTTTCTGGGCCGGTGGTCACATGCAGCGCGTCGATGTGGCTACCAGGCAGGTCAGCACCATCCCCTTCCACGTGCGCTCGACCCGGCAGGTCACCGAAGCGGTACGGTCGCCGATTGCGGTGGCGCCGTCGGAGTTTGCGGTGAAGATGCTGCGCTGGGTGACGGTGTCGCCCCGAGGCAACCAGGTCGTCTATCAGGCCCTGGGATACCTGTACGTTCGCGAGCTTCCGGACGGGACGCCACGTCGCCTGACGAAACAGACCGACGCGTTCGAGTTCTATCCCGCCTGGTCGCGTGACGGCCGGTCGATCGTGTACACGACGTGGAGCGACCGAAACTTCGGAACGATTCGCATCGCGCCCGCCGCGGGTGGAGAAGGGCGGGTGGTCACCGAAAAGCCAGGCGATTATCTGGAGCCGGCGTTTTCTCCCGATGGTACGAAGGTGGTCTACCGCACCAGCAGCGACGGCTACCTGCGCTCTGCTGTGTGGGCACGCGAAGCAGGAATCTTCGTGGTGCCTTCCGGCGGCGGTCCTTCGAAACTGGTCACCAGGAAAGGAGCCTCGCCTCATTTCGGCGCTTCGAACGACCGGGTGTTCTTCATGACGTTCGAAGATGAGGGCAAGCGCGCGCTGCGCAGCATCGCCCTCGATCGCACCGACGAGCGCACCCATCTCATGTCCGCGTTCGCCACGGAGATCCTGGTCTCGCCGGACGAGAAGTGGGTGGCCTTTCGCGAGAAGTTCAACGCCTACATCGCGCCGTTCGTGGTCACCGGCAAGACCATCGACATCGGCCCGGAAGCGAAGTCGCTGCCTCAGGCAAAGGTGAGCAAAGAGGCGGGAGAGTCGCTGCATTGGTCGGGCGACGCGTCGCGTCTGTGGTGGTCGCTGGGGCCGGAGTTGTTCTCCCGCGACCTGAAGGACTCCTTCGCCTTCCTCGCCGGCGCTCCGGAGAAACTTCCCGACCCGCCAGCGACGGGAAGGAACATCGGGTTCATCCGGGCGTACGACGTCCCCTCGGGACGCCTGGCACTCAGCGGCGCGCGGATCATCACAGCGCGCGGTGATGAGGTCATCGCCGACGGCGTGGTGGTGGTGGACGGAAATCGCATTGTGTCGGTGGGCCCTCGCTGCGGTGCCCCGTCATCCGGAACGTGCGTGCAGATCCCCTCCGGAGTGACCACGCTGGACGTCACCGGCAAGACGATCATGCCGGGCCTCATCGACGCCCACTGGCACGGTCCGATGGGTTCGGACCAGATCACGCCGCAGCAGAGCTGGGTGAATTTCGCGGCGCTCGGCTTCGGCGTGACCACCATCCACGATCCGTCGAACGATACGGGCGAGATTTTCGCTGCGAGCGAGCTGGCCAAAGCCGGGCTGATCGTCGGGCCGCGCATCTTCTCTACCGGGACGATCCTCTACGGCGCGAAGGCGCCGTTCAAGGTCGACATCAGCAGTCTGGAGGACGCGTTGTTCCACCTGCGGCGCATGAAAGCGGTGGGCGCCTTCAGCGTGAAGAGTTACAACCAGCCGCGCCGCGATCAGCGACAGCAGATCGTGGAAGCGGCCCGTCAGCTCAACATGATGGTGGTTCCCGAAGGCGGGTCGCTGTTCGAACACAACATGACCATGGTGGTGGATGGCCACACCGGAGTGGAGCACTCCATTCCGCTGGCTCACGTGTATGACGACGTGGAGCAGCTGTGGTCGAAAACG
The DNA here is from genome assembly GCA_046594105.1 of Thermoanaerobaculia bacterium. Classification (GTDB taxonomy): domain Bacteria; phylum Acidobacteriota; class Thermoanaerobaculia; order Gp7-AA8; family Gp7-AA8; genus JBDSGC01. The sequence continues at coordinate 4,712 of JBKJQB010000112.1, forward strand.
AAGGTGGGCTACACGCCGACACTGATCGTGGGCTACGGCGGACTGTGGGGCGAGAACTACTGGTACGCCAAAACGAATGTGTGGGAGGACGCGCGCCTGCTGTCGTTCGTTCCGCGGCGGGTGATCGATTCGCGAGCGCGACGGCGGACCCTGGCGCCCGAGGACGAGTGGAATCACATCGACAACGCGCGCATGGCCAGGCGGCTCAATGATGCAGGGGTCAGCGTGCAGCTGGGCGCTCACGGACAGCGCGAGGGTCTGGGGGCGCACTGGGAGCTCTGGATGTTCGTACAGGGCGGGATGTCGCCGCTGCAGGCCATCCGCGCGGCCACCATCAACGGCGCCCGTTACCTGGGGCTCGATGGCGACATCGGTTCTCTGGAGCCGGGCAAGCTGGCCGACCTCATCGTGCTCGACGCCAACCCGCTGGACAACATCCGCAACAGCGAACAGGTTCGCTACACCGTCATCAATGGGCGCATCTTCGATGCCGCCACGATGAATGAGATCGGCAATCACCCGCGCACCCGGGAGAAGTTTTACTTTCAGATCGAGGGCAATGAAGCCTGGGGCCGGGCGACGGCGACGGCGGCGGACGGAGAGCACTGAGCCGGCACGGCCGGCGCGCTGGTCGCCCAAGGCTCCGCCAGGATCACGCTCCAAGAAGTTCTGCCGTGCCGGCCTGGAGGGAATCTCCAAGATTTTCGGGGTCGCCGCAATTACCAGTAGTCGGTGGTGACCTGGCAGTCACCCTTCACCACGGCCTGACAGGCCAGGCGCTCGTTCGCGGCGAACGTGAGGGAAGAGGCGACGCGCGACTCGATTGCGGTGGGAGGACTGAGGTTCTCCCACCCAGTAATCACTCGCACGCGGCATCGGGCGCAGACGCCGACGCCGCCGCAGGCATTGCCCAGTGGTGCCGCGGCGCGGCGGGCCGCGTCGAGGAGCGTCTCGTCCGGACGCATGGCCACAACGCAGTGCAGCGGCGGGAAATCGACCTTCATGGCCGACATTCTCTGCCGGTTCCACAGAATCTTCACGCGGTGTTCACGAAAAGTTCGCGGGCGGGGGGGAAACTTCAGTCTGTTGTGGCCGTCTATAGGTGCAGACACATAAGCGGAGGTTTTATGAGCAGGGTTACCTTGAATCTGGATGAGAAGAAACTGGCCGAGTTGATCGTGAGCGGAGTGGGTGCGGATGCCGTCCGTGTCTGCAGCGACGATCGGGACAGTCTCCGGTTCGCGGTGGCCTCTCCCGACTTGAGGCTGCGATCGGTGGTCCTGGGCCGCGCCGCGCTGCGTCGGTTGCTCGGCGATCCCGCGGTCCTGGTCAAGATCGAGTATCTCCAGCGCGAGCTGCATCTGGCGGCCACCCAGCGGACGGAGTACTCGTACCCCGGAAAGCGGGTCGCACCGGCCTGCCCGCCGGCGGAGCCCACCCGACGCCTGGCTCGGGTTCGTTGACCCCTCCAAGGCCACGCAGCGGTCGAATCGACCGGTAAACGTCACTAAAACCGTCGTTTCGGTGCTATCTTCTGCTGATGGCAGTCGTTCTGGACGACTTCGATCACCGCATTCTCAGTCTGCTCCTGCGCGACGGACGCCTTCCCACGTCCCAGATTGCCGACGCGGTCGGGCTCTCCCGCCCCGCGGTCGCGGAGCGGATGGAGAAGCTCGAACGCAACGGCGTGATCCGCGGAACCACCGTGGTGGTCGATCCGTCCGTGCTCGGCCCCCACGTCACGGCATTCGTTTCGGCGCGTGGCGGCGGAGTGACCAGCGACAAAGCGCAGAAGGCATTCAATGCGCTACTTCGCAGGGAAGAGATTCTGGAGGCGCATACGGTCGCCGGCGATGATTGCTACCTGCTCAAGGTGCGCACCGACACCATGGCTTCGCTCAACGCACTGGTTTCCAGCCTCACCGCGGCGCCGCTGTCGCTGACCACGCGCACTACCATCGTCATGCAGACACACTGCGAGAAGGTGGGGGGCATCACTCTGGGCCAACGCTCATGAAGAACGATCGCGTTTTGGCCTACGCAGCCTTCGCCATCGTCTGTCTCGTGTGGGGCACAACGTATCTGGCGATCCGGATCGCCGTCGAGACGATGACTCCCATGCTGTTGACGGGCGCGCGCTTCACGGTGGCTGGCTTGATCCTCTTCACCATCGCCCGGCTGCGCGGCGAAACCATCCCTGGCGACCGCCGGCTCCTGCTGGATGTCGTGATCGTCGGCGTCCTGCTCGTCTGCATCGGCAATCTGGCAGTGGTGTGGGCCGAGCAGTGGGTGCCCAGCGGGATCGCTGCTTTGCTCGTGGCCACCGCTCCGTTCTGGGCAGCCATCCTCGAATCGACGCGGAAGGGCGGTGACCGCATCGGCCTCCGCGGAGGAGCCGGCATGCTCGTTGGCTTTCTCGGCGTCGCGCTGCTGGTCACTCCGCGCGGAGCCGGGAGCGCATTCGACCCGCACTTCGTCCTTGGGGCCCTGGCCATCCAGGTTGGCTGTTTCAGCTGGCAACTCGGAACCATGCGCAGCAAGGAACGACTCGGTGGGATCACGCCGCTGATGTCCTCGGGACTGCAGATGCTCGCCGGCGGCGTGCTGGTGGGAGCAGTGGGATTCGCCAGTGGCGAGGCACATCGTTTCACCGCCACGCCGCGGACGCTCGGTGCGCTGCTCTATCTGACCCTCTTCGGATCGCTGCTCGCTTACACCGCCTTCGTCTATGCAGTCACGAAAATCCGAACCACCACCCTGTCGCTCTACGCCTACATCAATCCCGTCGTCGCGGTGATTCTGGGCTGGGCGATCCTGCACGAACCGCTCACGTCCACCGCGATCCTGGCCATGATCGTCATCCTCGC
>JBKJQB010000269.1:0-7269 GCA_046594105.1 Thermoanaerobaculia bacterium
TGTACCCGATCTCTTCTGACGCGCCCTCAATCATGGACTGCCGGTTCTAACAGGCAGTTCCGTGAGGCCGCGCAGCGCAAGGCTCCTGCGCCAGCGAAGCGATTCCGGTGGCACGGCCAGATGCAAACCCGGAAAGCGGCGGAACAAGGTGGTCAGGGCGATCTCCCCTTCCAGTCGGGCCAGCGCCGCACCGAGGCAGAAGTGCGATCCCATTCCAAACGCGAGGTGCTTATTGGGTTCGCGGGCAATGTCGAATTTCTCGGGATCGGGGAACTGCGATTCATCGTGGTTTGCCGATCCCAGACTCACGCCGACAAGCTCACCGCGTGGAATGGTGATCGACCCGATCGTGACGTCCTCGAGGGGGATCCGCGGCGTTGCAAACTCCACCGGACTGGCATATCGCAGAATCTCGTCGATGGCAGATACACGAAGTTCCGGGGTCTGCTGCATGCGCATTCGCTGCTCGGGATGCTGCATGAGGACCAACGCTCCGGTGGCAATCAGATGGACAGTCGTTTCGTGACCGGCCAGCAGCAGCAGGATGACCATGCTGACGATCTCGTCTTCCGTGAGCCTGTCTCCCGACTCTTCGGCTCGGACCAGAGCGGTCATCAAATCGTCCTTCGGCGAGGCGCGACGCAGTGTCACCAGTCCGCGGATATAGCGGGAGAGGCTCGCGAGCGCGGGAAGGGCGCGCAGGAAGACGCCAAGCGAGGCCGAGCCGCTGGCCACCGCCGCCTTCTTCGTCCAGGGTCCGAACCGACGGCGATCCTGGACCGGAACGCCCAGCAGGTCCGAGATGATGATCAACGGGACGGGCAATGCGTAGGCCTCGATGAGCTCGATCACGTCGCTGCCTTCAGCACGGTCGAGAAGTTCATCGCAGGTGCCTTGGATGCGGGCGCGAAGCCCTTCGATCAGGCGGGGCGTGAATGCCTTCTGCACCAGGGACCGCAACCGGGTGTGATCGGGAGGATCGACGGTCAGAAGATTGCGGAACATCGCTCGCATCGAAGGAGGGATCCACGGGTACGCCTGGATGTAGTCCTTGGAAAACCTCGGGTCCTTGAGAACCTTCACGACGTCGTCATAGCGCGTAACGATCCAGATCGCTGGCAACCAGAAGGCCGGCTTGGCTCGGAAGACAGGAGCTTCGTTCCGCAAACGCGCGTAACCGGGATACGGGTTGGCCTTGAAGCGAGGATCGTCAAGACGAAGGTGCTCGATCTTCGGCACAGTGGACGTCATGCTAAGTCATTCCAGCGCCCGGGCGGGAGCGGGCCGGGCGGCACTGATGAGGTGGGTCCGACCACCCGCTCTGCTGGACAGTCCCCATTCGTCCGCGTCCCGGCCACCACCATGAAGAGACGCCACGGCCGGGAAGCCCCCCGTGGTCCGAGGGGATGCTCGTCGCTTGACGCGAAGTGCGGTGCGGTCATACTTCCCCATCCGCATGCGCCGCACATTGCAGGTCGCTTTCATGGTCCTCTCGGTCAGTACGATTGCCGCCGGTCCGCGCTCCGCGCCCGTGCCGCAACTGAGTGCCCCGATCACCATCGCGGTTGACGCCGCTGTCAACCGCCACCCGATCGACCCGCGCATCTACGGCCTCGCATTCGCCAGCCAGGCCGCGCTGGCCGACCTCGACATTCCCATCAATCGATGGGGCGGCAACGGCACGAGCCGGTACAACTGGGCGATCAGCGCTTCGAATCATGCGCGTGACAATTTCTTCGAGAACATCGCTGACGATGTTCCGGCGGGACATACCGGCGCGAATGGTGAATCGGCGGACCTGTTCATTCAGCCCACGTTTGCGGCGGGCGCGCAGCCGCTCATGACCATTCCGATGCTGGGATACCTGCCCGTGGATCGCGTGCAGCGATGCGGCTACTCGATTGCGCTGTACGCGCAGTCAGGTTGCTGTCTGACGAAAGACGATCCTTTTCATCCCGACTGCGGCGACGGATTCCACAACGTGACGAAGCAGCCGCTCAAGAACGTCAATAATCCGCTCGATATCGAAGTCCTCTATCCCTCCTCACATCAGGGCAACTGGATTCAGCACAACATCAACACCTTCGGGTCGGCGTCGACGACCGGCGTGAAGTACTACGCGCTCGACAACGAGCCCGGCCTCTGGGATTCCACGCATTTCGACATCCATCCCGGTTACGAGACATATGACCAGCTGTGGTCGAAGATGCAGGAGTACGGCGCGCTGATCAAAGCGAAGGATCCGGCCGCGCTCATCTCCGGGATCGAAGAGTGGGGCTGGCTCGGTTACTGGTACAGCTCCAGCGACTGGAACAAAGCCGACTATGCGGACCTGCACTCGCACGGCGAGGTCTACCACACGGAGTGGCTTCTGCAGAAGGCGCGCGCTCACGAGCAGACGCAGGGAGTGCGGATCCTCGATATCGCCTCGCTGCACGCTTATCCGCAAGGGTTGAAGGGCGACGCGCAGGGGTTGAACACCGAGTTCAATCCGCTGCATCCCGACTGGGAAGTGCTGCCCGCGACCAAGACTCTGCGCAACCAGTCCACGCGCCAGCTGTGGGACCCGAACTATGTCGACAAGTCCTGGATGCAGGACGTCGGACCGGCGCCCGATACCGGCAGGCTTCGTGTGATCCCGCGGCTTCGCGAATGGGTGAACAGGAGCTATCCCGGAACGAAGATCGGGATCACCGAATACAACTGGGGCGCCGAGAACGACATGAGCGGCGGCACCGCTCAAGCCGATATCCTCGGCATCTTCGGCCGTGAGGGCCTCGACCTCGGCGTCCGGTGGACCACGCCGCTTGCCGGCTCGCCGCCGTACAACGCCTTCAAGATGTACCGCAACTACGACAACGCCCACGCGAAATTCGGCGATCTCAGCGTTTCGGCGGCTTCGCCCGATGCCGACAACATCGCGGCCTTCGCGGCGCTGCGCTCGTCCGATCGGGCGCTCACGATCATGATCGTCGGCAAGAATTTCACGGACACCACGCCGGTGACGGTGAACATCGCCAACTTTTCTCCGACCGGCTCCGCGGAAGTGCGGCAGCTCACTTCGGCGAACACGTTCGCGCCGGTCGGCGTTCTCGGGGCCGGCGCAGGTCCTTCCTATACGCTGAACATCCCGCCGTCGACGATCACCCTGCTGATCATTCCTGGTTCGTACCTCGACGCACCGACCGGACTGGTCGCCACAGCGACCAGCACCTCGAACGTAAACCTCGCGTGGGACGCGGTGGGCTCTGCGACGAACTATCGGGTGCTCCGAAGCGCGACTGTGAGCGGCCCCGATACGCAGATCGCATCGACCGCATCGTTGAGCCTCAGCGATGGCGGCCGCGCTTCGAACACCACCTATCTCTACCGGGTGCAGGCCTCGAACGGCATCATCGACTCCGCGCCCAGCGTCCGCGATCCCGCCACTACGACGATGTTCACCGATGATCCGCTGAACGCGGGAATCTTTGCGAAAAGGCAGCACGTCAACGAGCTGCGCACTGCAGCGAATGCCATGCGCGCCGCCGCTGGTCTGCCCGCAGCGATCTTCACGGACGATCCAGCCGTGACGGGCACGCCGATCAAAGCGAATCACATCCTCGAATTGCGGGTGGCCATCGATCAGGCGCGCGCCACGCTCGGCCTGTCCGCCGGAGTCTGGAACGATCCGGCGATCGTGCCGAGAGCCACGCGGATCCGGGCTGCGCAGATCATCGCAGTGCGGAACAGCGTGAAGTAATCAGATTGCTGAAAGGCGGTGAGCTTCGCTTTTGGCGTCCGCGCTCAGTGTGCTGTAGCGACGGCGGGAGGCACGCGCCTTGCCCTTCAGCCACCGGTCAAGTCGATACGTTTGTCGGCTCAGTTCCTTGGGAGGCTTTCTGCTTTCCGGGCGAATCGTGAGGAGGGCTGAAGTTCGAACTTCGTCCATGACTCCCAGCCTGGCGGCGGAAGTTCATCTCATTCGCGCCAACTCGTGCGCGCGCTGCAGCAGGCCTGGAAATCGCGGATCGCGGCGAATGGTGGCGTATACGGGATCCCCAACGACATAGCACATCCGGGTGTCGCGCTCGCTGACACCCTTTTCCAGCCACTCCAGCGCGCGACCGTTCTGCATCGCGTGTGCGTGAAACCGTGCGATGCTGATCGCGCCGACATAGGCCGGCGACCGAGCCGTCACGAGCGCATTGGCACCCTCCTCCATGGCGCCGGCGTACCGGCCCTTCTCATAGCCGCGGGCCAGGGCATCCGAGACGTCTTTCCTGCCGAGCAACACAAGGCTTGCCCTCGCCTCATGCAGCGCTTCGGCGTAGCGATGTTTTAGAAAGAACACATCCCATAAGCCGTCGTGCGCAACCAATGAGTTGGGGTCCACGGCCAGGTCGCGCTGCAAGACCAGCACGTGTACGACAAACATCCTGCAAATTTTGAGCGCTTTGAGTCAGCCGGAAAGGAGTTGCCGCATTGATTCGGGTGTGAGCTGGCCGGACGGTGATCGCGATCTCTTATCGACGGTCCGGGGTGCCTCCCCCTCACCCCGGGATCTCGGCCTCCACGAGTTGCGCGAGAAGCGTCAGCGATTCCTGCCATCCGAGATAGCAGGCCTCGGTCGGAATCGCTTCCGGGATCCCTTCCTGCACGACGTTCAACTCAGTGCCAACCGAAACCTGCTTCAGCGTGATGGTCGTGATCATCTGACCCGGCAGGCTAGGATCGTCGAACGTGTCGGTGTGCCGGATTCGCTCGTTCGGGACGAGATCGAGGTACTGGCCGCCGAACGAATGGCTCCCGCCGGCTCCGAAGTTCGTGAAGGACATCCGGTAGCGGCCGCCGACTCTCACATCGAGCTCGTGGACGGTTCCGGTGAAGCCGTTCGGCGGCAGCCACTTGACCAGCGCACCGGCGTCGAGAAATGCCCGGTATACCTTCTCGGGCGTTGTGCGAAGGACACGGTGAAGGCGGACAGTATTGGTGTTGGTCATGATGATTCTCCTTGCAGACGGCAGCGGGGTCGTGCCCACTGCTGTCAGCCGCGCCGCGCTGCCTCGATGGCGGCCACGTCGATCTTCTTCATCGGCATCATCGCTTCGAAGACACGCTTTGCCTCACCGCCACCAGCCGCGAGCGCGTCGGTCAGCACGCGCGGGGTGATCTGCCAGGAGAGGCCCCAGCGGTCCTTGCACCACCCACACTGACTTTCCTGCCCGCCGTTGTTGACGATGGCATTCCAGTAGCGGTCCGTGTCTTCCTGATTGTCCGTGGCGATCTGGAACGAGAACGCCTCGGTATGTGGGAACTCCGGGCCGCCGTTGAGACCGAGACAGGGAACGCCCAGAACGGTGAACTCCACTGTCAGCACATCGCCTTTCTTACCTCCCGGATAGTCAGCGGGCGCCTTATGAACAGCGGTCAATTCACTATCGGGAAAGGTGGCGGCATAGAAGCGCGCCGCCTCCTGCGCGTCTTTGTCGAACCAGAGGCAAATGGTGTTCCTTGGTGTCATGTTCGTATGCTCCCTCGTGCTCAATCAGATCGAGCGTCACGGTCTCTCGCGGCACGGACGTCATCATCCGGCACCGATGGCTTCGGATGTATGCAAGTTTCAGGTTCACTCATTGCGAGAGGGAGAGTGGAACTTCTGGCCGCTCAGCCCTGATAGCAGGTCTGTTCCTTCAGGGCGATTGCCGAAAGAGTGGGGTGGTCGATGATTTGAGCGCGGTCAGGCGGCTTTTCTGTTCTCGCCGAGCCGTTTTCTCAAGGTGCCCGCATTCGGCTCACGACTGGCGCCGCGCGGCCGAGTCGCTGCGCGAGAGCCTTCCATCTCGGGTGATCTCGGAGGTGGAGGTAGTCGCCCCAGTAGATTCGCCCCCAGAGCAGCGCATTCCGCTCGTCGCGAGCCCGTTCGAGGGCATCGAGTGCCGCCTCGTCGTGGCCCAGGGCGCTGAGCACCGTTGCAATGTCCAGCGATGCGACGGCGCGGTTCTGCTGTTGCGACGTCTGCAACTCTTCGAGAATCTGCTCCGCTTGCGGCCGCTGCCCGGCCGCTGCGAGCGATCCTCCCAGGAGTCCGACATAGAACGGCAATCGTCGTTGCGACTCGACCAGACTCTCCAGGATCGAGATCGATTCTGCATGTCTTCCGAGAAAGCGCAGAGCGATACTTCGGGTCCAGAGCGCGTAGGCCGCTGCCGGGTCGAGCTCCAGAGCCTTCCCCAGCACTCGCTCCGCGGTCTCGTAATCGCCTGTGTAAATGTGAGCCCAGGCGGATGAGGTCCGCACATTGGCGTGATAGGGCTCGAGCTCACTGCCTCTGGCGGTCGCCTCGAGCGCTTCCCGGGTCCGGCCGAGGCAACCGAGAGCTAGCCCTAGCCAGTTCCAGCCTTCCGCCGACTTCGGGTTTCGGTCAATGGCCAGACGGCAATGTCCCTGCAGCCGCGCGGTGTCCCAGCCATAGTAGTGTTCGAGAATCGCGCGCGAGAGCGGGACCCCGGCGCAATCGGGAGCGGTCCGTTCCGCGTCGGCCAATGCGGCTCCCGCGCGCGACCAGGCCTCCAACGTTGGGATCCCTCCGTAGAAGCCGCGAATCGCCCAGCCGTCGGCCAGAGAGGTATGAGCATCGACGAAGTCAGCGTCCCGGTCGATCGCCGACTGGAACTCGGCGATGGCTTCGCCGGTCCGGCGCATACCCAGCAGATGTCGGCCCTTCAGATAGTGGTCGTACGCCTCCACGTTGAGCGTTTTGCCTGCGCCGCTGCTCCCTTCCGACCCGACCAGACGCAGCTTGAAGGTTGACGCGATGGCCTGCGCGATCTCGTCCTGCAGGGCAAAGACATCGGCGAGATCGCGATCCCAGCGATCCGACCACACCTGGTAACCGCTTTCGACGTTGATCAACTGCGCCGATACGCGAAGGCGCGATCCAACTTGCCGTACGCTTCCCTCCATCACCATAGCGACTCCGAGCTCACGCCCGATTTTTCGGATGTCGTCCTCGCGGCCCCTGAACGCAAACGATGACGTTCGAGCAGCTACGTGGAGCGTCGGGATGTTCGAGATCGAGTTGATGATCTCCTCGGTCATTCCGTCGGTGAAGTACTCGGTTTCCGGCATCGGCCCGATGTTTCGAAACGGCAGAACGGCCAGTGAGGTTTCAACGGCGCGAACGGGCGGGTCAGCGGGCCGCGGAGTGGGGCGAGAGAGAACTTCCTCGGCCGCTCCGGAACCGCTGCGAACTGCCAGCCGCAGAGCGAAGGCGAGGTCGCCGGCGGA
>JBKJQB010000251.1:0-12075 GCA_046594105.1 Thermoanaerobaculia bacterium
GGCGAATGGAGCCCGCCTCCCGGAGTTGCGATCGATCGGGAAATGCGGGGGACTCGCCCTTCCACACGTGGAGAAATGCCTGCTGGACCGCGTGAATGTGAAGCATCCGGTCGAGCAACGTGGTGTCGGCGACGGCGTCCGGCTCACGCGCGATGGCCGACCATACCAACGCGTCCGCCCACTCCATGTGCCGCATCAACTCCCGCAGTAGATCCAGCGTCATCGCTTACCGCCGCACATCGACCAGGTTGTCGTAAAACGTCGCGCTCCCGCCAAAGTCCGCCACCGCCTCCGAGGTGGTGTGATTCGCGTTCCGCCCATCCTCGGTGAGTTTGCCCCACCAGACGGACGGCGCGCTGACCACACCGGGACGCACCCGGTCGGTGATCACCGCAGAGGCCATGAACGCGCCACGGTCGTTGAAGATGGTCACCGGGTCGTTCTCCGCGATGGAGCGATTGCGCGCATCGTCCGCATGGATCTCCAGAGTGGGGCGGCCGGCGGAACGACGCAGCGACGGGATGTTGACGAACGACGAATTGAGAAACGAGTGCGCTGGCGGAGAGATCAGCACCAGCGGATAGCGGGCAGCCAGTTCCGGCGAGCGCTCCACTGATTCGAGCGGAGCGATGTAGGTCGGCAGCGGATCGAGGCCGCGGGCAATCAGCCCTTCGGCTTCGATCTCAATCCTGCCGCTTGGAGTGCTCAGTCGTTCGCCGGCACGGTACGGAAGGTAGGGCAGGGGAACGCTCAGCCGCAGCGAGCCCTTGTCTTTGAGCTCCTCCAGGGTAATTCCGGCCAGCGCCGGGGAGGCGGTGTCCAGTGCGGCGCGCATCAGATCGTCGTCGCTCGACTGCAACTCCGCAGCGTCGAGGTGCATGGCCGCGGCGAGCCTGCGGAAAATCTCCGCGTTGGGAAGAGCCTCGCCGAGCGGCTCGATGGCCCGTCGGTTGTGCATCAGGTAGAGATGTCCGTAGGCCTTGTGCAGATCGTCGTGCTCGAGCTGGGTGGTGGCCGGCAGCAGGACGTCCGCGTAGTCGGCGGTGTCCGTCTGGAAGTGCTCGAGGACGACGGTGAACAGGTCTTCCCGCCGCAAGCCCTGAAGGACCCGTTCGCGATCGGGAGCCACCGCCCCGGGATTGGAGTTGTAGACGATCATCGCCTGCACCGGTGGATCGTCCGTCTCCAGCAACGCCTCGGCGAGCCGGGACATGTTGATGGTGCGGGCATTCTGGTTGCCGAGATCGCGTCTCTCCATGCCGGCCATGTTCATCGTGAACGCGCCGGAGACTGAAAGCTGACAACCGCCCGCGGGATGATTCCAGTCTCCAGTCACCGCGGGCAGCAGGGAAATGGCCCGAACGGCGGAGCCGCCTCCGGCATGACGTTGCAGTCCGTAGTTGATGCGGATGAAGGCGGGCCGGGTCTGGCCGTATTCGCGACCGAGCCTCTCGATGAGCTCCACGGGAAGCCGGCAGATGCCGGCAACGCGCTCCGGCGAATACTCATTCAGTGCGCGGTCGCGCAGCTTCTCCCACCCGATGGTCATGGCCTGGAGGTAGGCGCGGTCCTCCAGCCCATCGCGGAAAATGACGTGCATCATGCCCAGGGCCAGCGCGGCATCCGTTCCCGGCCGGATGGCGATGTGCTCATCGCAGGCCTCGGCGGTTCGCGTGCGCAGCGGATCGATGCACACAGTCCGCGCGCCCTTCGCTTTCGCTCGTCGGATGAACGGCCAGAGGTGGGGGTTTGCGGTGAGCGTGTTGGTACCCCAGAGCAGGATCAGTTTCGCGTCGACGATGGCCTCGGGGTCGGTGCCGGTCTTGGTGCCGTAGGTCGCCGCCCACGCTTCGCCACCGGCGGCGGCACAGATGGTCTTGCCCAGGAACGACGCACCGATGGTCCTGAAAAAGCGTGAAGCCATCCCTTCGCCGTGCACCAGGCCCATGGTCCCGGCGTAGGAGTAGGGAAGGATCGCCTGCGGTCCGTGAGCGGAGTCCATGATCGACCGCAGCCGTTTCGCGATCACGCCGAGCGCCTCATCCCAGCTGGCGCGACGGAACAATCCCGCGCCTTTGGGCCCCACGCGAATCTGCGGGTAGAGCAGGCGATCGGGATGGTAGGTGCGCTCGAGGTACTTGGAGACTTTGGTGCAGAGAAATCCCGCGGTGACGGGATGCTTCTTGTCACCTTCGATGCGCACCGCGCGACCATCCTCGACCGTGACCAGCATCGAGCAGGTGTCGGGACAATCGTGAGGGCAGACCGCGCGGACCACGGACGACATGAAGTGAGTGTAGCAGCGCCTCTCGCGGCCTGTCTGGAGCCGGCAAAGCCGGCAGAAGACTGTAGGCCCCGGCTTCAGCCGGGGGAAGGCCAGCGACCCGATGCAGCGAAGCCCGCTTCAGCGGGCGACAGAAGAAGTCCGCGTCATCTGGCGAATCACCGAGGAGTCAATCCGCTGTTCTGTCGCACGCTGAAGCGGGCTCGCGAATGGAATTCCCGGTTTCTCCCGGCTCACGCCGGGGGCTACAGTCTCTCGCCGACTGCGCCGGCTGAAGTCCGCTGGAGGGGACTCTTCGCTCAGCGCGGTGCGTCACCCACTGCCATTACTCGCGCTCGAGAACCATGGCCACTCCGATTCCGCCCGCGGCACAGACGGTTACCAGACCGTACTGCTCACCGCTTCGCTGGAGCTCGTTGCAGACGGTGGTCACGATGCGTGCGCCCGTGGCGCCGAAAGGATGACCCAGTGCGATCGATCCCCCGGTCCGATTGATTTTCTCCGGATCGATCTCGCCGATTGCCTCGGATCGTCCAAGCTTCTCTTTCGCGATCTTCTTCGATCCCATCCACTGAATGTTGGAGAGCACCTGCGCGGCGAATGCCTCGTGCATCTCGATGACGCCGATGTCTTTCAGGCCGATGCCTGCCCGCTCCAGAGCAGTGGGGAGCGCGAAGACCGGTCCCTGCAACAACTGGTCGAACGGATCGGTCGCGGCGTAGGCATAGCTCCTGATGAAGCCGATGGGCGTCAGCCCGAGCGCTTTCGCCTTGCCCTCGGACATCAGTAAAACCGCCGCCGCGCCATCCGTCAGCGGTGAGGCATTTCCAGCGGTGATCGTTCCGTAAGTGCGATCGAAGACCGGGCGCAGTTTGGCCATGCCCTCCAGCGTCGAGTCGCCCCGGATCAGATTGTCCGTCTCCACCACCTTGTCGAAGCCTGGCGGGACGACTACCGTCATGACCTCGTCGCGGAACCGGCCGTCCGTACTGGCTTTCGCCGCGCGGAGGTGGCTTTGCAACGCGAAGCGGTCCTGGGCCTCGCGGGTGATGCCGTTTTCTTTGGCCATCTTCTCGGCAGACTGGCCCATGGTCAGCCCGGTGGTCGATTCAGCGAGGGCCGGTCCTTCCGGAGCGAGGTCCCTCGGCCGGATGCGGGAGAACGTAGCCAGCTTTCCGCCCAGGCTCTTCTGCTTGCTCGCGGTCACCAGGGTGTCGGCGAATCGTTTCGAGAAAAGGATGGGAATGTCCGAGAGGGACTCGGAGCCGCCGGCGACGACGGTGTCGGCGTAGCCGCGGAAGATCAGATCGGCCGCCGAGGTGATGGCCTGGTTGGCGGAGGCGCAGGCCATGCCGATGGTGTAGCCCGGGATTTTGCGGGGAAGTCCGGTCCCGAGGATGACCTCACGAGCGATGTTCGGCGCCTTCACCGAGGGGATCACGTTCCCGAACATCAGCTCCTGGATCGAAGCGGGATCGATTCCTGATCGGGAAACCAGTTCGGCCACGACCATCTTCCCGAGATCGAGAGCGGAGAGCTGGGCATAGTGGGTTCCCGACTTTGCGAACGGAGTACGAAGGCCTCGGATGATGGCGACGCGCGAGGTGGGTTGCGACATGGAGGGATACTATCCGAAGGAAAGGTCGCTGCATCAGGACGGGCCGAGGTGGCCGGTCGTTCATTTCGATAGAATCGCGATCAATCGGAGGCAGCAACGATGACGGTGAGCCAGGAAGCCAATCCTCTTCGAGAAGGGCTGGAGCAGGAACGGGTCCCGGATGCCTCGGCTCTGGTGATCTTCGGCGCGTCCGGTGATCTCACCCAGCGCAAACTGATTCCGGCGCTCTACTCGCTCGCGCACGACGGCCTGTTGCCGGCCGGGCAGACCATCATCGGTTTCGCGCGCCCCGAATTCTCCGACGAGGCATTCCGCAAGTCGATGCGGGAGTCGTGCGACAAGCACGCGCGCGTGCGCCCGGTGGACGAGGCCGTGTGGGAAAACTTCGCCAAGGGCCTCTTCTACGTGGCGGGGGAATTCGGCGAGCCGGGCGCCTACGATCGACTGAACCAGAAACTGAAGGAATGCGATGAGTCGCGCGGCACGGGTGGGCGACGCCTTTACTACCTCGCCGTCCCTCCCCAGTTCTTTCCCGTCATCGCCCAGATCCTCGGCAGCAAGCAGATGGTCACCGATCCGGAGAAGGGTGGTCCCTACACCCGCGTCATCATCGAGAAACCGTTCGGACACGACCTGAAAAGCGCGAAGGAGCTGAACCAGGTTGCCGTGACCACCTTCCGCGAGCGGCAGGTCTTCCGCATCGACCATTACCTCGGCAAGGAAACTGTGCAGAACCTCCTGGTCCTGCGTTTCGCCAACGGAATCTTCGAGCCCTTCTGGAATCGGCAGTACATCGATCACGTGCAGTTCACCGTGGCCGAGTCCATCGGCGTGGAGAAGCGCGGGAACTACTTCGAAGGAGCCGGCATCACCCGGGACATCGTTCAGAATCACATGCTGCAGCTGGTCTCGCTGCTGGCCATGGAGCCGCCGGTGGCCTTCGAAGCCGAGGCGGTGCGCGACGAGAAAGTGAAAGTGTTGCGGGCCTTGCGCGAGTTTCCCCGCGGCCGCGAGACCGAAGTGGCGGTGCGAGGGCAGTACAGCGAAGGGTCGGTGATGGGGGAGAAGGCGCCAGCCTATCGTCACGAAGAGAACGTCAACCCCGCCTCGAACGTGGAGACGTTTTCGGCGCTGAAGATCTTCGTCGATAACTGGCGCTGGGCCGACGTGCCGTTTTACATCCGCGCGGGCAAGCGCCTTCCCAAGCGCGTGACCGACATCTCCATCCACTTCCGTCCCGCGCCCTACCCATTGTTCCGCAAGAAGTCCAGCGTGCGCACGCAGCCCAACGTGCTGGCCATCCGCATCCAGCCGGATGAGGGAATATCGCTCAAATTCGACTCGAAAGTTCCCGGGCCCACCCTGCGCACTGCGCCGGTGACCATGGAGTTTCGTTACGCCACCTCGTTCGGAGGGGAACCGCCGGAAGCCTATGAGCGGCTGCTGCTGGAGACAATGCTCGGCGATTCGACCTTATTCGCGCGTCGCGATGAGGTGGAGACCGCGTGGGCCTGGCTCGATCCGCTGTTGAACTCGTGGTCCGTTGATGCCCAGTCCCCGGAGTTGTATCCGGCCGGAACCTGGGGTCCGGACGGGGCCGACCGGCTGATCGAACGCGACGGGCGGAAGTGGAGACGCCCGTGAACGGATTGCGGGAGACGCGCTCATGACCGATCTGGCGGCGGCGACGACCGGCGTAGAAGTTCGAGTCGATGTGAATGCCATCGAGAAGAGCCTGGCGGAGTTGTGGCGCGGTGAGGAGACCGGCGAGCATGCCCTCACCCGAGCCGCGCTGTGGAACGTCGTCGCCCACACCACCTCCCAGGAGTTCCAGAACGAGGCGAGCGAAGCGCTAGCCAGGGCCAGCGCTTCCATCCCGCAGCGAACGATCATCGTGCGCGCGAATGCGTCAGGCGGCCCGGAGCTCTCCTCCTGGATCAGCGCCAATTGTCACCTGGCCGGCGGGGGCAAGAAGGTCTGTTCCGAAGAGATCACCCTGGTGGCTGGCGGCGATCGGATTCACCGGCTGCCGCCGGTGGTCAATGCGCTGCTCATCCCCGACATGCCGGTTGCGGTGTGGTGGCTGGGCGACCTTCCGCAGGAGAACGAAGACTACGTGCAATCCATCCTCGAACCGGCGGATCGCTTGATCGTGGACTCCGCCGATTTCGACTCCGCGGCCGATCTGATGCTGATCAGCCGGATCGCCCAGAAGACCGCCACCGCCCCTGCGGACATGAACTGGGTGCGGCTGGAGGAGTGGCGGGCCGCCACGGCCAGGATCTTCGATCCTCCGGCCATGCGCACCCGCCTCAAAACAATCCGCCGGGTTCGTGTGGTCGCCGCGATCGCCGAGCGCGATTTCTTTGGCGACTCCACGGAATCGCTGCTGTACGCCGCCTGGATCGGCACCCAGGCCGGACACGTCGTCGACAGCGAGGCCAGGGTGGAAGGCGCGCTCGGCCCCGTCGAATACCGATTCGAACGGCGCCAGCAATCGTCCGATGTCGGGGGCATCAGCCTGGCCGAGATCTCGTTCGATGACGGATCGTCGGCCAGCATTACCTGCGATCGGAACCGCGGGGTGCTGATCGCCAACGTCGACGGCGACATCAGCGCCCCCGAGTCGGTGACGCGCACCGCGCAGCAAAAGACCGCCGAACTGATCGTGCGGCAACTGAAGCGAAACGAAGGGGATCGCGTGCTGCTCCAGGTTCTTCCGGTAGCCGCCCGTCTGTCGCGCCGCATCGTTCGATGAATACGAGAGTCTTCGATTCGACTGAGGATCTGGTGGCGGCCGCCGCACGGACGATCGTGCAGCGTGTGGAAGCGGGAGCCCGGTCCATCGCTCTGTCCGGGGGCACCACTCCGCCCCCGCTCTACACACTCCTCGGTTCCGATCCTCTGCGCCAGATCCTGGCACCCTTTTCCATCATCTGGGTGGTGGTCGACGAACGGTATGTACCCATCGATCATCCCCACTCGAACGCCGGGATGATCGAGGCCACGCTGTTTGCGACGGGGATGTCTTCCGATCACACCTTTCTGCGCTTTCGGACCGAACTGGGCGATCCGGAAACGACGGCGCGACAGTTCGAAGCCGACTACCTAGAGCAGGGAGTGGGCGACCTGGACATCGCGCTGCTGGGGATGGGCGACGATGGCCACACCGCGTCGCTGTTTCCCGGGACCAGCGTGCTGGCGGTCGAGGACCGTCTCGCCGCGGCGGTGCACGTCCCCCGACTGGACGCCTGGCGGGTCACGTTGACGAAGCCGGTGCTGCGGGCGGCCAGGCTCCGCATCGTCCTCGCAGCGGGAGCGAAGAAGCGACCGATCATCGAGCAGCTCCGCGGCGGCGCGGACTATCCCATCGCGCAGGTCACGAACGCCGGTGAGACCTGGTGGTTCCTCGATCAGGAGGCGGCGGGGGAGCGGACCGGTCGGGCCGAAGACTGAGGGCGGTGAAGAATCGCCGTCATCCTGAGCTGGAAAACGTCGCGATGCGCGATTGAGTGGGCGATGAACGTGCGCTTCGTGGTTCTTCTGAGCGGAGCGAACGGAGCGCCGGCTTCCAGCCGGCGCTGTTCGGCGAGCTCGTGCGGGCAGGATGCCCGCGGACCGGCCGGCAGGATGCCGGCGCGCCGAAGGCAGGAAGATCTCCCGAGAGCTGCAAGAGACGGTTCATTAGAAGCTGGCGCACTGCGTGAGACGAGCGATTGATGGTGAGATGCTGGAGAGACGAGCTGGCCGGCGCTACGAACGCTTCGCTCAGAACCACGGAGCGCACGTTCATCTCCCACGGAGGCGTCAGAGTGACAGTAAAGCACTTTGCCGTATCATGCAGGTGTGAGCGACCAGCCGGTTTCCATGCGCCAGCACGCCGCGGACGACCTCCGCTTCATCCGTGAGGCCATGGAGCGCGCAGGGTCCTTCACTTCCATTCCGGGCTGGGGAGGCATGCTCATCGGAGCGACGGCTCTGGTCGCCAGTGCTGTGGCCGCCCGGCGGGTGACGGTCCCGATGGACTGGCTCACCGTCTGGCTGGTGGAAGCCGGTGTTGCCACCGTGATCGGGAGCGCGACGATGTTTCTGAAGGCGCGCCGCTCGCCCCCACCGTTCATGTCCGGAGCCTCGCGTCGGTTCTTCACCAGCTATTTTGCTCCCATGATTGCGGGTGCCATCCTCACCGTGGTGCTCGCTCATCGCGGTTCATTCGAAGCGTTGCCTGCGGTGTGGCTGCTCCTCTATGGCTGCGCTTTCGTCAGCAGCGGCGCCTTCTCCCTCCGTCTCATTCCCATCATGGGCGTCGCGCTCATGCTCCTCGGAATTGTTGCGTCGCCCTTCGGCCTCGAGGTGGGCAATACCCTCCTCGGTGCCGGCTTCGGGGGCCTTCATCTCATCTTCGGATTCATCATCGGAAGGAACCATGGCGGCTAAACCTGCGAAGCAAGAAGAGGCGGCGGTAAGTCCTAAAGGTCATCGTCGCGCCGCGGAACCGGTGGTGGAGAACCGGGTCCCCGACTTCGATCGGCTCATTCACGAGAAGACTCGTCTGGGCATCGTCAGCGCCCTGGCCGTCAACCCCTCGCTCTCATTCAACGAGCTGAAGGCCATCCTGGAGACTTCCGACGGCAACGTCAGCGTCCACGCCCGAAAACTGGAGGAAGCTCGCTACCTGACGTGCCGCAAGACGTTCGAGGGACGGATGCCGCGCACCGACTATGCGCTGACGGCAGCCGGACGGCGCGCGCTGGAGCGTTATCTCTCCCACATGGAAGCGCTGATCAAAGCGACCCGAAAGGGTTGAGAGATTCGGTGCGGCCAGAGGGCGGACAGAACCGAAGTCCTGCCCGCCCTCTCTGAGAGTTACTGCGCTGGGATGAAGGTTGGATCGTTGGTCCTGGCGTCCGTCACGGTGCCATACGCGGTGACTTTTCCGTCCCCGTCGATCACCCGCACGGTGACCCGGGCGTTGTAGGTATTGTCGAGGCCCACTCCCTTGAGCAGCTGGCGGAATGTGCTCACTCCGTTCGCTCCCAGGTCAACCACCGTGCTCACCGCGAACTTCGCGTCTGAGGGCGTCACGCTGATCTCCACTCTGGCTGACTTGCCGCTGACCTCTGCCAGTCCGATATCGCTGTGATAGCGATTGGACTCTTCGATGTTGAGGATCTGCAGCGCGCGGGATCCCTTCGAAGCCGCATCGCTCGGAGTGACCGCTTGAATGAACTGCCCGTACGTACCCTGGTTCGTCTGGTTGTAGGTCCGCGCGGTGGCCACCAGCGGCACGGCCGACGCGGTGTCGATGTGCAGGGCGCCGTTCGCATTGGTCATCCCGAACAAAGACTGCACTGCGCTATTGATCGTCCGCACCTCATTCGGCGCGAGGGTGAGGTCGCTCGTCTGCGCCGCGCCCCCTCCCTCGGGGAAGAACGACAGGGTCGTCTTCACCGGAGCAGAGGAGGCGTTGAACAGCCGGACATCGGTCTGTTGGGTTGCGATGCTGCTGCTCACATCGCTGACTGTGGGCAATACGTAGTTCGCGAAACCCTTGGTGGTGATGGGGATGGCCGAAACCAGCATCGGATCGTTGGTCTGGTTGTCGATGACCGAGGCGTAGGCGGTGACCTTGCCGCCGGGGGAGAGTACCTGCACCTCGACGCGACCGTCCGTGACCGAGACGTTCCTGGCAGCCAGAACGCCGTTGAGCTGGAGATGCTGACCGCCCTGCAGACTCTGGCTGAAGGAGGTGAGCTTCTGCCCGCCGGCATTGAAGACGCTGACCAGGACGTTGGCCGGCTCACCGGAGCCTTCGACCAGACCGAGGTTCGTGCGGAAGGCCGAGGACTGCGACACCTGCTGCAGGCTCAGGATGGAGGGTTTGGTGGCGTCCGTCGACCGGCCGATGAAGTTGGCGAAGGGCACGGCGGGCACGTACTGGCCGAGAGTCCCACCTCCGGTGACGCTGTAGGTGCGGCTGCCGGCGAAGGTCACCAGGTTGGCCAGACCGGAGACGGCCTTGCTGCTGGTCGAGGCCGAGGTTGCATTGAGCGGGCGGATCTCCAGCATTCCGGAGGCGCCGTGAACCGAGGCGCTCGCACCGAACCACGAGTCGAGCACATCGTCGAGGCCGACCGTCCTGCCGGGCGCGACATCGATGGTGGATTGCTTGCTCTGCTTGATCCCGTCATCGCCGGTCGGCGTGAAGGTGAGCTGGTACTTGAGCGTCGTGGTCGATGTATTGGTGACCCGCACATCCGACTGGAACGACGCGCGGAGACCATCGGCATGAGCCACGGCCGGGATGATGAGCGCATCCGGCGGAGGAGTGTTCTTCGGCTTCGGCGCAACCGGCTGGACCAGGCTGACCGAGATGTTGGTGGTGGTGGTCGGAGGATCGCCCTTCGGACTGATCGCCGATTGGGTGGTGGCTCCCAGGGTGATGTGCACCGCGCCGGTGCTGCTGCCGATGGGCAGGCCCTTCGGTGTGGCGGTCACGTCGAGGACGATGCCGCCGGGAGGAACGATTCCGCTGGATGGTGTGATGGTCAGCCACGGCTCATCGGTGGTGGCCACGAAGGTCGCGCCTGCGGCAGCGGCGACGAAGCCGTTGGCCGATGGTCCATTGCCTCCGAGCACGATCTTGTGATGCGTGATCTGCGGATCGTCAGCAGGAGACGATCCCTCCGTCGACTCCGGGAGCACGCTGACCTCGACGGTGGTGGAGAACAGGCTGCGCTCCCCGTTGCATGCGCTGATGGCGCGGACGCGGTAGTAGTAAATCGCCGGCTTGTTGCCGGAGTTCTGATGCTGGACGCTGAATTCGTGTTCGGTCACAGGACGCGACTCGCTGACCGTGAAGGCCGCCGATCTGGCCTCCTGAATCTCGTAGCCTTTGGCGTTGGCAATGGGCGACCAGCGAATCTTGAAGTTGACCTTCGAGGAAACCGTCGCATCCGCGCGTGCCGCCGGTGCATCCGGAATCTGGCAGGGAGGGGGCGGGGGAACGACGGTGAACGAGCCGGTGGTGGACTGTTGCGCAGAGCAGCCGTCGAAGAGTGCTTCGACGTACCAGTCGATCGCTCCCACCGGAACAGTCTGCCGGTCGAGACGCGAGTTCGTGGTGCTGCCGAGCAGCGTGGCCGGAGCGCGGTTGAGCGAGATCCACACCTTGAATTGCTTCGCTCCCGGAACTGCGCTCCACCGGAAGTCCACCAGGGAGGCCATGGTCACGCTGTCTCCCGGCTCCGTCAGGATGGGAGCGGAAGCGTTGCACGACGCGGGCGGGGTGTAGGAGAAAGCCACCTTCGCGGAATCGATGGGGGGACATCCGTTGAACAGCGTGCGGATGAACCACTCCAGCTCACCGGCCGGGATGTTGCGGTGCAAGGTGGTCGACGGAGTGGAGCCGAGCAACGAGGGGATCGATCCCTTCAGACCGAGCCAGAGCTGATATTCCACGGCACCGGGCGCCGCGGACCAGGTGAAGTCGGTGGCGCCGGTGGAGACCACCGTCCCCTTGGCCGGTGATACCGGCGTTGCGGCGGTGTTGCCACCGCAGTTGGAAGAAGCAGGGACGCTCACGATGCGATGCAGAGACTCCGTGGAGGGGCATCCGTTGAACAGCGACTCGACGAACCACTCGACCTTGCCGCTTCCGATGGTGGCCGCCAGGCTGGTCGCCGTGGACGATGTGTTGAGCGCTGCGAAGTCCTGTTGATCGATCGATACCCAAACCCGATAGCCATCTGCGTGCGCCGACGGCGTCCAGCGGAACTCCAGCGTGGAGGAGGGGGCGGTGGTGCCGTCCACCGGAGCGATCAGGTTGGCCGGACGGCGATCGGCGCAGGCATCATGCTCGATGGTGAAGGTGAAGGAACCGGAGCTCTGCGGCGGGCAACTCGGGAACAGCGCCTCCACATACCAGAGCACGTTGGTGGCGTTGAGCGACAGGGCGAGCGTGGTGGTGGCGGCGTCGGTCTGCCCGGCGTCCTGGGCCGCGCCATTATCCAGAGCCAGCCACAGGCGATAGCCGGTGGCTCCGGGAACGGAAGTCCACGAGAAGGTGATGGGGCTGAACAGGCCTGCTGCCGCGTTGACCGGAGCGAGCAGCGTGGGCACCGCCGCGGGACAGGAGCCAGTCGTTCCGCTGATGGCAACCGACGCGCTGGCT
>JBKJQB010000276.1:0-10378 GCA_046594105.1 Thermoanaerobaculia bacterium
CATTCCGGTTGGCGTCTGGTCCTACGCTCTCCGGCAAGCGACCCGAACGAGGCCGCCCGTACGAGCTCCATTCGCACGTTGCTCACCGCGGCGGGCGTCGACGCCACGCGCGTCAGCACTGCATCCGCCACGGGGACCCTGTACGAAATATCCGTGGACTTTTCGACCGTCAAGCCATGAGCCGCCAGCACGGCCTCGTCGGAATCCCATGAACAGAGTCGGACGCTGAGTCCGTGGTCCTTCGCCCATCACGTCGCGATCGACCGCAACCATCCACGTCGGCAGACACGAGCTTTCCCGCGGTCAGGATTTTGGGCGCTGCTTCCCCTTCCCACGGTCGGTCGAGTCTGTCAGCCCAGGTTACTTCCGCGGAGCGGAGATATACTTCACATATGGTCAAGAAGGCAGATCTCTTTCGTATGCAGCAGGAGCGGAACGCAAATCCTCCCAAACCGAAACGCGCGCCCCGTCCACGCCGGGACTTTCCGGTGGACACCGCACAGCCCGGCGTGAGCGCAACCGATCGCCGGGTTGGCCGCGGCGCGACCGCCGACAGAAATCGATCGGCCCGAGCCGAGAAGAAGGGAGGAGCGAAGCTCGAGAACTCGGCATCCGGAACCCCGTCGCGCAAGTCCACGCGCAAGAGCCAGGGGCACATCAAAAGCACGGCCAATCTCCAACTGAGAGCCCTTCGGAAAACAGGTTCGCGCGAGCCGGGCCGAAAGCCCTGAGGTCGGGTGAAGGGGACCCTCGCGCTGGGCCAGGGGAGATCACCCGTGCGTGGCGGCGCCCGATTACTCCTCGACATCCTGATTCGTTTAGCAGCCGCGTCCGCGGGCCGGCCAGACGGTCCGGCGCGGTTTGACCGAGCGCGTGACATGCGCCGAGGCATCGGGGCTCTCGTACTCGCTCTTCGTTCCGTTCGAACTACGACGCCGCTCACGAGTGGCCGATGCTC
Organism: Thermoanaerobaculia bacterium; assembly: GCA_046594105.1. Classification (GTDB taxonomy): domain Bacteria; phylum Acidobacteriota; class Thermoanaerobaculia; order Gp7-AA8; family Gp7-AA8; genus JBDSGC01. Next base: position 959 of record JBKJQB010000276.1, read on the forward strand.
TATGTGCTCGACGCGCGCGGCCGCGCGCTGACCGCGCTCGAGCCGTTCCGCGATGCCGCCGAAAAGTATCTCTATCTCGTCGCCTCGCCGTATGACACCGCCAGCAATGGGGAAATGGAGCCTGGGGGCGCCCTACAAGTCGCGGCGGAACTGCAAGGCGTTGTCTCGCACCCCCTATCTTTCTGGTCCATACTGAAACCCCAATTGCGAAGGGAGGAGTCCATGGACCCATCACGAAAACGTCTGATTATCGGCCTCGCCGTTGCCGCGGGGATAGTGCTCATTTTCCTCGCCGGCTATCTTCCGGGCTCGTCGCGAGCTCGTCGGGCCGCCGAGGAGTCGCGCCAGGCATCGCAGCGCCTGGGTGAGGCACAGGCGCTGCTCGCAAAGACGCAATTCGATCTTGAAGTGGCGCGCCTGCGCGGGCGTCTCGGTGAGGTTCTGCACGAGACCAATGCGAACAACTTCGGCGTCGCTGCCGAGAATGCCACGGCGTACTTCGATGGTCTGCGCAGCGTCGTCAACAGCCCGCAGCTTCCTGCCGGCTCTGAGAAACGAGTCGTCCTCGAAGGGATCCTCGCGCGCCGCGATGAGATCTCAGCCGACCTCGCCCGGGCCGATCAGGGGGTGAAGACCAAGCTTGCCGACCTGTACATGCAATCGGGAAAGGCGACCGAGTAGAATAGCCGTAAGCATCACTCAACGGAAGTTGTTCACGGCCTGCTGTCGGTCGTAACGAACCTGAGGATAGACCGTGCGCATGTACTCGTACGCATCGAGAATGCCGGTTTCTCGATCTCCAGACTGCCCGAGCTCCGCCACCGTGCCGCCCTTCATTCCGGATTTCGAATTGAAAAGGCGGCCGCGCCACACCCCGGCCGGAGAAAGAACCCTTTTCGCTGTTCAATTCGAAATTCGAAATTTCCGCCGGGCAGACTCCTAGAGGCCCGGGAAAGCGCAGGGCCCGCCTGGCCGGCGCCGATGATGAATACGTCAGAGGCTGGAGATCAGCGCGGCCGCCACGGGTGTCGTCAGTGCTGACTATTTCCAGCGATATGCCTTCTCTTCCTATCCCCTCGCAGGGATGCAGTGGTCATAGCAAAATGCGCGGGACCGAATTCCTTTTCCCGTGACGTCCGACGTAGATGTCCGAGTGTACGTACTCGGTATCCGAGTCAGGCACTTGCTTCGGAGCCGGGTCGAAACGACCTGAGACCGACCTCCGCGCGAGTTCTCAGAAAGAGGTCTGACCCTCTCATAGCCAGCGGCCAAGGCTGCATGCGATCGCATCACCGATGCTATGGAGGAGCGATCGTTGCCCCCAGCGCGATGCCGTCACTTCATCGGACCGTGGCAGATCGTCTTCGAACGCCGCAGCAAAGGCTTGTCCGATGTGCGAGTCGAGGATCACGACGTTGCATTCGGAATTGAAGTGGAACGAGCGGAAATCGAGGTTCGTCGACCCGACGAGAGACACGAAGTCGTCGGCCACGAGAGTCTTCGCGTGCAGGACTGCTCCCTGATACTCGAAGATCCGCACTCCCCGTTCGAGGAGCGTAGCGTAGTGGCCATGGCCAGCGTGCCTGACGAGCGGGACATCGGTTCGCCCCGGCAGAAGCAAGCGGACATCGACTCCGTTCTGTGCCGCCTTCCCGAGAGCATCGACAGTCCGCCGCGACGGAGCGAAATAGGCATTAGTAATCCAGAGACGCCGGCGAGTGGCACCGACGATGGCCGCAAGGACGGAAGCTGTCTCGCTGTGACCGCGACCGGGACGCGAGCTGAGAACGAGAACCGAAGTCCCGGCACTGCCCGGCTCGATCGGGCGTAGCGTAACTTCGCCACCACCGGAGACGGCCCACGCCTCGGTGAACACGGTCGCCATCTCCCATGCGGCAGGACCATCGATCTGAACATGGCTGTCGCGCCACGGGCCCTGGGACCGAAGAGGTTTCGATCCGTATTCATCCCCAATGTTCATCCCTCCCGTGAATGCAGTCTTACGGTCCACCACCAAAATCTTCCGATGATCGCGGAACGGCTGCAGCAGAACGTGAGGGAACAGTGGGTGAAAGAGTCGCACCTCGATTCCTCGCGACCGCATCTCGTTCCAGAAACCGCGGCGCGTTGCAATTGAGCCAAAGGCGTCGGCCAGCACACGGACCTCGACTCCGCGCTCGGCGGCGCGAGCAAGCGCGTCGCTCAGACTACGGCCAGTCGCGTCATCCTTGAAGATGTAAGACTCGACGAGAACTTCGTGGCAAGCCGTGTCGATCGCGGCGCGCATGGCCGCGAACGTTTCCTGACCGCGGAAGAACGGGAGCACGCGATTGCCTTCCAGGAACTGGGCCTGTTCGATGAGCTGCAACAGGGTCCGAAGTTCACCACCTTGGACTCCACCGGCCAGCCCCGCCCCGATCTGGCCCACGTTGCCTGGGCGCAATTCCTCCGGAGCCGAGCGTCCAGCGATGGGATGGAGGATCGGACGCAACCATCGTCCGCCACGGAGCTTCACGGCTCAACGGTTCGGCGTGGCCTGCGCGTCGGGCCCGACGGTTCGGGCCGATCACTCATCGTCGCCGCCAAAGTCCTTCTCGCGCTCGCGGAGCAACTCCATCGCCTCCGCTTCGCGGTCGGCGGGCACGTAGATGCGAATCTCGCCCATCGAGCCGAAATTGACCGGTTCCATGCTGAACTTCAGTGACTCGATCTGACAGTCGATCCCTTCGGAGTCCAGAAAGCCCTTGATGAGCGCCGCTTTCGTTGGCCTCCCGACGCTGGCAATCTCTACCCACGTTTTCTCGCCGCCGTCGATGGTCTGGAACGGAAGGTCGTTTACGAGTTGAACATGATCGTCCGGACACTCGGTTGAGCTGGACTCGAAGACCCGTTTGCAGCTGGGACAGAACAGCATTGATGACTCCTTCCGAGATGACACGACCCAATCTGCGCCCGTGCCTCGCCCCACACTCCTGGACAGGTTCGTCGATGGTCGGAGCGTCCATGATGATGCAACGGCCGGCCGCTGCTGTCCAATCGGTTCTATGGCTCGAGATGAGCACAACCAGAATCGTAGCTGCGGTCAGGAGTTTTAATGCTCCCCGTTTCCACCGGGGTGATCCTGGTTGACCGAGGCGGAGGTCCCGGCCTTCGCGCTTTCAAGGGTCTGGCGAGACTGCCGAAAGCTCGGAGTCGGTGCCTTCCAACGGGCCCCCTCCAGCCAGTAGATCGTGAACACGACCCTGGAGCCCGCGGGCAAGCCGACAGTGTCCAGATCAGCAATGTGAGTTCCCAGGCCGATCGTGATGGTGTCGAGTGCCGTGCTCCAACCATCGGCACTCCAATGAATGCGGGCCGGTTTGGCGAGCGAGACCGTGACGAAGTGCCGGAGCTCCGCCGCTGTCCGTCCTGGTAACGTTTCGTCGTCTGCACCGGTTGATCGAATACGCGGTCATCGCGCATCGACCGCATCAGTTTGATGCGTTCCGCGTGTGCCCAGACCAGCGGGCGGGCCGATCCCGAGGGCCGGCCAAAAGTAGTGTTCCTGCTCGGGCAGGTCAGGAGGGTCCCAACTCTGTTCTGGGATCAGGCCGCCTGTGCTGGCGCATTCTTCGAGCGTGTTCAACAAGGATGCGACCCGCTTGCGATTCCCGGCGGAGAGCTCGTAGTGCGCTGTCTGGGATGGGAAATGCCGCTGCGATTGCGATGCCACTCATCCTGACCGTCGCCGCTCCGGACGACCGAGGATCATCCCACGGCGACCGTTTTATCGCGATCCGCCGAACTTGCTGCGGTGCCGCCCATACCACGGCAGCGATGTTGCAGATCAACCGGCGACCATCAACGCCGACCCCCTGATATTGGTCTTGTGGCCGTGCTCGTGTCCATCATTGGCGTCGGCTGCGAACAGGCAACAGTCCCGGCCCGTCATCGCCAAGAGTACGGTCGCTCCCCGGCAGGGCGTACCGTCCACGGATGCGCAAACGGTGCAGCGGCCCTCGCCATCGAAACCGCGGGCACCGCTCCCGCCGGCGCCCGCGGCGCAGTCCCTGCTCAATCCACCGCGCGCCGTTGATTCTCTACGACATTGTCGCACTCATACTTTGATCGAGGACCTTCGCAGGGGATCGTGGTTCAAAAACAATCCCCCAGCCAGGAATTGGATCCGACCGCGAAAAGAAGCCCGCGCGGAATGACGCTTCTAATGACACGAGCCTTGAACGTCGTGTGGCGCGGCCGCCGTCGGCCGCCTGCGCCTTTGATTTTCGCGGTCTGTCAGGTAAAAGAACAGAGGCGGCCGAGGGCGGCCGCGCCTCACGGGTCGATTGGTGTCATCTCGCTCACCGTCGACGGTCAGGTCGTTATCGGGCTCAGGATGACCATGGAGAGTTTCTCAATGACGATGGTGCGACGTGTCGCCGTTGTTCTCGCTTTTCCGCGGGGCAGGCTGTGGCCTGCGGCGCGACCATTTCCGCGGGTGCAGACCGTGCTGCCGGAGGCCGTTCGTCGGACTGAGCCGGCGATTGCCGCGACGACAACGGAAAGAGGTTCAGCCGCCAGGGTGGCACGGGTGGTCACGCTGGTGCTGGTTGCCATCCTGCCCGGGGCGTCCGCGGCCCGGGCCCAGCCCGTACCGGGGGCTCAGGCAACTGTCGCTGGGCCGGACGGGAAGACCGACACGCTTTCGGCCGCCGCCGCCAAGGTGGACGTTACGCCCGCCGCGCACGATGGAGAGATCGAGCGTCGTCTGCAGAAAGTGCTCGTGGCAACCCGCTGGTTCACCGATCCGAAGGTGCGGGTCCAGGACGGAGTCGTGTTTCTCACCGGCGGGACCGAGTCCGATGCTCTCAAGAAATGGGCCTCGGATCTCGCTCGCAATACCCAGGATGTCGTCGCCGTGGTCAACCGCATCGAAGTGGTGAAGACCTCGGCCTGGGACCTGGCGCCGGCGTGGAATGGCCTGGCCACTCTGTGGCGCGAGCTGGTGCGCGCGCTGCCGTTCGTGATCTTCGGACTATTCGTACTGGCACTCTCGGTGGGCGCGGGGCTGCTGGCCACGAGCGCGTCGCGCACGCTTCTCCGTTCGCGCATTACCGGGCCGCTGCTCCGCAATGTCGTGGCCCGCGCCATCGGCTTGCTGGTCGTGCTCACCGGCACTTACATCGTGCTTCGCATCTCGGGACTGACGCAACTCGCCTTGACCATAGTCGGTAGTACCGGCGTCATCGGTCTCGCTCTCGGCATCGCCTTCCGCGACATCACCGAAAACTTCCTGGCCAGTATTTTTCTGAGCATGCAGCGACCGTTTCAGACCGGCGATCTGGTGGAGATTACCAACGTGACGGGTTACGTCCAGCAGCTGAATGTGCGCGCGACGATCCTGATGACGCTGGATGGCAATCTCGTGCAGATTCCCAACGCCACCGTTTATAAGACGAATTTGCGAAACTTCACGACGAATACGAATCGCCGCGAGGATTTCGTGGTCGGAATCGGTTACGACGATTCCATCAGCGATGCGCAGGAGATCGCTCGGAACGTACTGACTGAACATCCGGCCGTGCTGAAGGATCCGGAGCCGTCCGTGCTCGTCGACGGGCTCGGAGCGTCGACGGTCCAGTTGCGCATCTACTTCTGGCTCAATGGCCGGGAGCATAGCTGGCTGAAGGTGCGATCGTCGGTGATCCGCCTGGTGAAGGTGGCATTTCAGAAGAACGGAATCTCGATGCCGGACGTGGCGCGCGAAGTCATCTTTCCGCGCGGAGTGCCGGTGACGATGATCGAAGCGCAGACAGCGGCGGCCACGGAAGGAAAACCTTCCAGTGCCCCTCTCGCTTCGGATGATTCGACCCCGTCCACGAGAGCAGAAGCAGGCCTCTACAGCGAGGCTGAAGTCATCGAGGAACAGGCACGCCGTGTTGGTCCGCTGAACCAGGAGGAGAATCTCCTGCGCGATCCGGAGAAAAAGAGCGCGGCCGGAGACAGAGGAACCGGGGCGCCGCAGTGAGGATCAAACCACGCCACTGGCTCGAGCTGCTTCGCTCCAGCTTCTGGTTTGTTCCCGGAATGCTGGTGCTCGGCGCCGTGGCACTGGCGGCAACGCTCATCGGCATCGATACCCACGCCGATCTGCACGCCCTCCAGAAGTGGCCGCTCTTTTTCGGGGCCGGTGCGGCCGGTGCCCGCGGCCTGCTGACCACCGTAGCCGGATCGATGGTCACGGTGGCCGGCGTCGGGTTCTCCATCACGCTGGTGGCCCTATCGCTCACTTCCAGCCAGTACACGTCTCGTGTCCTGCGTAATTTCATGCGCGATACCATCAACCAGATCGTCCTCGGGGTATTCGTAGGAATCTTCGCCTACTGCCTGGTTGTACTGCGCACGATCCGCGCGGGCGACGAGGGAATGTTTGTGCCATCGCTTGCGGTCATGGGGGGGCTGGTACTGGCGTTCGTCGGGATCGGCTTCCTCATCTACTTCATCCACCACATCTCCCTTTCCATTCAAGCCTCCACGATCATCGCCACCGTGGCTGGCGAGACGATTGCCGCGGTGGACCGGCTGTATCCCGATCCCGATACCCGCGAGGGAGGCGACGATGCCCACCCACCTCCCGGCATCCTCCTGGGAACGAGCGTTCTTTCGAAGAAGACCGGTTATCTCGAGAGCGTTGATCACGACGCTCTGCTGTCGCTGGCGCGAGAAAACGACGTCGTCGTACGAATGGAGCGTTGCGCCGGCGAATTCGTCGTCGATTCCATGCCGCTGGTTTCGGCGTCGGGTGCCCTGAACGAGTCCGCGACCTCGCGATTCCGTAGCGCCTTTGTGATCAGCAGGCAGCGAACCCTGGAGCAGGATGCAGGTTTCGGAATCCGGCAGATCGTCGACATCGCCCTGCGCGCGCTCTCGCCCGGGATCAACGATTCGACGACGGCCGTGATCTGCGTCGACTATCTATCTGCGATCCTCGGTCGCATGTCCGGACGTCGCATCGCCGCCCCCTTCTCCGTCGACAACGGCATACTGCGAGTCATCGGCCGGGGGCCGCGGTTCGAGACGTTTCTCGGCGAAGCATTCGAGCAGATTCGACAGAACGCCGATGGCAACATCGCCGTGCTGACGCGACTCCTGAACTCGCTGGAATCGATTGCCGGCGGAACCGTGAGCCTGGAACGCAGGGAGGCACTCAGGCAGGAGGCCGATCTGATCGCCGCCGCGGCCGCGCGATGCACGCATCCGCCAGCGGACCGCGAGTCGATCGACGCCGCGATGGAGCGGCTCGCACACCTGCTGCTGGTAGGGCAGGGCTCGAATGGAGCGTAAACGCCGCGCGGGGGGACGCCCTGCTCAAGGCGTTGGTGGAGTGACTCGGGCTCACTGGTTCGGGCGATAGGTGGAAACGCTCACTTGCTCCGCATTGCCTGGTTCCGCGAATCGGAACGTATAACGGTCCTCATCGAGGAGTGCCTGGAGAATCATCGTTTCACCCGGCTGGAGCGGCGCGGGGAGCGACGCTCGCATCCGTTTGCCTTCGATGATCAGCTGGTGCGGCGTTGCCCCTCGATTGGTCACGCGGAAAACTGTCGGGATGGCAGGGATGAGATCTCGCACGCTGATCGAATGGTCGTAAAGAACCACCGGCTCGAAGTTTCTGCGATCGTTTTCCCATGGGGATGGACTCCCGGCCGTGGTCACCATCGGTGTCTCGCCGATCGTCTGCGTTGCCGCGGAGGGGGGCGACGGTCGCCCCGGTACCTGTGAGATGGTCGTGGTTTGAGAGTCGTCCGCCCGGTGACAGGCGAAGGCACCTGCAACAATGGCGATCATTGCGGCGGCCGCGACGATCCTGTTTTTCGGGCTGGCGGTCATGTTCCGGCCTCAAAAAGTGATGTTGTCAGGAAACTTTGACTGCCAGTCGATTGCGAATGGATCTCAGAAGCTGTGCGAGGTCCCATCAGCGAGCTCCTTCGCCCTTTCCCTCGGGCCGCTGGCGAAGCGCTCGCGCCACAGCGCCATCACGCCCGTAGACGTCGTGGCGGAATTGAGCCGTACCGGACTCGTCGACCCACGCGGTCCAATAGAGAATGTGCACGGGAACGCTCTTCGCCAGGTTCACCGTCTGCGGCGATGTTCGGTGTGCAGCGCTTTCGACCCGCTCCATCGTCCACCCCTGGTTGCGCAGCAACTCCTCGGCGAGCTGTAGCGGCTTGGCCAGCCGGATACAGCCGTGGCTGAACGAGCGTGAAGTCTGTTTGAACAGCTCACGGGCCGGGGTGTCGTGGAGGTAGACGCTGAAACGGTTTGGGAACATGAACTTTACCCGGCCGAGAGCATTGTCGGGTCCGGGGAGCTGGCGCATGCGCCCGCTGGAAAGCACTTCGATGTCGTGTTGGCGCATGTAGTCGGTGCCTTTGGGCCGAATCTCACCATGAGCAATGGACGAGGGGATGTTCCAGTAGGGGCTGAAAACGATGTATTGGATGTCATCGCTGAAGATCGGAGTGCGGCGATAGGGTTTGCCGACGATGGCGCGCATTCCGAGGGTCAGGCGGTCGCCGTCGTAAAGCCCGGCATTGAAGCCGGCGATGTTCACGAGCACGTAGCGCGCTCCGAGATCGGCCTTCAGCCAACGCCAGCGATCCAGATTGATCGTGATCTGCTCGATGCGTTTTGCCACCGGAACATTGAGCGCGGCGCGGGTTGCCGGACCGGCGACGCCATCCGGATCGAGACCGTTGCGGGTCTGGAATCGACGCATGGCTGACCCGAGCGAGGCGTCGAATGCATCGCCGGCGTCCGGCGCGAGATCGCCGGTGATGCTGAGCCGTTTTCGAAGCGCCGCGACTCGCGGGCCCCGGTCGCCTGCGCGCAATGCGGTGCCTCCACTGAGCGGCTTCCATCCGCCATCGGCTGCAATCGAACGATAACGCTTGAGGGCTTCGCGCAGCCGGTCGTATCCTGGATTTCGCGGGAGCAGGTCCGCAATGCTGGCGGCGGGGTCATCCTTCGCGGCTCGCGCCAGGCGTGCACGCAGGTCGAGGTCGGGACGATCGACGTTCCAGTCCGCGATGCGCTCCTCGCGCACTTTGCCACGGCCTAGATGAAGGGCGTACGTCAGAAACGCATCACTCGCCAGTAGTTCGAGCTCGGCTGCATCGCTGCCCGACAGCGACGGCTTGGCACGCTCCGTAATGCTCTTGAAGTGATAGTCGCCGCGGCGGAGTCCGTGGCTCTCCGCTCCCTCCAGCATGCCGAGCAAAGCCCGCAGATGGGCCGGATCGGAGACCCACATCGGAGCATAGTCGCGCTGTTGGTAGACGGCGGCCAGATCGTCCGGGTCGTGAATGTGCTCGCCACCGATGGAGAGCGACGACCATGTATCCGCCTCGAGGAGACCGCGGATGGCGTCCGAGGTCTCGT